>CAWUKV010000035.1:0-31189 GCA_963923025.1 uncultured bacterium
GTCAGCGGGCCAAGCGGGTATCGCTGCGGGTTTCGGTAGAAGGCGACGTCGAAGTTGTTATTCCTCACAAGTTTGACCGCAGCCAGATTCCGGCCCTGATCGAGCAGCGGCGCGATTGGATTATCAAAACGCGGGCCAAGCTGCTGACTACGCGTAAAGCCGACAACTGGCAAGACGAGAAGCCAGACCAGGTAGAGCTGCGGGCCTGCAAAGAAACCTGGCGAGTGGTCTACGAAAAAACGGCTGACCCTGGCGCAATTTGCCTGCCCACCCCGCGCAAGACGCTCAAGGTGCGGGGCGATGTCGATAGCATTCCTATCTGTCAGGCGGTACTGCAGCAGTGGCTCAGCCACCGTGCCCAGCGCGATTTAGTGCCCTGGCTACGGCAGGTCAGCTTCGACATTGACTTGCCCTTTAAGCAGGCGTCAGTACGGGGGCAAAAAACTCGCTGGGCCAGCTGCTCTAGCCGTAAAGACATCAGCCTCAACTACAAGCTGCTGTTTCTGCCGCCAAATCTAGTGGAGTATGTGTTAGTCCACGAACTCTGCCATACCATTCACATGAACCACTCCAAGCAGTTCTGGGCGCTGGTGGGCAAAAAGCAGCCGGACTACGAGCCCCGCCGCAAAGCCATCAAAAAGGGCTGGACCTACGTACCCCGCTGGGCCGAGGGATAGCGTCGGCTCTAGATTGTCTGCTCGGTTGCTGGGTCAAATAAGTGGAATCGGCTGGTATCCAACAACAGCTCAATTTGTTCTCCCTCGGTGGGCTTAGAGCGGGGATCAAGCCGGGCAACAAGCTCAGTGCCATCGGGCAAATTGCAGTAAACAATGACTTCATGGCCCATCAGCTCAACCACCGTCACTTTGGCGGTGACGGTAACGCCGTTAATGTTTGAGGGGGCATACCCAGGCTGATAGATGGCTTCGGGGCGGAGGCCAAAGATCAGGTCGCGATTGCCATATTCGCGGTACCGAGCCTGATGCTCCGGCCGAATCGGCAAGACCAGCCCTGCTGTTTGGACCACCAGTTCGCCGTCTTTTTGCTGTAGCTGGGCGGGCGCAAAGTTCATCGACGGGCTACCCAAGAACCCGGCCACAAATAGGTTGTTGGGATGTTCATAAATATTTTGCGGTGTGTCAATCTGCTGCAAAATGCCCTGGTTCATCACGGCGATCCGTGAGCCCATGGTCATGGCTTCTACCTGATCGTGGGTGACGTAAACAAAGGTGGTGCCCAGCTTTTGGTGTAGACGGCTCAGCTCGGCGCGGGCCTGTACCCGCAGCTTGGCATCCAGGTTAGACAGCGGCTCGTCCATTAAAAAGACTGCCGGGTTTCGGACAATTGCCCGACCCAGCGCTACTCGCTGGCGCTGACCGCCGGACAGCTGGCCGGGTTTTCGGTTTAGCAGTTCCTGAATGCCGAGCTGTTGCCCCGCTTCCTGGACTCGCTTCTGAATTTCCGCTTTGGGCACACCCTTAAGATCGAGGCTAAAGCCCATGTTTTCGCCCACGGTCATGTGCGGGTAGAGCGCGTAGGACTGGAACACCATGGCGATGTCCCGCTCTTTAGGCGAAACCGTGTTGACGCGGCGATCGCCGATGTAGAGATTCCCACTAGAAATGTCTTCTAACCCTGCCAACATCCGCAGCGACGTGCTTTTACCACAGCCGGACGGGCCAACGAGAACAATAAACTCTTTGTTCTCAATGCTCATGCTCAAATCTTTAACCGCCACGTAGCCGTTGGGATACTGTTTGGTGACTTTTTCGAAAACAACACTTGCCATGATGATCAGGGGAGTGGGGAATAGGGAGTAGGGAATGGTGCACAAACCGCTGTGCTGACCGATGGTGCCAGAACCTAACCTTTGACCGAGCCCGCCAACAGACCGCGAACAAAGTAGCGCTGGAGCGCGAAGAACACCAGCAGCGGCACGATCATTGAGACAAAGGCCCCAGCAGTGAGGAGGTACCAGTCCTGCCCGCGATCGCCCACCAGGTTACGCAGAACCAGCGTGACGGGGGCAACGTCCTGGTTGCCGCCTAAGTACACCAGCGCCACCAGTAGGTCGTTCCACACCCAGAGAAACTGGAAGACGGCAAACGAAGCAATGGCAGGCATCGACAGTGGCACAATCAGCCGATTAAAAATCTTTAGGTGAGAAGCACCATCCACCGCTGCGGCCTCAATCAGGTCTTTGGGTAGCGACCCAATGTAGTTGCGCAGCAGGTATACCCCCAGGGGCAAACCATAGCCGCTGTGGGCCAGCCACACGGCCAGAAAGGAGCCTGCTAGCCCCAACGAGTTGTAGGTTCTCAATACCGGAATCAGCGTCATCTGTAGGGGAACAACCAGCAGCCCAACGGTGATGGTAAATAGCAACTGCCGTCCGGGAAATGTCATCCAAGCCAGGGCATAGGCGGCAAAGGTAGCAATGGAGATGGGAATCACCGTCGCAGGAATGGAAATGACCAGGCTATTCAAAAATGCCTGCCCCATACCCTGACTGGTGAGCACATCGCCATAGTTGCTCAGGGTGAACTGGGTCAACTCCAGCGGATGCAGGAAAACGCTCCACCAGCCGCTGCTGACAATGTCGTCGGGCGGACGCAGGGAGCTGATCAGCAGACCCAGGGTGGGCAGCGTCCAGATAAAGGCAATGGCGATAACGGCGAAGTGGACCGGGGCCTTAGCCAATACCCTTTCAAACTTGGACTCGTCGCGCGCGTTGCTACGGGGGTAGGCAGTCATCGGCTCAGTTCCTGCTGACGAAAACGACGAATGTTGGCAACCATGACAGGGATGACGGCAAGGAGGAGGATAACCGCGATCGCACTTCCCCGACCAAAGTTTCTAAAGTTGAACATCTCCTTGATCATGCGGCTGGCAATCACGTCAGTATCGAGGTTGCCGCCGGTCATCACAAACACAATATCGAAGACCTTCAGCACCAGCACCACCACCGTTGTCGTCACCACCGTCACCGTCGGCATAATCATCGGCACAATCACCCGACGAAAAATTTGTAGCTCGCTGGCTCCGTCGATGCGCGCCGCCTCAATCACATCTTTGGGAATGCCCTTCACCGCAGACGACAGCAGCACCATGCAAAAGCCGGTTTGCAGCCAAATCATAATCAGAATCAGCGCAAAGTTATTAATGCCCCGATTCACCAGCCAACCCACCGGCTCAAAGCCGAGCCAGGTCATCATGGCATTGAGCAGGCCGATTTGGTCGCTGCCCGCTGGCCGGTAGGCGTAGATAAATCGCCAGATGACGCTAGCGCCTACAAAAGAGATCGCCATCGGCAAGAAAATCAGCGACTTTGCCAGGGGCTCATATTTAACGCGGTCCACCAGCACAGCAATCACCAGCCCTAGCCCGACACTGATGCCCGTCACCAGCACCAGCCACAGCAGATTGTTGCGAAACGCAATCAGCATGTCCGGGTCCGTGAAGGCAAAGATGTAGTTCTTTAGCCCCACAAACTCTTCTGAGCGGTTGCCAAAAAAGCTGATGTAAAACGTGCGTAGGGTAGGCAACACCAGGTAGGCCCCCAGCAGCAGGACCGACGGCCCCACGTAAACCCAGGGCAGCAATGCCAGCCGCAGTCGCTTGGGCAGTCGCTCAACCAGCAGGTTAAGGCCGTAAAAGACGGCAATCACACCCACCGAGCCCACTAGAATGGCGAGCAGTGCCCTCAAAATCAACGACAAATTATCGGTAGTCAACACGGGCAGTTCCCCATCAACATCGTCAATCGTCAGTCAAAATGGCCGATTAAGATCATCGTGCCATCCCTAGCAGCCGCCAGCGCCCTTATGACCCAGCGCCCTTATGGCCCAGCGCCCTTATGACTAGGCCGGGGGCCATTCCGTTACCTATCAAGCAGCATAGCTTTACTCGGTGTCCTAACTGCAACGGCAAGGCCTATAGCTCTACCGCTAACTCTAATGCCACACCCAAAATCGCCGCTAAACCTACAGACGCCCCATAGTGGTTACCACTGGGATCGCTCCAGCCAGCGATTTTTCGAAGGCTGGTATTTTCGGGTAACGCTGCCGACCGAAGCGCAGTCCTTTGCGTTCATGTACTCCATTGACGACCCGGCTGGAGGAAAGCCCCATAGTGGCGGGGCCGTGCAGATCCTTGGCCCTATTGAGGATTATGTTTATCGCACCCTGCCAAACGTAGCTGGCTTTTGGGCAGCGTATGACCGATTGGCGTTTGAGCATTGTCAGGGCGTTAGGTTGCGTCAGGCTCAACCCAACCAACAGCCCGGGTGGTTGCCCCATCCCGCCGAAGGTTACCGAGTCACTGCCACCCTCAACCAGGGTCAAATTAAAGACCCCGTTACCGGCGTTTGGACCCGCTGGCACTACGAAACGGTGCCCGTTTATGGCTGGGGTAACCCCACGGAGCCACAGCAGCCGACGGCGGGTTGGTTGTCATTTTTGCCCGTGTTTGACCCCGGCTGGCAGGTTCTCATGGCACACGGTCTGTCAACGGGATGGATTGAGTGGCAAGGACAGCGCTATGAATTTGCCAATGCACCCGCCTACGCCGAGAAAAACTGGGGCAGCAGCTTTCCGGTCAAGTGGTTCTGGATACAGTGCAATGCCTTTGATGGTGCTCCGGATCTGGCTCTGACGGCGGTAGGCGGCTTACGCAATGTGTTAAGCCGCCAGGAAAAGGTTGGCATGATTGCTGTGCATTATCGCGGGCAGTTCTACCCATTTGTCTCGACCCACGACCCACTGACCTGGCAGGTTCAACCCTGGGGGCAATGGCAGATGAGTGCACACCACGGTCCCTATCGAGCTGAACTGACCGGCACCACAAGCGACCCAGGAGAGTTAGTCCGCGTTCCGACTCGGGAGGGATTGCAGTTTCGCTGTCGTGATACCACCCACGGTCAGCTCCAGATTCAGCTGTTTGAGCAAGATCGGCCTATCTTGACGGCCACCAGCTCGCTAGCGGGGCTAGAGGTTGGCGGTGGTCCCTGGCAGCAGCCCTGGCAAAAATCTTAAGCCCATCCGCAATTTGACGCGTTTTACTGTCCTACTTCCCTAACGCTATTCACCAGCGTGTATATTGCTAGGTGTCAAACTGGGGCTGTAGCTCAGCTGGATAGAGCAACCGCCTCCTAAGCGGTAGGTCATGCGTTCGAATCGCATCAGTCCCGTCAAGAACTTTTAGCGCTGTTAGACAGGTAGCTTAGGAACTGTTGCTGAATAAAGCGCTACGCAGGCTGGCCCTAGGCAATTTTTTGGGCGTGGAAAAAGCTAAGTACGTCGCAGTGCCACTCTTTCAGGATCAGCGTCATGGCAATTTCTTCGAACGTGTTGAGCCAGCAGAGGCCAATGGCTAGCCACAGCGGTGTCGCGATGTTGAACCCGTGTAGGCTGACGGTTGCGATCGCAAGTCCCAAGCCCCAAGCTTTAGCCGTGTAAGTGTGGTAGCTGGGCATTTTCTGAAACTTGACCAAACACAGCACAAATAGACTGCACTGCCCCAACACAGCTACAAGCAACGGTAGTGCAAAGGCTGCAAGTACCTCTGGATACGTCCACCAAGTACTTAGCGCTAACGCCAAGAACAGACAAATATCTGCCCAGCTGTCGGCCTGGCGAAGCTGAGGCGTGCTGACGCCCAGTCGACGGGCAATCACGCCGTCAAAAATGTCCGATAAGATTGCGACGATGTAGCCCGAGACAAAGACCGTGCTCGTATAGCCATCGGCGGCATCCCAAAGCAGCAATCCAGCGAGGATAAACCGTAGCTCAATCAGAAGTTTGGGTATAGCAGTCAGCATCAGCTACGTCGATTCTTGGCTAGTTGATACTTCAGTCCACAAGAGACAGATTCCGCTCGCTCAAAAGCTGGATTCTGGTGGCTATTCAATAGCTGTTGAATCTATAGGCGATAACCGTAGAATATGGAAAACCTTGAACAACTTCTTGGAAACTGTTCAAGGTTCATTGTCTCTCTAAAGATTGTCTCGTTGGTTACGCTGCTCAGTGAATAGCAGGCTGACGGCAGTCTGCCAGTTTCTGGTCAAATAGCTGTTCTGGACTGCCATGGAGTTTGGGTTGCCAAAGAAACATAATCCCTAATCCCATACAGATCCACCAGCTAACGGTGTAGGTCCGCATGTTGTTCTAGTGACAGGTTGCAAAAGGCAGATCTAGCTTTTCTGTAAGCGTTGCGAAACGTACTGGGGTAGCGTGCCACTGACCGACCAGCAGAGGAGCGGACAGAACACTGCACTAAACACAGTCAAAATAGTCACCAGTTCGGTAGCAGCCAATAGATCGGTTGTCATAATCGCCTCTAGGGTATGCATCGAGTTGAGAGGCGCGTTCCTTCGGGGGTCTACCCTACTTCCGTCCTGACACATCGGATCGTCCGATGCAGGATGAACGTTTTGTATCTGTATTTAATGCTACTGATTTACAGGGATTCGTCAATGGGCGATCGCTGGTAATGTCTAGACCCGCTGACAAACACGAGCAAGCCACCCGAACGCATACCATGGCGTCCGCTATACAAGACCTGAGAGCCGCGGTGTAATACGCTGTAACCGTCGTCTATTGCCAAGCCCTGTGATTGTCATTCATCACAACCCCGACTGCGGGACCTCACGTAATGTCCTCCGTACTATTCAGGCAGCGGGTTACGACCCGGTTGTCATTGAGTACCTCAAAGAGGGTTGGACTCGTCCTCAGCTCCTAGCCCTGTTTGCTGCTGCTGATTTAACGCCTCGAACCGCCCTAAGAGAGACCAAATCACCTGCGGCTGAGCTGGGTTTGCTAGACCCCAGCATCCCCGACGAAACAATACTATCCGCGATGCTAGAGCATCCTGTGTTAGTCAATCGGCCTATTGTTTGCAGTCCTAAAGGTGTGAAGCTGTGCCGTCCCAGTGAGGCCGTTCTGGATCTGTTGGAGAAATGGCCGCCCGGACCCTTTGCCAAAGAAGACGGCGAACTGCTCATCAACGAAGCTGGAGACCGAATAGGTTGAAGGTATAGGACAAGAAAGCAAAAAAGGCGGCCAATTGACCGCCTTTTTTATTGGATTCTTGTCTACGCTATACGACGCTTTGGGAGCCATCCGAGTCAATAACATCAGGACCGTAAGCCTCATTTGAGTCATCCTCCTCATGCTTGGCTGCACCTAAACCAAATGGAAGTTGAGACGCTTGGGCCGCGCTCACTCCCTTTTGCCAAAGTTCTGTTAACCCCTGCCGAGCGTTGGTGTAAGTGTTAACCGTACGGTTACGCCACTTCTGCCGGTTCTGCTCAGCTTTTTCGGGAAACCACGAGAAGATTAGCAGATCGCTGAGTAATTCTAGCGTTCGGGTTACCAGCAAGAAGGAGCCTGTCAGCAGGTTGTAGCGAATCAGGTAGTAGGGTGTAAAACAGACCGCAGATAGCCAAAGCAGATTGTCAAAAACCTCTTTGTCGAGGTTGAAAGAGACACTGACGTGGACGCGAAGCAGGCTGTACCACAGCGAGAAGACCACTAAGGAGCTGACCGCAAATCCCAACACAGGCTCGACTTTGGACCAGGCAAACTGAATCAGGCTCTTAGAAGACGTCCAGGCTGCTCCGCCCACTGCAACAGCTAAAGTGCCGTAGGTTGCGATGTCAGCCCAGTCCACCTCGCTCAGGTCGCCCAATGCTGATAGGTCAATCTGCTGTAGCCAATCGAGAAAATACGGTTCCATGCTCACTTACTCCACAAGATATAACGTTTCTCACTTCACTCAATTCGCTCATTCAGACAAAAGCTTCATAGAACAGCAGGTCAAGTGAGGCGCAAGTTTCAACCCGGTTGAAACTTGCTGCATTGTCAGCGTCATCCCCATCAGCTGCTGGGTAAGTTGCTGTATATCTGTAAGCTAATCTTTTGTAGGCTAGCCACGGCAGTGTAGATAGCCCACAGAGGTTTAGGGCAAACCCTACTTTGTGAGTATTACGAGAAAGCTGGAATAGAGAGTTACAGACGATTTCTAGCTTTGATGCGCAGATAGTCCTCAATCAGCGGTTCCGTAATTTGGTCAGCGGGTGCATCTAACACCAGTACACCGCTTTGTTTGAGGCGTAGAAAAGCGGCTTGGCGCTGGTTGAGCAGGTCTAGCGCAACGGCGCGGCTGTAGGCGGCGCTGACGTCGGTTTCAAAGTGTTCGGCCTTTTGGTCAACTTTAGGGTCTCGCAGGGTGACGCAGAACGGTAGGTGACGGGCCTTGAGTCGGGTAAGGGCCGTCAGTAGTTCAGCAGATGCCGTCTGGTCAACAATGTCGGTAATGACCACGACTAGGGCGCGGCGGGTTTGCTGCGTGGCGACGGTGGTGACGGCTCCGAGGTAGTCGGACTCTAGCAAGGTGGGTTGAATGGGGGTGAGCTTTTCGATCAGGCGTTGCAGGTGCTGTTTGCCGCCAGTTGGGGGTATCCAGGTGTGCATTTGTCGGTCGAAGACGCCGACGCCGACCTTGTCGCCTCGGTGGAGTCCGGCTAGCGCCAGGGAGAGCGTGGCGTTGAGGCCCCAGTCGAACCGGCCTAGCTCTTTGACTTGAGCCGTCATCAGGCGTCCCCGGTCGAGCAACACAATCAGGGTCTGTTCTCGCTCGGGTTCCAGGACGCGGACTAGCGGGGCGCTGCGCCGGGCCGTAGCCTTCCAGTCGATGAAGCGGGGGTCGTCGCCGATGCCGTACTCGCGCAGTTCTGCAAATTCGGTGCCAATGCCAATGCGTTTGCGCTGGCGGACGCTGCCGGTGGACTGGATGGCGAGCTTCACCGAGAGCGATCGCAACCCCACTAAATCTGGATATACCGCCACCGTCTGCTTTTGGGGCACCGTCCACCCTCGCCAAGCCAGCCCCAACGGACCCCGCTGTCGCACCTGCAAGTCACCCCAGTTGAACTCGCCTCGCTGCTGGGGATGCACGGTGTAGGTTAACGTCTGCGCAGTTTTTGCTGGGCTGACAGCCCGCAGGGGCATAGTCACCTCGCCCAGCGCTGGCGGATACTGGTCGTAGATTTGCAGTTCAACCTTAGCGTCTTTGGTTTTGATATTTAGCGTGACGAGATTATCTCTTCCAATGGATAGGCGCTGTAACGGTTCTCTTTCAACGGCGGGGCGACGGGCTGGGTTGATGAGTAGCCCGTCTAGCAGCGCCAACAACAGCACACCCCCATCAAACAACAGCATGGGCCACACTACTGTGGTAACAGAGGCACTATTGGGCGCAAGTCCATTCAGGGCCGCGGCAACGACACCGCCGATGGCAAGGAGCGCATAAACGCGAGAGGTTGGCGTCATATTTGGTTCCTATCGGGGTACCGGCACCTGCTCTAGCACCGACTGGATGACCGCATCGGTGGTCAGACCATCAAGCTGTGCTTCTGGACCCAGCATGAGGCGATGACGCAATAGTGGCGCGGCAATGGCCTTGACATTATCAGGCGTGACGTAGGTTTGTCCCTGAAGCCATGCGTGGGCCTTGCAGGCTTGCAGCCAGCTAACGGCAGAACGAGGAGAGGCTCCCAAGGAGAGATCGGCAGACTGGCGGGTTTGTCTCACTAGGGCTAGCAGGTAGTCGAGAATGTTTTCTTTAACTGTGATGTCGCTGACGGCCTTACGGGCTGCCAAAATCTCTTCGACCTGGGTCGTAGCTTGAAGCTGTTTGATGTTGAGCTGCTTGGCGCTGAAGCCTGCTTGAGTGTTCAGCAGCATTTGTTTTTCGGCAGATAGCTCAGGATAGTTAACCACCAGCTTGAAAAGAAAACGGTCAAGCTGGGCCTCGGGTAGCGGGTAGGTCCCTTCAAACTCTAGAGAGTTTTGCGTGGCAATCACCCAGAAAAAGTCCGAAAGCCGATAGCCCGTCCCATCCAGCGTCACCTGCTGTTCTTCCATTGCTTCTAGCAGGGCGGCCTGGGTCTTGGGTGGGGTTCGGTTCACTTCGTCGGCTAGCAGCACCTGAGTGAAGATGGGGCCTTTTTTCAGGGTGAAGTTGCGGGTGTTGAGGTCAAAGACATTGGTACCCAGGATGTCTGATGGCAAAATGTCTGGCGTCAGCTGAATGCGGCAAAACTCGGCATGAATCAGCTTCGCCAGGGCCTTTACCGTCAAGGTTTTGCCGGTGCCAGGAACGCCTTCTAAAATGACGTGACCGCCCGACAGGAGGGCCACCAGCAGCTGTTCAATCACGTCTGACTGACCTACAACAACCTGATTGAGGGTTTGGCCGATTTGTTTGATGCGATTCTGGAGGTCAGACATAGGCTTGATATTGGCTGGGCGGTGAGACAGCTGGGCAATCGGGCGGTCAATGTTTGGCAATCTGCTGGCGGATGGCTTTGAGTTGGGCTAGCCAGTCGCTGAAGGTTTTGTCAGCTGCTTGGCCCTGTACCTGGGGTGGCGATAGGAGCGATCTCAGCGCTTTTCCATCTTTCCCGGTTTGCTGCTGCCAAGCTGCCATCAACGTTTCATCATCTACGGCGGCCTGCCCTAATCCCAGCGCTTGCTGTACCTGCTGGCGTTCGGCGCGGGCAATGGCGCTGGCGACAAAGGTGTAGCTGTTGGCCTTGCGTAGAACGCCAGCCAGAGCGTCGATATAGGCTTGGCTGTTGTCAACTTTAGGCGTTGGTAGAGTTGCCAGCGTACCCGCCCGCCGGTTCTGAGCGAGGATAAACAGCAGCACCAGTAGGCTTAGCTGAATCGCGGCCACTGCAACTGGCGTACTCGACAGGTACTCCCCCCAGCTGCCCGTAACTTCCTCAACAACCACATCGGCATCTTTATAGCCGTGCAGATACTCATCAATCCAAACGGTACCGCCACCCTCGGCAGTGACCAATTCTGTCAAGAAGCCGTAGTTACCCGGCATATCTTGATAGGCGTTGGCCGCGATATGGGGTGTGGTGGAGTAGATCGCCATACCGGGATCGAGATTCTCTCGCCAGACGACGGCACCGTACTGGTCGTTGAGCAGGCGGGCTCGGTTATTCGTCAGGTCGGTCTGGCGGCGGGTGGTGTGGACCTTGACCTTGCCCTGGGGGCTGTCTTGCAGGGTCTCGAACTTGGCCTCGCTGACGGGCTCCCGAACGCCCAGCGTGATGATGCGGTTGCCTGCCGCTAGCCAGTCGTCGAACCAGTCCTCGTCCGAATAAACACCCTCTGCGATGATGCGGGAGACGTTGCCAGAGAAGATGCGCAGCAGGGTCTGTCCTCCGGCTTCGCCCTCGGGCAAAATTTCTTCAATGGGTCGCTGCCAGCGCTGTAGGGTTATGCCTTGGTCTACGGCTTGCTCGTACCAGCCCCGGTACCCCTCGGGGGCGCGACTGTAGGTCGAACCGCTAGTTTTACGACCGCTCTCAGGGGCCAGGACAACCAGCAGCAGGCACAGTACCCCCAGCGCAATCAGCCCGATCCATACCGTGCGCCGGGTCATGCCTTCTCAATCTCCTGATAGGCGCGACGGCAGCGGGTGAGGTTCTCAGCGGTCAGGGCTTCGTCGCTAAACTCGCCGCGTTCGTGGGTGCGAATGAGGAGCTGGTAGGGGCGCGGCTGCGTGACTTGGTGGAGTTCTGCCAGATACTCGCCATCGGTACGGCTATGTTGCTCGGGAATCCAACCGCGATCGCTAAGCGTTTGCAGCGCGGCCATGTACAGTGCCCGGCAGGCTCCGCGCCAGTCTCCGGCCTGTTCGAGTCGTTTGGCCTCGCGCAGCCACTCCGATGCTGATCGTTTTGGTTCAGGCTCGACAACAGCCTTCAGTACCGCTGATGGGCCAGGGGCAACCCGGTTTGCCAAAAGGTACACAATCACCTGATAGATGATCCAGGCGACGAGCAGGGCCGTTGCCGTTACCGCCGTCCACAGCAATGCCACACCGACCCACGGCGGTAAGGTAAACTCGGGGGGTGGCTCGTTTGAAGGTGCTTGCCCTGATAGCAGCAGCTCAATCCACTCACCCAAACGCTGGGTCAATAGCCGCACTTGCCAGCCTAGGGTCGATGTTTGTATCGATTCGGCAGCCATTTGCGCGATCGAACCCCGCATAGATTATAAGTTTGGACAGAACGGTACCCACCACGAGCGCCACAATTATAGGCATTTATCCCCTAGACGAGTTCCGTGGCTTCCCTAGGTACCTCTATGGAAGGGATACCCTTTACTGCCTGCTTGATATTTTTCTTTACAAAAAGCAACAAAACATCAGTCATCAGTTGACCGACCAAGAAACAGTCGGCATGGTTATTAAAGCGTTTACATCAGGCCATTTTTGATAGCGCGTTTACTCATTCAGACTGTGTTTTGTCTCGGTGTTTTGTCTTAGTAGGCATGGCTAAATCTGACAGTTTTCGTCCGGGTGACCCTGCTACGGCCCAACCGTCGCCCAACATATCGTTAAGCCTGTTGCAGAATCCCCTGCCCTGGCTGCGGGCCTTTTGGAAATTCTCCCGGCCCCACACCATCGTTGGCACCAGCCTAAGCGTGTTGGGGTTATTCGCAATGGCCTGGGCTGCTCGTCACCCAGCCGGGGCCAACCCGGCAACGCTGCACGTCTGGGGCGGTATTGCGGCCATGCTGCTAACCTGGCTGGCCTGCTTGTGTGGCAACGTCTACATTGTGGGCCTCAACCAGCTCGAGGATGTTGAGATTGATCGGGTCAACAAGCCCCACCTGCCGCTAGCTTCCGGAGAGTTTTCGAGATCGCAGGGCGTCCTACTTGTGGGGCTAGCGTTGCTGGCCGCGATGGCGCTGGCGGGGTTGTCCCAGAGCCTGTACTTGATTGCCACGGTGTGGATCAGCGTTGCCATTGGCACAGCCTACTCGCTGCCGCCGATTCGGCTAAAGCAGTTTCCGCTGTGGGCGTCCATCTGCATTTTGGCGGTGCGCGGCGCGGTAGTGAACTTGGGCATTTACCTGCATGCCGCTCACCAGCTAGGGTTGCGTCCTACTGTGCCATTGCGGGTGTGGGTGCTGACGCTGTTTGTGCTGGTGTTTAGCTTTGCCATTGCCATTTTCAAAGACATTCCCGACATTGAAGGCGACCGACGCTACGGCATTCAGACCTTTAGTCTGCAAATGGGGCAGCGCAGCGTCTTTAACCTGGCCCGCTGGGTGATTACCGCCTGCTATTTGGGGGTAATCGGGATCGCCCCCTTCCTTTCAGGCGTCAATATTCTCTTCCTGTCGGTTAGTCACACCCTGGCGCTGATCTTTATGTGGCAGCAAAGCCACCGGGTTAAGTTAGACGGCGAGACCGAAGCAGATGAAGCGGTCTCCAATGATGGGAATTCAGTGTCCTATCCTCAATTTTACCAGTTCATTTGGAAGCTCTTTTTCATTGAGTATCTAATCTTTCCCACGGCTTGTTTGCTGAGCTAAGGTGAATAGGCCGAATTGACCGTTGTGCCGTGTTGCGCCTGACCGAGTTAAAGCTGCCGTTAGACCATACCGATGACGACTTGAGGGCTGCGATCCTCAAAAAGCTGCGGCTGGGTGCAGCTGACCTCAAGGGCTACAGCGTGTTTCGGCGCAGCTATGACGCACGGAAGCGGGGTGCGATCGCGCTCGTTTACGTCATCGACATTGACACGCCCAAAGAAAAGCAGCTGCTCAAGCGCTTCAAAAAAGACCCCCACGTTTACCCCACGCCCGATACGCGCTACCGCTACGTCGCTCAGGCTCCAGCCCATCTAGCCCATCGTCCCGTCGTGGTGGGCCTAGGTCCCTGCGGCATGTTTGCAGGGTTGCTGCTAGCTCAAATGGGCTTTCGCCCTATCATCATCGAGCGCGGCAAGCCGGTTCACGAGCGCTCTGTCGATACCTTTGGCTTTTGGAGCAAGCGCAAGTTTAACCCCGAGTCCAACGCGCAGTTTGGAGAAGGGGGGGCCGGGACGTTTTCTGACGGCAAGCTCTACAGCCGCATCAAGGACAACGACTATCGCGGCCGCAAGGTGCTGACCGAACTGGTAGAGGCCGGAGCTGTTCCCGAAATTCTGTACATCAACAAGCCTCATATCGGTACCTACCGCTTGGTCAAAATCGTCGAGAACATGCGCCGGACGATTCTGTCCCTGGGGGGTGAGATTCGCTTTCAGCGGCGGGTGGTTGACCTTGACCTAGTGAATCGGGGCACCCAGCAGCAGGTTCAGGGGGTGGTGCTGGACAATGGCGAGAGCATTGCCACAGACCATGTGGTGTTGGCGGTGGGTCACAGTGCCCGCGATACGTTTGAGCTGCTTCACCAGCGGGGCGTGTACCTCGAACCCAAACCCTTTTCCGTTGGCTTTCGCATCGAACATCCCCAGCCGCTGATTGACCAGACTCGCTTTGGCGACCAGGCCGGTCACCCAATCTTGGGTGCGGCAGACTACAAGCTGGTCCACCACTGTGAAAATGGTCGGTCGGTCTACAGCTTTTGCATGTGTCCCGGTGGGCAGGTGGTCGCTGCCACGTCTGAAACTGGGCGTGTAGTCACCAACGGCATGAGCCAGTACGAGCGCAGTGGCAAGAATGCCAACAGCGGCATTGTAGTGGGCATTACCCCAGCCGATTATCCAGGACATCCGCTAGCGGGCATGGCCCTCCAGCGAGAGTTAGAGGAGCGGGCCTTTGCCCTGGGCGGCAGCACCTACGAAGCCCCTGGTCAGCTGGTGGGTGATTTTCTAGCCGGACGACCCTCTACAGCATTTGGTAGCGTTAAACCGACCTATCGACCTGGCGTTCACCTGGGCGATCTGTCTTCTAGTTTGCCGGATTATGCGATCGCGGCCATCCGCGAGGCCCTGCCCGAGTTCAACCAAAAGATTCCAGGGTTCGCCATGCCCGATGCCGTGCTAACCGGCGTTGAGACTCGCACCTCTTCCCCAATTCGCATCAAGCGCGATGAGGGCTGTCAGAGCCTTAATACCCAAGGGCTCTACCCCGCAGGCGAGGGCGCAGGCTACGCTGGCGGCATTCTCTCTGCTGCCGTAGATGGCATTCGCGTTGCCGAAGCCGTAGCGCTTAGCATGACGGCAGGGACAACGGCTCAGGCTGCGTGACCCAAGCTGCAAGGGATTTACCTTTACCCCTTCACGCCACTTCCCGACTCGGTCGGCACAATATAGCTTTGGGCAAATACAAAGAAGGCCACAATCGGCGCGATGGAAATGACGGAACCCGCCGCAATCAGTCGCCAGTCTAGCGAGAAGCTTCCGGCTAGTCGCGCTACGCCCAGCGGCAGGGTATATAGCTCCTCTCGGTCCAGCACAATCAGCGGCCAGAGGAAGTCACTCCAGGAGCCGATAAAGACAAAAATGGCCAGCGTCACCAGGGCCGGACGCACGGCGGGCATCATCACATTCCACCAAATACCCAACTCCGAGCAGCCATCGATGCGGGCCGCTTCTTCCAGTTCCTTGGGCACGCCCTGAAATGCCTGCCGCATCAAAAAAATACCAAAGGCCGAGGCCAGAGACGGAAAGATAATACCCAGGTAAGTGTTTCGCAATCCGAGCTGTACGGTGAGAATATACAGCGGGATCATGATGATCTGAAAGGGAATCAGAATTGTGGAGACAATCAGCGAGAAGATCACCTCTCGTCCTCTGAAAACGAGCCGCGCTAGGGGATAGGCTGCCAGAGAACAAAACAGTAGATTGACAACAACCGTAATCACGGCAATCAAAATGCTGTTGAAAAAATACGTTCCAAACGGATTGGCTCGCCACACCTCAACAAAGTTGTTAAACGTGGGCTGCTGCGGCAGAAAACGGGGTGGAAACTCAAAAATGTTCTCCGTTGGTGACTTAAACGCTGTACTCACCAACCATAGGAGCGGTAGCAGCATCAGCACGGCAATGCCGCTCATTAGCGCGTAGAGTGCAACAGTTTGCCATAGAGGCTTGCGCCCCAACCGACGCTCACCCATCAGCCAAACTCCCGCGACTGCATCAGCCAAAAGCCTGCAAACGACTCTGCCTCTGACCCCGCCTGCACGGCCACAAAATGAACGCCGTTGGCCTGCTGCTTGGCTCGCTCAAACTGTTCGGCTTCTTTCACCAGGGCAGGCGTGTTCAAATTCTCCAGAATCCAGGTGTCGCTGGTCCCGGTTTCTAACAGCAGTCGTGAGGTTTTACCCAGCTGAGGGTTCAGCGACCCCAGCTCTAGCCCCGACATCCAGGCCGCTAGCGCCGTTGCCCGCTGGGAAAAAATGATGATGCCAGGAACTGGCGTGTCTGCCTCAACCCCTGCCAGCGACAGCGGAAAGCCTTCGCCAAAGTCGATATCCCACTCGGGCATGTCGTCAAAGTCGGCGGCGGGCAGGCTAACAAAGGTCCACTGCTGGCCGATCAGTGCGTCGGGCAGGGGCTGGGCGACTTCAATGGGTGGCCGAACAGAGGGGTTTTTGCCCGCCTGATAGCCCGGTTCGTTGGGGTAGACGTTCTCCTGACGGGACTCCAGCCATTGCTGTAGCGTCAGCGTCCGGCGACTTAGCCGTGCGGGCAAACTCAGCTCATCGCAGGCCCGCTTGATCATGTTCTGCATCTGGTAGCGGAAAAAGCGAATGCGGGTCGGTGGGGTAGGCGCTTGCGCGATCGCAGTCTCCAATGCCTTCTTTAGCTCAATCGAGTTGACCTGCGTATTTGCCAGGTACTGGCTGTAGCGAAAGCCGGACGCTGGCTCGTCCTGGACCGACTGCGCCCCCTCGCACACCAGGACTTCCCACCGCTTTTTCTGGCTCTCATCCAAAATGGGGCGTGAGTAAAAGTCGAGTTCCCAAACAGTGCTACTCATCAGGCATCTCGCTCGGCGAGGACTTTGGCTGGGTCGCTGGCCCGCTCTTCAGCCGCAGCCATCACCGCGTCGAAGTCTTTAAGCATTTCGCCGGGGTATTTTTCTAGCACCTTGGTTGACAGGCCGATACGCTGCTTGGCGGTGTCAATGTTCACCACCACCGCCTTAATAGGAGTGCCGACCTCAAAAGCTTCGCTGATGGACGGGACGTAGGTTTTGCTGATTTGGTTGATGTGCAGCAGACCGCGCACGCCGCCAAAGTCGATAAATGCGCCGAAGGGTCGAATGCCGGAGACGGTACCTTCGATCAGCTGCCCTTCGGTCAGTTCGCCCATGGCGGTGTTGCGGGAGGCGATGCGCTGGGATAGAACGAGCTTATTGTTCTCGGGGTCTACTTCTAGGAAGGCGACGGTCAGGGTTTGACCGACAAAGGCTTCTAGGTCTTCTTTGTTGCCCACAAGGTGCGATCGCGGCACAAACCCTCGCAGCCCTTCGACCTCGGCAATTACTCCGCCCCGGTTCGTCCCGCTGACTTTAACGTCGAGAATGTCGTTATTCTCCTGCCGCTGCACCAGCCGCTCCCACACCGCCTGAATCTCTAGCCGCCGAATCGACAGTATCACCTGTCCGTCCGCGTTCTGGTCGCGGATGATCATAAAGTCGCGCTCAGTATCAACCGGCAGCGCTTCTTCCAAGGGCAGGTCCGCCGTTTCGATCGAAGCTTCCTTCACCGGCAAAAACGCCGCCGACTTGCCGCCGATATCGACATAGGCCCCGTCGGTGGTGTGGCTAAATACCTTGCCCTGGACAGTGCTACCGCGCTGAAAGTCAAAATCCTGCTGGGCAAGGGCTTGGGCGAAATCCTCTGCTGAGAAGGTCAATGCGATGTCTCCGGACATAGAATTTTAGATTCGGTCTTTAAATATATCGCTAGAGGGTGGGTTTGATGTAGTGAGTCGGGTGAACTGGTTCGGTAAACTTTCGTTCTTTGGCGCCAACCTACTCCACCACCATTGCGCTGCCCCCACCCCGACGAAACGGCTCCGCCGCCGCCGTCATCTTGCCATCCGGTGCAACTATAATCCCTGTCGCTGCGCCAATCTCCTCCGTCATCCGAAACCGATGCCCTAACGCCACCAATTCTTCCGCCAGTGGCTCTTCCTCAAACCCCACCTCAACCAACGTCTCCGCCGTATTCCGCTGGGAGTATCGGGGCGCAGCGATCGCATTCCCCAGATCCCGCTCAAAATCCACCACGCCTGTCACAATTCCCAACACCGTCGAAATAATCGTTGAGCCTCCCGGTGAGCCAAAGGCCAAAATGGTGTCATCCGGTGCGATCGCAATCATCGGTGACATACTACTTCGCGGCCGCTTCCCTGGTTCCGGTACGTTGGGATGCGGCACCACCGGGTCAAAGTCCGTCAGCTCATTATTCAAAATGAATCCATACCCCGGCACCACCATGCCCGAGCCACCCGTCGACTCAATCGTCAGCGTGTAAGCCACCACCTGTCCCATCGCATCCGCCACCGTCAGATGCGTGGTCGAAAGGCCTTCTCGGTCTACCGACACCCGCAGCTGCGGCTGCTGCGTCAGGCTTGGACTCGGATCATTCTGGTAAGGAATCGGATTGCCCGCTTCTGCCGACTCGCTGGCCTGTTCGCCAATGGTTGCCGCCCGCCGTCGCAGATAGTCCTCTTTAAAGAGCCCCAGCAGCGGCACATCCACATACTCTGGGTCGCCCAGATAAGCATTCCGGTCAGCAAACGCCAGCCGCGACGCTTCTAATTGGTAGTGAATCGCCTCCGCGTCAGAAAGCGAGCTAATCGGCACGTCCTCCAGTAGCTCTAGCGCCTGCGCCACAGTAATGCCGCCACTGCTGGGCAAGCCCATACCGTACAGTCGATAGCCGCGATATTGAGACGCAATCGGCCTGCGCACCCGCACCTCATACCGGTCCAGGTCCGTCATGTCCATACGACCGGGGTAGACGCGAAACGGTGCATCTGTAACTGTCGGCGGCGATTGCACCGTATTGACAATGGCCTCCCCCAGTTCACCCCGGTAGAACAGATTCGTGCCCTGTTGCGAGATCGCGCGATACGTCGCCGCTAGGTCAGGGTTAACAAACTGCGACCCTACTTCAGGCGGCGCGCCACTTGGCAGATACAGGTCTCGGGTGCTGGTAAAGGCCGCAAACCGTTCCTGATTGCGTTCAACCTGGCTGACGAAGGTTTCATCTATGGTGAAGCCGTCTTCGGCTATTGCGATCGCACCTGCCAAAGCCTCCCCCAACGTCAGCGTCCCGTAGCGTCGCAGCGCCGTCTCCCAGTTCAGCAGCGTCCCCGGTACGCCCACCGCTAGCCCACTACTAATCCGCTCTGGGAAAAACGGCAGCGGTTCCCCCGTCTCACTCTCCGGGTCGTCAAACATGTTCGGCGTGGTCAGCGTCGGCGCTTCCTCCCGCCCATCCAGCGTCACAATCTGCCCGTTCGCCTGGCGAATTACCATAAATCCGCCGCCACCAATACCCGCCGAAAAAGGTTCTGTCACCCCCAGCGCTGCGGCAGTAGCCACGGCCGCATCCACGGCATTACCGCCCGCCTTCAGCACGTCGATGCCAACCTGGGTTGCGTCCAAATCGACGGATGCCACTGCACCACCGTGCCCCGTAGCTGTTGGGACTTTAGTGGGGGATTGGGCGCGCATGGGAAGCGCAATCGCGCTGATCAGCATCAGCACCATCAGCACCGACAGCAGGCGACGCCGGGGGAGAAACCGTAGCAGCATGGCAGGTCAAAAAATCACTAACCGCCTATTCAATCAGTTTCCTGACGGAGGAAAACGAGGGTTAGACAAGTCGTGGTGAATCTTAACCCGACGGTATATGCTTTGGTCTTCTCGCTTGAGCCTCCTAGTGGGGCTGCGCGTCTCGGCGCACAGCGCTCCGTGACGCGCAATCCGCTCAACCTTTTCACAGATTGTGAGACCAGCTGATACCCCAAAAACTATGCCCCAAATCCACCATCAATGGTATGCTGCGCGCCCGTAACAATCTTCGCCTCTGGCCCCACCAAGTAAGCCACCATCCCGGCAATCTCGCCCGGCTGAGCGTGCCGCTTGATTGCCATGAAGGAATGCATCATGTCCTTCATGGGGCCGTCTTCAGGATTCAGGTCGGTATTTACCGGACCGGGCTGCACGCTGTTGATAGTGATGCCGCGATCGCCAAAATCCCTGGCTAGGCCCCGGACCATGCCCTGCACCGCCGACTTGGTCATACCGTAGGCCGCCCCACCGGGAAAGGGCATCCGGTCCCCGTTGACCGAGCCAATAATCACAATGCGTCCACCGTCATTCATCTTTCGAGCTGCGTCCACCGACGCGTGATAGGGACCCCGCACGTTGATATCAATCATCCTGTCTATGTCGTCGGGGTCCAGCTCCAGCGGATCCCCCAGCTTGGCAATGCCCGCATTCACCACGAGAATATCCAGCGCCCCCTGGTCTGCAATCAGTTGGCTGACCGCATCTCGGTTTGCACTGTCGGCCTGAAGCGTCGTCGTCCCAGTTTTCTCCGCCAGTTCTTTTGCCACATCGGCTGAGCTGCCGTAGGTAAAGGTCACCGCTGCCCCCTCTGCTGACAGCCGCTCAACAATCGCTGCACCAATGCCACGACTACCGCCCAACACCAGCGCCTTCTTTCCAGATAACGTTTCCATGATGGATGCCTCTTTATGTATCGATTACTATAGAAATACGATAGCAGGACTTTTGAGAATAAGCTAGTGATCACTAAAAAAATAGGCAAGCGGGGACGACCTAGGGGGTTTGATGTCGATAAAGCCATCGCAACTGCGGCCCAGCTTTTTCACCAAAGGGGATACGACGGCGTAGGCGTGGCGGAACTGAGCAAGGCCATCGGCATCACGGCACCCAGTCTGTATGCGGCCTTTGGCAGTAAGCGAGCGCTGTTTGAGCGGGCTTTGCAGTATTACGGCCAGACGGAAGGGGGTTGGTTACCGGCCGCGCTGGCCTCATCAGAGAATCTTGAAACTGCGATCGCAACCCTATTTACTGAGGCGGCTACCGTGTATTCGGCTAAGTCAGACTGTCCGGGCTGTTTGGTCCTAGACGGCACGCGCAACTGTAGCGATCAAGATGCGAGGGCGCTGACGCTAGCGCGACGGGAAATGACCAGGCAGATGATCTGCGATCGCATTGCTAAACAATCACAGCTGTCGCGATCGCAGGTTAACAGCCTGGCAGACTACGCCATGACCATCTTGGTTGGGCTCTCTGCCAGCGCCCGCGATGGCGTCATGGCATCAGCACTACGGACAACAGCCAGCATTGCCGCTGCTGGCTTCGCCCAACAGCTTCGCCATGACACCAAAGCGTTGGAAAAATGAAAATTCTTTACCTCTAACTCCAAAGCGCACACTGACAGTACGCAGAACTTCTAATGATGATCTGTCAAAAATCTAGAAAAAGCGAGGACAGCACTTCGCCACGGTCGTGAGAGCAACACTGGTACGCCCAACAGCATCCACCAAGGGAACTGACGCTGAGGTTGAGGTGATGGAATTTCAGCCTGAAGCACCCCCTGTATCCGTTGCTTTTCCCAAAACCAATGGCATGTGTCAGGCAATTGGTCTATCGTTTGCCGAGCGGTTTCGTTTGCGCCACTGTCTACCAGATCTGCAACTTGCTGTAGTACCGCGTTAAAGGCCTGCTCTTGCTGTTGAATACGTACCTCAGCCTGCGCCCGTCGCTCACTCCAAGCTGGGTGGGAACTGACCGCACCAAGCGATCCTCTGGCACCGCAGGTATCCCCCATGTTTAAGGCTGCATCTGCTGAAGCGAGATAAGATTCGTTGTCCGACTGCTCTGCACGCCAGACTTTAATGGTCTGCTGTGCCTGGTTGTACAGTCTGCTCTCAGGTGGAATTTCCTGTAGCATGCCCGCAGCCGCTAACAAGTTATCTTCTAGCTGGTTGTATTGCTTGCTTGCTAGGGTGTAGATGTCCTCAGACCATGCATCAATCATCTTCTGCGCATCACTTCGGAAGGGCCCACCCGAAATTTTCAGCAGTGTCTTAATCGCTTTTGCCAGTTCACCGTTGGCTGCATATGTTTCGGCCTCCTGCATCCACTTACCTGCAACCTTGTTGTTGCAGTCTGTTGCCAGCCGCTGAAACCACTCAGGGAACCAATCACCCGAAGTCTCTTTCAGCACGCTGATGCAGGTATCAGGGCGGTCTTCGCTCAGGTAATACTGTGCTCTGGCCAGCACGGACTGTTCTTGCTCTATTGCTAGGTACTGCTCCTGCCGTACCTCCAGTTGGGTGTGCAACTGCTGGGTTGAATATTGCAATTGCTGAGCTGAATAAACTATGGCGATACCAGCGACTGTGCTGGATATCACCATTAATGCGATACATATTGAAGAGATGAGTATGACTATATGATTGCGTTTGCGATGGGGCTGTTGCTGGGGCATGTGACCAGTCATAGCAAGACTCCTGGTAGAGCGAGATGGGTAGGGCAAAGATTTGATAGCGGGAAGTTTTGGAAGGCCAGTGCGTTGTCGATGACCTCGCAGGCACTAATGGTTTGGGCTCTGTCAGGCCATACGAAGTAGCGATTTGCAATGCCTAGGCCATAGAACGAGTTACCGGGTAGGTGGGTTTGATAGAGCGTGACAAAAACGAAATCTTTGGGTTCTTCGGTGTAGGGGTGCAGCAAAGTTCCCAGTACTGGACGTATCAGTGGGGCTGCCACCTCACAGATTTGAACCGGTCCCTCTACGGTTTTGCAGCAGGCATTTTGCATATGGTTAGCGACCTGCTTGAGATACGGGTCTTTCTCAACGGGCTTCGAGAGATAGAGCAGAATAAATAACGCACCGAAACTAAGCACCGTGAGCGATTTGGTTGAGAACATTAAGCTTTTCCTCTGTTGATGAACTATCGATCTAATTGTCTAATCAGTTGACGTTGTTTGTACAATATTTATACAAACGGCTAAGTGGATGGCTAAATCCGTTGACCTACAAGCACTAACGCATCAGAAGATTGTGCTATTCACAAACTAGAAGTCCGAAGATAGAAGCAAAACCACGATTTAGCGCGACGACCAGGACATTCCAGTAATTTGGCTGGCTGCCTCTAGAGCACATATCAAGTGTATCCAATTTTCCGAGATTAGGTCATATTTTTAGAATTATATTTTCTAATTATTTGAAAATATAATTCTAGGTTAGTGAATAGATGACAGAATAATCCTCTTCCTACTGTTTTTTTGCCTGAGGCTCTTTGCTGGGGGAGCTTTTTTCCGTATCCCCCGTCTCCTGGGATATGCTGGCCCCATATATATGGAGTAAAATAAAAAGCCGAGATGTCTCTAGCAGGTCAACATCCTGAGTGGCAGGCATAGCGTTTCAGTAGGTGTGGCTTAATTTCCGATTTCAAGACAAAAATCTGCTTATTTAGCCAAAAAATGGATTCTTCCGATCACCTCTTGTATGCAGAGGTGGATAGTCACGTATCCGACAAATAGAGGCTCATACTGCCTTCTTGACTACAGCTCCGACCTTGACAACATGTTTGACTGCTATATTCTGCGTTGCTGCGTATATGTAAAAACATGCACATGTACTGCATAGATCAGCTGATCCGTCGCCATGCGACACGCTTGAGGAAATAGACATGGCAGAAACTGAGGCTCGTCAGATACCACAGAAGGAAATCTTCAGGCAAAGGCAGCTTGAGTATTGGCAAGCCCTGGCACATAAATTGGAAAACTACAGAGATACCTGTGGTGTTAGCGTGCGCGACATGGCGGTAGGTCTCAATGTCAGTGGACAGAAGCTCTACACTTTTTTGAAAGAGCCTAGTAAAGGAATTTCCCTGAGTTGGAGCGATTTGATGGGGCTTTGGACAGAGCTGGTTGATCCTCCACAGGAAATTCACCAGAAGCTAAGGCCCGAGCATAGTAAACAGCGTCAGAAGCTTAAGCAAGAAGGACCTGGCCCCCTGCTAGCAACTTTGGGATTTGCTGCACCTAATGAGCAAAACAGTGATAGTTCTGCTCAAGTTGTAGGCGAAGTCAACACGTTCGACGCACAGCAGTGGCTAACCAAGACAGACAATCCTCAGGTTGTTCGCGCAATCGCTCGTTTGACTAGTCCGTGGATCCAAGATGAGAGCGTTCGCACCGAACTGGCTGGCGAAGTCATCAACCTCATACTGTCTCAGGGTAGACCCGGTCGAGTTCCACAAAAGCAGCAGATAAGTGACTGGGATAGCATTCGAAACTGGCCTATCACTGAAATGAACGAGAAAGATTCAGTTGTTGTAGACAACTACCAGAAAGAGATTCAAAAGCTCATGAGCTTTGGTAAGCAGGATTTTGTGGCAGCAGAACTGTACGAAATCTACCAAAGTGTTTTAGAACACCGGCTTCTAAATTACGAGATTCCTAATTACATCAGCATTACTAATTGCGAATCCAGAAAACTATCATATGTCATTGAAAATATTGACGATGGCACTCGTCGAATTTTTGTTGAGGCTGAACGGAAACTATCACCTTTCAAATTTGAAAATATAATCGACGCAGAGCTAAGTATCGAAAATCATCCAGTTCTTGAAGTTGCCATCTCTTGTAGATTTCCTCATTTAGAGGCCGATGATTCTGATGTTATCTGGCGTCATAGCTCTACGGCTTCTCATGTTGAAAACATGCTATCAGCGGTAAAAGATGGCTTAGGGTATCCATTTGATGTTGTAGCACTTACTACTCGAAGAATCGGTCAGGTTGAAAGTGGCACAGTCAGGGCTGAGGTTTCTCTAGCCGATCCTAACGATTTTCAGAATGGGAGGGAAAGAGACATTCATCAAGGCTGGTGGGTCGAGCACAGTACCGTTTTAGCTATCTTAAAGGCGACTGTAGATGCTACAAAGCGCTGGTTAAGTAAGCAAGCAGATGTCGATGTAAAAAGATACTATGACTGCTTTAAGAAAATTGCTGAAGTTGACGAGCAAATTTTCATCAGCCGTGCCTCTTTCTACTCGCACATTCCAGAGCTGAACTACAAAATTACTGCCCGAAGCATCAAAAATGTAGAAAAAGTAATTAGTGAGTTTCCACGACAAGGAAGCATCTGGAAGTACTTCGAAAGAAATATTCAGCTCTTAGCAGAAAAATCTCGCACTGCTCAGCTGACTCAGATGCACATTTCTTTGCTGGAGGGAGACATACCAACAGCAAAAGAGTTTTTAAGTGATGCCTACAGCACTGCCTTGCTACAGCCATCCAACGCGATCTTGGCTTTGAACTCAGCTTCTTGTGTCATGTTCTACAACTTGATGGAGGGAAATCAAGCATTTCTATCACAAAAAAGCTGGCGAACAGGCATCGTTTACAGCTTGGAATCTAATGCAGGGAAGCTCAGTAAGTATATCGCACAGAAAGGTTGTATAGACATCGACGCCTACCTATACGCTTCTCAGTTTTGGGGGACCGTTAGCTATCTAGAGTTCTATACGGCCTCTGGCGAAACAGATATTCCAGTACTAGAGCTTGCAGCAGAGAACTTTATAGCCGCGGCTCACTATGCCTGCCGAATTGGCCATATGAAACGTGCCATCCATTGGTTGGCTTACGCCAGCCGCACCTATTGCCGACTAGGCAATGTTGAGCGTGCTGAGTATTACCTACATCTTGCCAAGAGAGAGCTCAGTCTGCGCTCATCGCTTACTCAGCTTGGTGATGTAGAGCCGCTCATGACTTACTCAGAGTTTGCAGATAGAGTTAACAATGTACGTGATGATATAGGAGCCAGTCGGAAACAATGGGGGCACTTTGCATCGCAGCACCAAAACTGGTCTATGAGCAATATCTACATCGCTCAGGCAGAGGTTGCCTTCCTTAAAGAAGATTATGGCTCGATGCTTGGCTGCTGCTGTGAAGCGCTGGAGGTTGCCGTATTTACAGGCTTTGCTCGATTGGCAATTGATAGCCTATTCAACTTAGCTAGAGCAGCCGAACACGTTAATAAGAATGAGAGAAACCCCTTCCTACGATATCGAGAGCCCCAAAAGATGTGGGACCGGAACGATTTCACGACTCATCTGTACAGTTTTCTTGAAAAACTGGGTAAAACTCTATCTTGGCAAGATATTGCACCGAAGCTTTACAGGTACTCTGCAGAAAGCTGGGGAAGCTGGTCAGTTCAAAAGATGGCAGTCTCTCAAGACACAATTCAGCAAATCCTAGAAAAAGATGGGACTCAATCGGTAACTGCTGATACGGCATTAAGTGAGTCAGATGAGATACACCCTTTTGCTATTGCTATTCGTGATCGCTCCTTCTTATCTCAACTTCCAGCTAAGTAAATTTCAAACAACCGCAAAGCTTTCAATAACTGATTTGTTAGCGCTTTCTTAGAACTCACATCGGGCATTAATATTCACTAAAAGTAATGTCTTTAACATGAACAAAAGGTCTAACTACTTATGATTGCTGGGCAAGATTGCAAGACTGTACATAGTACATCGCCGATTGAGCCCGTTCCCCCGCTGTTAAAGGCCGATCGGGTTAGGCAGTCGGAGTTTGTGGCATCAAGCTCACATATCGGCTCAGACCTGTCCCGTATTGAACAAATTGTCCAGTGGCAAAGGACGCCAGATTTCAAATCGGTAGGCCGTTCTGCCTTTCTAGAAGCAATTCACCCAACTCGCTACGCCCCTAATTACTACATCAGAGCATACAAAATTAAAGGTGTTGGCGCGCTAACTCACGAGGGCAAGGTCATTCGACCAACCCGTTTTCCAGTCAGAAACAGCAATCCCCATTTGGGGTTTTCTCCGTCGGGTGAGTTTGGTCCGGTCGAGTCTCCATCAGCACCGATGGGCGGAATTCTATTTGAACGAGCGCTTCAGGAGTACAATACGGCACTCAGTCTACTGGCATCAGGATGCCCAACGATTATCCCATTGCTGGTTTACAGGTACAGCAGTGATAGCGTTGTAGATGGCCCCAGGGATCGCCCAGGTGCAGCCCCGCTTGGCGTAGTCGTTTCTGGCTTACCTGGAGCCTCACATATCCGTGCTGATGCCATCTTTAAACTGCCTGCACATAGTCATGCAATCAGTGAAGACCTAACCTTGCAAGCCTGGATGCAAAGCCTGGGCGCTGACCGAGACCCTTGCCCACGCCTAGCCCTATTAACTAGGCTAGCTGGGCTCTATGGCAAAACTATTCGCAAATTCACCGAAGCAGGCTTCTATCGCTACTCAGGAGCAGCTGATAACTACAGCTACTGCCCTGACCAGCGCGAGGTCTATTTGATTGATCTAGACTCGTCCTTAAAGTTAGAGCTGGTTGCGCCTAGGAAGCGTTCGTTAGAGGTCATGCGGGACGCCGCTAGTGGCATTGCTTACCTGCTAGTTGATCTAACCAACCCTAAACACCACAGTAACTTCCCCCTCGCGGAGGTCGAAAGGCTTAATCCATTTGCGGCCATGCTCATAGGCTATTACCACGATGTTTCAACAGACTACATTCTTCAGCTATCCAGCATCGTGATGGACTTCTACAAAAAAATTTACGTTAAAAATCAAGGTAAAACTGTCAAAACAGAGAGCGAAACTATTCCTCCTGTCGTCGAAAAAATGTACGAGGACGCGCCGGATCCTGTCAAAAATTTTGGCATGCACCTTTCTAAATCATTTGTACGCTCCTGGATTAGCCGAAATGAGACGTTTGCCTATTTGATGCCGCTGTTTTGGCTGCTTCACCAAAAGAGCCAAATAGTCCACAAATATTCAGCTCTGCTGTCTAAAGAAGAGCTGTTGGCAAATGTTCGGCAGTACTCGCCGGACGTATCTAATGCGGTAGAGGCGGCATTTCGCCCGTATATCGATTGGTGACAACGGGTTGACGAGGTTTTCATAGACCACAAAAGGTTTAGAAGGTGATACGCGCCAATGGCCGATAGTTGCCTACTGACCTATCCAAAACGAATAAAGCCGCTCCAGACTTCATGTGTCTAGAGCGGCTTTCGCAGTGACTCCAAGCAGGCATCTACTGACGTCGGCAGATGCCTATCAACATTCGCCTGCGGCTAGGGGTCAGTTTGCAGTAGCTGAGGCTGTAGGTAAGTAATCATCTGCTCAACACCACGCTGAATCCGACGAGTCACTGTCATCGGACTAACGCCAATGCGCTCGGCCACTTCCTTTCGGGACAGGCCCTTAAAGAAGACAAACTCAATGGCAGACCGGGTCTTTTCTTCCAGCTGGGCCAGGGCACGCTGGATTTGCTGACGGTCTTCTTCCAGGGCTTGTAGCAGCTGGTAGTGGGCGTCGGGCAGCGTGTCACCCAGGGTGATGGTCGAATCGACCTGCTGGCAAACGGTGGCATCCAGGCTCAGAGGCATACGGTTCTTGTTAGCCATTTTCACTTCGCGCCACTCTTCTACAGAGATGCTCAGTGCTTCAGCCATTTCGTGGTCAGAGGGCTGACGACCGTAGCGGCGGAGAAGGTCGGCCTGACGCTTTTGGCCTTCTTTCTGTAGGTCTTGCCAACGACGGGGAATCTTGACGGTGGTGCCTCGGTCGCGCAGGAAGTGAAGCATCTCTCCGCGAATGTAGGGCACAGCGAAGGAGCTAAAGGCACAGCCCTGGCCGGGGTCAAATCTTTCAATAGCGCGAATCAAACCGAGGTAGCCAATCTGTTCTAGATCTTCATAGGGCTCTGAGCACTGATGGCTGACCCGGTGTGCGATTTTACGCACCAAACCAGCATTCAAACGGACTAAGTCATTGCGCAAGCGGACGGAAGGGTTCTGCTTGTAGCACATCAGCAGTTCCATACCACGGGAGCGAAGCGAAGCGGACTGTGAAGCCATATCTGCGGAGTATCCTGAGTCAGAGCTTGTTAAACGTGATTTGTATTCATTCTCGGGAAGTCGCTCTGACCTCACCATCGTTGAATCACGGTAGTCAGCAGATGAACTTTCAAGCGCTCTACGTATAAGCACCTGAGAGGTATCAAAAATTACAGGTCTACTGAAACGCTCAAACTTAGGGATACCGCTAGACAGACTGAATGCAGTCGGTATATTCCGATGAAAGAATTTTTGACAATATTTTTTTGGTGGATTTCAGAAAATTCTTTGATCAGGACATTTACGCATCAAACATTGTTGATAGGACAGTGCTTATTGATTGTGCCCATCAACATATTTTGATTACGAGTTTATAGTGCCCAGTTTCAGACGCAGCTCACGAACGCAAACGATTCTGTGACGAACTTTACATTTCTTTTGGAAAGTGGCTGGTAAGTCAGGTGGATAGGAGGCAAACGGCTACTATATAAAAGCTCTGTAGACCTTTCCCCTTTTATGCTTGACTTGTCTGAGTTAAAACGAGATGTCGGCACGTTATCTGAGCGCCTGGGCAAAGCCCAGGAGTATCTTTGACATTCCTGCTTTAGAGGCGAAAATTCAGGACCTTGAGCAGATTGCGGCACAGCCTGGCTTTTGGGACGACCAAAATCGTGCACAATCGACTCTGCAAGAATTGAACGACTACAAATCTTACCTAGAGCAGCTCAGTGGTTGGCGGCAGCAGCTAGAAGACACCGAAACGATCGCTGAGCTATTGGAAGTTGAGGAAGACGGGGCGCTGCTGACCGAGGCTCAGGAGACGGTAGCCAAACTTGATAAAGAGCTGGAGCAGTGGGAGCTGCAGCAGCTGCTGTCGGGGCCCTATGACAAAAGCGGTGCTGTGCTTGCCATCAACGCTGGGGCAGGCGGCACCGATGCCCAAGACTGGGCCGAGATGCTGCTGCGGATGTATACCCGCTGGTGTGAGCAGCATGGCTACAAGCTGAGCCTAGTAGAAGAGTCGAAGGGCGATGAGGCGGGGCTGAAGTCGGCCACGTTAGAAATTGAGGGGCGCTACGCCTACGGTTACCTCAAGGCAGAGAAGGGAACGCATCGATTGGTCAGGATTTCGCCCTTTAATGCTAACGGCAAGCGGCAGACAAGCTTTGCTGGGGTCGAGGTAATGCCGATTCTCAATGAGGAAATCGAGCTAGATATTCCTGAGAAGGATTTGGAAATCAAGACGTCACGGTCCGGCGGTGCGGGCGGTCAGAACGTGAACAAGGTGGAAACGGCGGTGCGGATTACGCACTTGCCCACAGGGGTGTCGGTGCGGTGTACCGAGGAGCGATCGCAGCTGCAAAACCGCGAAAAAGCCATGGCCCTACTCAAGGCCAAGCTCCTTGTCATCGCCCAAGAACAGCGCGCCCGCGAAATTGCTGACATTCGCGGCGACATGGTCGAAGCCGCCTGGGGCAACCAAATCCGCAACTATGTCTTTCACCCCTATCAGATGGTCAAAGACCTGCGCACTAGCGTAGAGACAACGGCCATTGATGACGTAATGAATGGGGAGCTAGATGCATTCATCCAGGCGTATCTGCGACAGGAGAATCAGGTAGTGGAGGCGACGGCACAGGTGTAGTGGGGGTCGAAACTTGCTTAGAATAGAGAAACTGCTGTTACAAAATACTGAAGTAATGCAGTCCTTTTAGCGGCCCTCATCCCCCGACCCATTCTCCTTAAACTGCTACTCCAGACCTATGACTGAAACGCCAACTCCCGTCGAAACGCCGTCGAGTTCTCCCGCCGAGCCCCCACCGAGCTTCGTCAAACTTGCCATGCGTAATATGGTCAAGAAAGGCGGTAAGTCCCTTTACCACTTCTCTCTCACCGTCTTTGGCCTGCTTAGCGTGCTCATCGGTTTGGCTTACCTAACCCGCTAATGCTGTCGGTCGAAGTCAGCGTCGAAGCCGACGTAGATTTATCGCATGAGCTGGCTGAACTGGACTGGTCTCAGTATTTTCGGCGTTGGCTCACGCAGCTGGCACCAGCTCAATCCCCCATCGGTGCGTACGAGCTGGCCCTACGACTGACTGATGACGATGGCATTCAGCAGCTCAACGCCACCTACCGACATAAAGATCAGCCCACAGATGTGCTGGCCTTTGCGGCCCTAGAGTTAGATTTACCCGGTGCGGCAGAACTGTACCAGTCACAGCCGGTCTACCTGGGCGACATCATTATTTCTGTGGACACGGCGCGGCAACAGGCCGTGGAGGCAAAGCACAGTCTGACAAAAGAGCTGCTATGGCTGGCAACTCACGGTCTGCTGCACCTGCTGGGATGGGACCACCCGGATGAAGGAAGCTTGAACCAGATGCTGACTCAACAAGCAGACTTGATACAACTCACCGTAAATTCTGCTGAGCGGGGCTAGCGGCTGGGTAAAATACAGCTAGCTAAGATACGGCTCAAAACATTAAGCCCG
>CAWUKV010000036.1:0-31001 GCA_963923025.1 uncultured bacterium
GGATGACAATCGGACAGGGACGGCTACCGCAACGCCATCGGTAGGGCCACCGGCAATCTCTTCCCCGAGCACGAACAACCAGCCCGCCCCCATCTCTGACGATACATCCGATCAGCTACCCGACGATCTATTTGATGACCTGGCACTGCCACCTGAGAGCCTGACATCGGCCATTGCAGCCGTCACCGAACAGTTTGACGCGCTGCCCGTCGCTAAGGTCTTGCCTGCCCCCGTCCCCCCACGCCCGCCCAACCCAGCGCCCGCCCCTGCAAAGTCGAGCACCCCGGCCCCCAAGGCCAAAGCTGCCCCGCCCCAAACCCTGACGGCCCGAATCACGCTCCAACGTCTAGAACAGATGGACAACCTAGTGGGCGAACTGGCGATCAACCGCAACGGACTCTCTCTCCAGAATGAACAATTTCAGCGGACAGTCCGAGGGCTGCGGCAGCGCTTTGGTCAGTTTCGTGGTCTAGCTCGTCAGCTTCAGACCCTGTCTGACAAAATTCTCGTCTCGCCAGAGCGATCGCCCATTGCGGAGCCTAACGGGGCGCCGGGAACAACAACAGCAACCCAGTTTGACACGCTGGAAATGGACAACTACGGCGCGGTGAACGTGCTGCTCGAAGCCCTGCTCGAAGAAGTGCTACAGGTTGAAGAGGCCATCGAAGATGTGCAGCTCTTTGCCGGGCAGTCAAACCGTAAGCTCGATCAGCAACGGCAGCTGTTGACGCAGCTGCGCGACCAGCTGATGTGGTCGCGCATGGTGCCCCTGAAGGGCGTCCTCAACCGTTTTCCTCGAATCTTGCGAGAACTCTCCACCGAGCAGGATAAGCCTGCCCAGCTCAAGCTGGTCGGAACCGACGTTCTGGTGGACCGGGTAATGCTAGAAAAGCTCTACGACCCACTCCTGCATCTGTTGCGAAATGCCTTTGACCATGGGCTAGAGCCTGCCGCAGTCAGAGTCAAACAGAGCAAACCGGAAACCGGTACCATCGAGATTCGAGCCTATCGGCGGGGCAACAGCATCTTTTTAGAGATGAAAGACGACGGCCAGGGCCTAAGCCTGGAAAAGATCGGTCAGCGGGCGGTCGCTGCAGGTCTGATTACACCAGCGGCACTCTCTAGCCTGCGTCCCCAACAGATTTATGACCTGATTTTTGAGCCCGGATTTTCTACAGCTGAACAGGTCAGCGAGATCTCCGGTCGCGGTATGGGCATGGATATTGTGCGTAGCCGCCTGCAAGCGCTCAACGGCAAAGTTGCTTTAACGACCGAATCGGGCCAGGGCACCACCTTCACCCTGAGAATTCCCCTGACGCTAACGCTCTCGACGCTGGTGGTCGCCGAGGCCGGATCATCCATCGTAGCTCTGGCAGCCGACAGCATTGAGGAAATTCTCATCCCCACTGAGAGCCAGCTCAAATCGTCCGCCGGGCAGCGGTTTTTAGTGTGGCGGGACCATATTGTTCCCATTCACGCGCTGTCAGACTGGCTCCCCTATGCCTGCCCAGTAGCCAACCGCAATAGTCCGATTGTCGCCACCCTGGCGGGTCGCTATCAGACGAAAAAGCCGCTACTGATTATGCAGCAAGGGCAGACCCCACTGGCGCTTGAAATTGATCAGGTACTGACGGAGCAAGAGCTGGTGATTAAGCCCTTTGGTAGCGCGATCGCACCGCCTAGCTACATCAATGGCTGCACTGTGTTGGGCGACGGGCAGCTAGTCCCCGTCATCGACGGCAGCAGCGTGGTCGGCTACAGTGCGCCCCGCCGTTCTACGCCAACAGTTCCCTCAGCACCAACTGCGCAAACGGCAACCGTCATGATCGTGGACGATTCCTCTGCCATGCGTCGGACCCTGGCACTGACCTTGCAAAAGGCGGGGTATCGAGTCGAGCAGGCCCGTGATGGCCGTGAGGCCCTAGAGCAGCTTCAACAGGGTCAGTTGCCCCAGCTGATTGTCTGCGATATCGAAATGCCGCGTCTGAACGGGTTTGAGTTTCTCAGCCAGCGGCGTCTCCAGCCTCACATGGCAGCAGTTCCGACGCTGATGCTGACCTCGCGCAGCAGCCAAAAGCACCGGCAGCTAGCTCTACAGCTCGGGGCCACCGCCTACTTTACCAAGCCCTACATCGAAGCCGAGTTTCTCCGGACCATTCAGCACTACCTGACTGCGGCGATCGCTGTCCCCGTCACCCCTTAATCAGACGATGCCTTCCCTTCCCCTAACGAAGCCCACCGCGGCTCCTACGCTCACCTGCATTCAAGTCGATCTCAACCCGCTACAGTTGGCCGTGCCCATTGACCGGGTAGAAAAGGTGGTGCGGCAGTCTGAAATTGTGGGTGAAAGCATCGTGGGCGAAAGTCCAGTCGGCCCAGATACCTCCGCCACAGCAGTTCCGACGGGCATTATCTACTATGCCGAAACGGCAGTAACGCTGCTGAACCTAGAGCAGCATCTGCTCCAACGGCCTACCACTGCTGGGTACTACCTCATCCTGCGCGCCTCAACCGGCGAATGGGTCGCGATTCCGATCCCGGCTGCGCCCAACCTAATTGAGCTGCCGTCGCAGTCGCTCAAGACACTGCCGTCAACCTACCGACGGGCTAACCTGCTGGGCATTGCCAGCCACGTTGCCCGCACCGAGGCCGGTCCAACCGTGTTTGTTTTAGATGTGGATTACTTGATCAACCGGTGGTGCATCCCCCAAGCGGCAGATTTATCGAGAATCTGACACACGACGCGGGCATACTGATAGCGTTAGTCACTTTGCTTGAGCCGCCCAGTACAGTAATAGCCACCGCCAGTTCTATTAGGACAAGGCTGCGGCGCTATGCCAAGCAGGATCGCTGTACTCGGTGTCCTAACCTAATATGGCGCTAGCTATAGCCTCACAGGACAGGGCGCTCTGTGACTGCAGTCCAATTTTCGCGGATTGCTACAACTTCGACTGACTTCAGGACGCGTTCCCATGGTCCCCGTCAAGCTGCCTTTGCCTTCACCCGTCCTGGTGTTGCTTTCCCGTCAGCATTACACCACCACCCGTGTCCGCCTGTCCGATGAACCTAAGGCGGTGCCCGCCATTCAGGTCGGGTCAGCGGTGTATAGCTTTTTTCGCACCGTCCCTACCGCCGATGCGGCCCTGGCTTTAGTGGGCAAGCTCTGCGATCGCAGCTACCCCCTCGCCCTAACCAAAATCCCCAAGGGATATGCGCTCTGGGTAGAAGAATCTACCGTTCAGCTCAACTTCGCGCCCACGCCTGCCAACCTGGCTACCTGCCACTTTCTCAAAGCTGGTCAGTATCAAACCGTTCGACTGCGCCTCCCCCGACTCGATTTACCCGTCACCGGCATCCAGTTCAAGCAGCGCTACTACAGCATTTTTTGCAAAGAACCCGACCAGACCCAGCTCATCGACCTGGCCGGTCAGCTAGTGGAATGGGGAAATCCCTCTCTAGTCCTGCGAGAGCAGTCAGTGCTATGCGTTCAAGAGCCCCAGGCTATCCCAGCCTAGAGGCACAACACCGCCTCACCGCAAAACCAGCCGAGTCACACAAGCACACCCCGCCTCAACAGCCCAAAAGACGCTGAACATATCCAACTGCAGGTTCCATTCCTGACCGGGCCGACCATCTTTACCGCGTTCGTGGGCGGGTCTAGGGTCCTGGGCCAGGGTTTCTTCAATCATCTGCTGTAGCTGAGCCACTCGGTCTGGCGGGGCTTGATGCAAGATAGCCCTAGCCGACGCCGACCAGGTTACGGGTAACTGCGGTTCAGGTTGCCAAGGGGTATGGGCAGCTGCGATCGCATCGGCATAGCCCACGTAGGGTTTGATATCGAGCACAGGCGTCCCGTCCAAAAAGTCTCCGCCACTTACGCACAGTTGAATCTCCTCTCCCTTAATCTGAACGGACTCCAACTGAACAGCACTGAGGCCAATGGGGTTAAATCGATTGGGGCTGCGGGTGGCGTAGACGCCCATTGTCTTTCGTCCGCCCAGGCGCGGAGGCTGTACCAATGGCTTTACCCGCGGATACTGCTGACCGTGGAACACAAAGATAATCCACAGATGAGAAAACTGTGCTATGCCCCGTAGCGACAGCCGATTTTCTTCTGTTCTTGGAAACACAATCTCCGCCTCGGCAGCGGGGACCAGCCCCGCCTGCCGAGGGATGCCAAACCGTTCGGGGTAGCACGAGCGAATCGTCGCGATCGGGGTGAAGGTCACGCTATCCATCGCCGTGCTCTGTCTCTGAGCTAGCCGCTTCCAGGCTATCGAGCTTGCGGTCAAGCACAGCTCGAATGTTGTGTAGCAGGTACAGATCCTCGTACTTGAGGCGAGCAATACCCTGCATCACATAGGTCTGGTTTCGCGCCGACAGTCCAATCCGGTCCATCAGTTTCAAGAACAACATTCTCAGGCTGCCGTACTCTTCTACCGGCATCTGCTGACTGTTAAGGCGCTGGTCAGCAATCTGTATCGCAGTTTGTTCCGTAGAGAGCGTATAGCTGTAGACCATCACCGCCTGGGCCAGGTTTAGGGAGGGGTGAGCCTGGTGCTGGGGAATCGTGGTGACGAGATCGCACAGGTCCACATCCTCTGCCTTCAGCCCAGAGCGCTCGCTACCAAACACTACCGCCAGCCGCTGTAGGCTAGGGCCTTTCTCTGCTAGCGCCTGGGGCAGGTCTCGAACTGACAGGTAGTAATACTTTCTCAGCCGGTGGCGGGCGGTGGTGGCACAGGCTAGGTCTGTACCGTGCAGCGCCTCGGCCAAGGTGTCGTACACCGTCGCCGCCTCTAGCACCGACTGAGAACCGTGGGCCAGGGCACGGGCGTGCTCGTGGAGGTGGTCGGTCTGGGGACGCACCAGCCGCAGATCGTGGTAACCCATCGTGTGCATGGCCCGTGCCGCCGCCCCAATATTGCGGGTTTCTCCCGGCTCTACCAATACAAAGGCAACGTGCATCGCGTGACGCCCCAACCGCTCATCCGTTCAGTATCATAGGCCAGAGCCTTCGCTTTTACTCGTCCATGACAGACACTCCACCCACCTCCCTATGGCAGCTCAAACCCTGGTGGTGCCAGCCCTGGTCAATCGTGTTGACAGGACTTGCCATTCCGACGGGAGCCTGGATTCTATTTCATCGCCTGTGGTTGGTGCTGCCAATAGCTGGAGTGATCGCTATCTGGTGGACTGTCTTTCTCTACCTAGTGCCCCGTCAATACGCAGAATACCTGGCCCAAACAAGCTCAACCCAGGACGAATCAGCCCACCAATAGATCTTCTTCTGGGTAGTGAATGACGCTGGGGCTGGGGTCCCCGAGCAGGGCAGACATTAGCAACAAAATGCCAACGCGTCCGGTGTACATGGTCATAATCAAAATCGCATGCCCAGCCGTGGAGAGATCGGCAGTAATGCCGGTGGACAAGCCCACAGTGGCAAAGGCAGAAACCGCCTCAAACAGGAGGTCAATAAAGGGAATACCCGGATCGGCAAGTGATAGCAAAATCACGACTATCACAACGGTAAAGGCTGAGGCGACCACCACCCCTACAGCTTTGAGTACGCGGGAGTCGGGAATCTGGCGCTGGTAACACAGCACTTCGTCTTTGCCTCGCAACACGGTGCGGGTGCAGTTCATCAGAATGCGTACGGTTGTGGTTTTGATGCCGCCGCCGGTACTGCCAGGGCTAGCGCCGATGAACATCAGCGCGATCGCAATAAACAGCGAGCTATTTTCCATCGCCCCAAAGTCAATGGAGTTAAACCCAGCCGTACGGGTCAGCACCGATTGAAACCCCGCTGCCAGCAGCTTATCCCCAATTGAGAAGCTGCGAATGGTGTTGGGATTGTTAAACTCTGTGGCAAAGAAAACAACCGTACCAATCAGCAACAGCACCAGCGAGGTACTGGTGACAATCTTGAAATGCAGCGAAAATATCCGCAGCTTTTTGTCTCCCCGGAGGCGATGACGCAGCCATAGAAACAGCTCCATAATCACCTGATAGCCAATCCCACCAATCACGACCAGGGCCGCAATTACAAAGTTGACCCAGGGGGCTTTGGCGTACTGCACCAGGCTGTCAGAAAATAGGCTAAACCCGGCGTTGTTAAAGGCGCTAACGCTGTGAAAGAGCGCCAGCCAAATGCCAAATCCACCGCCGTAGTCTTGTAAAAACCTGGGCAGCAGGGCAAACGCCCCGCTCAGCTCAAAAATCAGCGTCATCGAAATAATCGAAATAATCAGCGACTTCACACCCGATAGCTCTGCCGTATCCATCGACTGCTGAATGGCTAGCCGATCTTTGAGCCCCAACCGTCGCCCCAAAATCAGCAGCAGAAACGTCGTTGCCGTCATGTAGCCCAACCCGCCCAGCTGGATCAGCAGCAGAATGACACCCTGACCAAAGGTTGAGAAATAGCTGCCCGTATCGACCACAATCAGCCCCGTCACACACACCGCTGAGGTGGCAGTGAACAGCGCCACGATGGGACGGTTCCACTCCCCCGATACTGTGGCAACTGGCAGCAGCAGCAGCAGCGTGCCAATGGTAATCAGCATTAAAAAACCGATACAAATCGTGCGGGATACGGTCATGACGAGTGCGTTAACCTGTGCAGGTAGCGGGTGGTCTCCGCCTTAGTGTCGCACTCTGCGGGGCTATCGCGAACTGCCTCCTTTGGCTTAGTGCGATCGCGCCTCAGCCTTCTCCCTGGTTAGAACTTTCTCCCCCATGACTCACCCACCCAGCACCCAGCCCGAACTCTATACCCGCATTGGCCAGTTCTACGATGCCTCCTCCCAGCTGTGGGAGCAGGTGTGGGGCGAGCACATGCACCACGGCTACTACGGCCCCAGCGGCACCCACCGTAAAGACCGCTACCAGGCCCAGATCGACCTGATGGAAGAGCTGCTGGCCTGGGGCGGCGTGACCACTGCCGACACCATTTTGGACGCAGGCTGCGGCATTGGCGGAGCCACCCTGTTTCTGGCTCAAAAGTTTCAGGCCAGGGCCGTGGGGCTGACGCTAAGTCCAAAACAGGCCGAGCGGGCTCAGGCCAGGGCCATCACGCACCAAATTTCGGTAGAGCCTGTAGACCAGGCCAGCGACACCCGGCCCACCGCAGAGTTTCGCGTTGCCGATGCACTGCACACCCCCTTCCAAGACAACCAGTTTGACTTAGTGTGGACCTTAGAAAGCGGCGAACACATGCCGGATAAGCGCCAGTTTTTGCAAGAATGCTACCGACAGCTGAAACCCGGCGGCACGTTTTTGATGGCGACCTGGTGTCACCGCTCTACAGACTCGCTAGCAGGCCCCCTCACCCGCGCCGAGCAAGATCAGCTCCAGGCCATCTATGACGTGTACTGCCTGCCCTATGTCATCTCGCTGCCGGAATACGAGGCGATGGCGCAGCAGGTCGGCTTCCAGCAAGTACGAGCGGCAGACTGGTCCACCGAGGTTGAAGCCTTTTGGGACGACGTGATTCGCTCGGCCCTCGATCCGGCGGTACTGGTCAAGCTGATTGAACGGGGCGGCAGCACCCTACAGGGAGCACTGTCACTGGGGCTGATGTCTAGCGGCTTCCAGCGGGGGCTGATTCGCTATGGTTTGGTTTGCGGTCGCAAACCGTAACCGCCCCACAACGCTGCGGTTTTAGGGACAGTCCGCTGCCGCAATAACGTTTACAAATGCTGGTAACGGCCAGTTTTTCCGGTCTGAGACTTGTCCGTCCCCCAGTTCCACCAGCCGCAGCTCCCCGCCACAGGTTTCTACGATGTCGGCGGTGTAGAACGGTGCGTCAATAATCGAGGCAATCTGGCCGACAATGGGGGGGACGTTCCCGTCGGGAGACAACGGGCGACCGTGCACGACAAAGTAGCGCTGCTCGGTATTCCTTCGATAGGACTCAACCTGGCGAACCGCAATGCCGCCTTCAATCTGCCCTCTATGCTGAGCAATGTCCGCTACGATTTTGCTTGCTTCGGCTGGTGAGCTCGCAATTGACCCGCGTGCTGTAGTGTTGGATTTGACAAAGTCCTTAATAAAAAATTGAGACCAGCCCAGGTTTTCTAGGTTTGCCTCAAACTCGTCATCTGGCGCAAAGCAATGCGTTTTTGCAGTCAGGTGCGCACACTGCGGATACCAGTTCGGCAGATGGTGACACCGCAAATAGTCGTCGTATGAGGTGATGAGTTTGGCCTGCCTACGTTTAACCTGAGCGGCTAAGGCTTGGTATCCCTCAGCATCAAACATCCAGCCGCGATAAAGGATGCTCTCCCCAGGCTCGAGCCGAGGGCGTGGTCGAAACTCACCCAGCAACAACATATCGAAGTCGAAGAGTGAACAGGCATATCCAGCCGCTGCAACAGCCTCAAATTCAGCTTGATAGGGAGTATCCGCCTGTGTCTTGTCGAGCGGATTTTCAGGATAGAGTACGCGCACGGAGTTTTCCTTCGGATCAAACAGCGTCTATAGCAGTCGAAGGGTTGGTAGACCCATTCGGCTGCGTCGAGGGGCTCCAGCGTCAAGGACTTCAGTGCCAGGAACTGTCGCTAGCAACTCGACGAACGCAATATGTCAGGACAAGCAAAGGAACAGTGACTTAGCTGCCATGATCACGTTGCTAAAAAGTTCAACAAAGCCTGTGCCGTCTCTTCCGGTGCCTCCTCCGGTAAAAAGTGCCCACAGGGCAGCGCCTGTCCACGCACATTAACAGCCCGCTCTTGCCAGACTGCCATCACGTCGTAGTATCGCTCCATTGCGCCTTTTGCACCCCAAAGTACCAGCAGCGGGCATTGAATCTTGCAGTCCAAATCTGCCTCGTCATGCACAAGGTCAATCGTCGCTGCAGCCCGGTAGTCTTCGCAGGTGGAATGAATGGTCTCGGGCTGGCTAAAGCAGCGCTGATATTCGGCCATTGCTTCGGACGTGAATCCGGCAGGGTCGGCGCTCCATCGGTGTAGCTTGGTCCGCAGGTAATCTGTAGGGTCGTGCCCAATCATGCGCTCTGGCAGGCCATCGGGCTGAATTAGAAAGAACCAATGCTCGTAAATCGTCGCCATTTGCTGGGTGATGGTCTGGTAAATATATCGGGTGGGCACGATGTCGAGCAGTGCCGCCTTTTGTACCCGGCTCGGCTGATCGAGCAGCAGCCGATGCAGCACCCGCGCACCGCGATCGTGCCCGACTGCCAGGAACTGTTCAAACCCTAGGGCTGACATAACCTCAACCTGATCTCGGGCCATGGCTCGTTTAGCGTAGGGCGCATGGTTAGCGTCGGTGGGAGGCTTACTGCTATCGCCATAGCCCCTCAGGTCCGGGCAGACGACGGTAAAGCATTCGGCCAGGGCCGGGGCGACTTTGTGCCACATCACGTGGGTCTGGGGGTACCCATGCAGCAGCAGTAGCGGTGGTCCCGACCCACCAATCCGCGTAAAAATGTCAGCTCCGCTCGTGGGGATAACCTGCGACTCAAATCCTGTAAACATAATCCTGCAAACATCGGTGATGGCGGTTCCAGAATTGCTATAACACGAGTATGCCGTTTCACAAGCTGCGACCCCGCTGCGAACTCAATGTCCGACCCTATGCCCGACCCTTCCGCTGCTGAGCTGCTCCGCCATTCGTCCCTGCAAGACCGCATGGTGCTGGACTACGACACCACCGAAACCGTGGGCACGGTCGAAACACTGCTGGTGGATGTCAAGCAGGGGCGGATTGAAGGGCTAATCTGCAAGACAGGGCTAATCGGACGGCAGAAAGAACCGCTGGCCTGGTCCCAGCTGGAGAGCATTGGGGCCGATAGTTTGGTGGTACGGTCTCAGGCGGGCCACAGCACTGAACGACTCGCCGTTGCGCAATCTGCCCTGGGCCTAGAAGTATGGACGGATGCCGGCAATAAAGCCGGACGGATTGTCGACTTTCAATTTTCCCACGACGCGGGCGAGATTATCTGGTATCTGTTTGCTGCCGAGGGCATCAAAGAAATGGGCGATGGTCTGTACGGGCTCAAGCCCAGCGACATTCTCAGCGCGGGTCGAAAGCGCATCATGGTGTCAGCGGCAGCGGCAGAACAGGCCGAACTCAAGACCGACGGGCTCAATCAAAAAGCCGCCCAAGCGGCAGACTTTGTCCGCGCCGACTACAGCCAAACCCAGCAGGATTGGCAATCTTTGGTTCAAGGGGCCAAGCTATTTGGCAAAAAGGTGCAGCAGCGTGCCCAAGAGCTGAAGGACTACACCCAAGAACACTTGCCCGAAATCACCGAACAGATTCAAGACCAAACGCAGCAGGCCGGAAACACGGTACAGAAACGGGTTGAGGAGATTCGCGGCCGCTTTCAAGGGGCCAACACGGCCTCAAGTCCTAACCCAAAAGGACAGGAAACGCCTATCGATCTCGACACTTTTGAGGTTTGGGAAGACGACTGACGGGGTCCTATTTCGTTCGTCCAATTACTAGGGACAGTTCCTGGCACTGCAGTCCTTGACGTCGGAACCCCTCGACGCAGTCGAATGCTTTAACCAACCCCTCGACTGTTAAGTAGGTAGCCATAATTAAATCGTGTCATCAGACTGACAGCAGAGGAGAGCGAATAGTTCGCTTGGTGTTGAAGTTGAATCGCTTGACTCGATAGCCAGCCGTTTGGGCCCTTTGTCGGACACCCCGGATAACGCCCATCGCTAGGTCGAAGCAATCATCGAACATCTCACCGCGAATGTGGTGGGCTTTGGTCTGACGCCACTCCCCCTCAATCAAGTTCATTTCTGAACAGTAGGGCGGTAGTTGGAAGAAGAAAAGCCCCTGCTGCTGCCATTGCTCAAGCTGAGCCTTGACCAGTTTGCAGGTGTGTATCGAGGCATTGTCCTGTACCACCACAGTGATGCGTCCGGTTCGCTTCATCTCAGTCGCCGCTCGCTGGGCCAACCATTGCATCATCTCGAGGTAGGTCTGCCCGTTGACGCTGCCAAAGCTGAGCCCATAGACCAGTTCTTTGCCCGCTTCCCAAAGCCCTAGCAAACTGACACGCGCTCGGCAGTGGGTCTGCTCCTGACGCTTTTGAGTCCCGATTTTCGACCAGCTGTAGCTCACTGGCGACCAGCTCTCGAAGCCCGTTTCGTCCAGATAGAGTAGGCGCACTTCCCCCGCCGCCGCACACAGCTCGAGCATGTCTAGCTCAGATTGCTTGAGTGCTTTTTGGACGCGGTCTTGCTTGTTTTGGTGACTGGCTCTCGTCCGTTTCCAGCGGTGCCCCTTTTTTTCAGCACGCGTCGCGTCTGACGTCTGCTGAGCTGCACTTGCCGCTCGCGCTCCAGCAGCTCATTCACTTGCCGACTGTTGAACGTCCGGCCCTCTTCTGACAGTCGGGCCTCGATGTAAGCCCAGTCTGCCGCTTGAGCGCGAGGCGGGCGACCACTGCGCGGTTGGTCGTAAAGTCCGGCGATGCCAGCGGCTTCCCAGCGGTGAATGGCCGCTCTGACCATCGCCACTTGACATCCCAGGTACTCGGCAATCTGGGCAGTTTTCCAACCCCGATGGCTTAGACGGAGCATCTCGGCTCGCCGACGGGTGCGCTTGGGTATCTTCGGCGCGTCCCTCAGCTCGAACAGCTGCTGATCTTCGGCTTCGCTGAGACTGACATGGAGGGGGGCCTGAGCCATAGGAGCGCCAATCGTACAATACCCCTCATCCTACCTCGCATGACTAATGATAATTTGGGCCATCTACTTATACAGGGTGGAGCCTACGTTAGCGATCGCACTAGGGCGCTTGCTTCAACAGAGCCAGTGCCTCTGCAAAAGCAACGGGTGGACTAAACAGATAACCTTGCCCAATATGACAGCCCAGACGCTTTAGAGTATCTCGCTGAGTAGCGGTTTCAATACCTTCTGCAATAGACTGCATGCCCAAATCGTGGGTCAGGTTTATCATTGTTTTTGTCAGCATAAAAGTCCGTTTATTCTCCAACAACTTCCGAATAAAAGACTGGTCGATTTTGACGCTATCTACTTCTAATTCAGAGAGATAGCTGAGGCTGGAAAACCCGGTACCAAAGTCATCTAGGCTAATACAGAAGCCCATATCCCGACAAATCTGGAGGGTTTGGCTAGCGTTTCCGCCCGCCATGAGAACGCTTTCCGTGACTTCTAGCTTAATGCATTTAATGCAGGGGACCGGAACCAACTGGACAAGCTGTTCTATAAAGTCTGGAGCCAAAAACTGTTTTGCAGAAATATTGACGGTAATAAATAGCGGACAGTCAACCTCTGCCTGAAACGACTGAATAGCCTGAACGGCAGCGCTGAGCGCCCAACAGCCTACCGGAATAATTAGAGAAGTCTCTTCAGCCATGCTGATAAACAGTCCCGGTGAGACATAGCCTCGGCTGGGGCTCTGCCAACGTACGAGTAGCTCAAACCCAACAATTTTCTCTGTTTGCAGGTCTACCAGTGCCTGGTAATAAGGAATTAGGTGATTGGATTTGAGGGCCGCACGCAGCTCCGACTCTAGGCGCATCTTAGCGATCACGTCTTCATTATCCACATCATCGGCATCAGAACAGTCTGACCTAGATTCCCAATACTGGGACGACACAATGGTGGTTTCGTCAGCAATGGCCCGTTTAAGACCTGCGCAGGTAACAACAGAACTATAGGTCAGGCTACGCATTCGATCGAGCAGAGTAGTGATTAGTAACCGCACCACCGCATCCGTTTCATCAATACGTTCAGCAATTTGCTGGCTAGAGATCACCAGACACCGGGTAGGGACACAGGCTCGCGCAGACGCTGAGCGGGGGGCAGCGTCGATCACAGCCATTTCTCCCAGCACTTCACCAGCACCCAGGGACCGAAGCGATAGTGGCTGATTCCCTGTTTTTACAAAAACATCGATTTGTCCAGATTCAATGATGTAGGCTTTATCCCCCAGTTCGCCAGCCTCGAAGATTAATTCACCAGACTCAAACTCCACCAGCAGCGGGTCAGTGGCGGTACTTGGCAAGGAAATAGGCATAACGGTTCTAGCAGCGGCTACTCTCCCTTAAAGTTCCCCTGATATAACCAAGGCAAACCCAGCCTGATATCGCCTTGGCTCCGACATATAGCAGTCGAAGGGTTAGTTAGAGCATCCGACTGCGTCGAGGGGCTCCAGTATCAAGAACTTCAGCATCAGAAACTGTCCCTAGCGACTCGACGAATGCAATAGCAGCCATCAAGTCGCTATAACAAGGCTGCGACGTCATTTCGTTTCATAACCAGCAGGATCGCCGTACTCGGTGCCCTAACGTAAATGGCGCTAACTATATTTCTGATATTGAAGACAATGTTTCAGTTCCTCACAGGGAGGATCACGGCTTCTAACATTTGATTGGCCGTTCTACCACCCAGAGCCACCACCCAGAGGTATCCATGAGTAACGAGTTTGAAGCCGCCGCCGTTCTAAGACAGCTTGCCCTAAATGAATCTCTTAAAGCCTACGTCCTAGAGCAGCCTGCGCTTTATCAAACGCTGCTCAATGCGGCGCTGCGGTTTATTGGCGGAGAGAGCCTGCAACAGTGTACGGCGGTGGCCGAGCAGCTTAATCAGGCAGGACATGCCGTCACCATTGACTTCATGGGCGAGAGCACCCGAGATATAGAAACTGCCACCCAGGCCACCCAGGAGTTTTTACAGGTTGTTGATGCCATTACTAAACACAATCTCAACGCTACGGTCTCGCTTGATTTGTCGCACATTGGTATGGTGATTGACCCAGAGCTGGGTTATGACAACGCCTGCACCCTGGCCGCCGCCGCCCAGCAGGCAGGGACAGAAATGATGATTAGCATGGAAGGACCGGACAGAACCGATGGGATTCTGTCTTTGTACAACCGCCTCTGTGAACGGTTCAGCAATGTTGGCATCACGCTACAGGCCTACTTACACCGGACCCCTTCAGATTTGCACTCAGCGCTGCAGCGCCCCGGCAAAATTCGCTTGGTCAAAGGGGCCTACGCTGCGCCCTCAGCTGTGGCCTTGCCCAGGGGAACCGAGCTGGATGCGGCCTATCGTCAGCTGATGAGCACCCTTTTGAGCGAGGCCCACCCCTGTTCTATCGCCACCCACGATCTGTCTCTGCTCAATGACGCCCAGCAGTACCTCAGTGAGCAAAAAACAGCATCCTCAGCGGAATTCGAAATGCTAAAAGGGGTCGCATCAGATCGACTTAGTCGGATGCAGGCATTAGGCTACGCTACTCGCGTCTACCTGCCCTACGGGAAAGAATGGCACCTGTACCTATGCAATCGGCTAGCAGAGCATCCCCCCAATCTTTACCAGGCCATTGTCGATGCCGCAGCGTCGTCACGGTAGAGCCCCAAAAAAACCTACGCTGTCTTTAAAGCTCGCTGGTGCTTGCGTTGGGCTTCCATAGCATAGTCCAGATCTTTAATGGCACCGAGTTTGTCGCCAGAACCAAAGCGGACGATGCTGCGGTTGATGTAGGCATCAGATAGGTCGGGGTTGATGTCTAGGGCTTTGTTGATGTCAGCCAAGGCCCCATCGCGATCGCGAATGTGAAACCGCAGTCGACCTCGGTTGCTGTAGGTGACCGCATCGGTAGGGTTGAGCATCAGCGCGCGGCTAAAATCGTCCAACGCGCCCGAGTCATCGGCCACCGCCGCCTTGGCCTGACCCCGACGCGCATAGGCCTCCGACAGAAACGGGTTGAGCTGAATGGCTTGGTCGAAGTCAGCGATCGCGCCTCGGTAGTCGTGTAGATGGTGGCGGGCCATACCCCGGTTACTGTAAGCCGCAGCATACTCAGGATTGAGCAGAATCGCCTGGTCAAAGTCGTCTAGGGCACGGCGGTAGTTGCGGGCGTACAGGCGAATCAGACCGCGATTGTTGTAGCTGTTGGCTCGATCCGGGTCCAGACGCAAGGCAGCGCCGTAGTCATTCAGTGCCCCCTCCCGGTCACCCAGTGCGGCCTTGGCACTGGCGCGGTTGTTTAGGGCATCGCTGTTGTCAGACAGCAGCGAGAGGGAATGGTCGTAATCGTTGACGGCGCTCCGTAGGTCGCCCAAGGCCTGGGCCAGCACCGCCCGATTGTAGTAAACCTCGCCCACGTCGGGCTGAAGCGACAGGGCCTTGCGATAGTCAGCCAGGGCACCCGCCTCATCCCCCAACTCGGCCCGCACGTTGGCCCGGTTGTTGTAGGCTTCGGGGAAGTGGTCATCTAGCTCAATCGCCCGATCGAAGTCGGCCATCGACTGGTCGTACTCATTCAGGTAGAAGTGGGCCAGCCCCCGGTTGTTGTAAGCCTCCGGGCAGTCGTCATCGTAGGCCAGGGCACGGGTCAGGTCGGTTACGGCTAGCTGCGGTTCGTCATTGCGCAACCAAGCAAAGCCCCGCCAGAGGTAAGCCTTAGGAAAGTCGGGCTGGAGGGCCAAGGCCTGGTCGAAATCACAAATGGCTTCATCGTATGCGTCCAGATCCAGCATCAGTAGCCCACGACTGCCGTAGCTTCGAGCTTCGTTGGGGGCAATGGCGACCCCCCGGTCAAAGTCATCGCGAGCTGCCTCGTAGTTGCCCAAGTGGCGCTGGGCATTGCCCCGATTAATGTAGGCGTGCAGGTAGTTGGGGTTGAAGTGAATTGCCAGGGTAAAGTCATCAATCGCCGCATCGTAGCGGCCCAAATCGCAGTAGGCACAGGCCCGGTTGTAGTAGGCCTTCTCGTAACCCGGATCTTGATTGATCACCTGGTCGAAGATCGCGATCGCACCAACATAATCGCGGCGTCTTGCCCGATCAACGCCCTGGTTTAGCAAAGCTTTTATGGTCATACCTACCTGACTCACACCCTAGCTATCGGTCGCAATCGGGGTAAACACAACGCCGATTGCGACCGATAGTTAACCTTGACACATACTTAAACACGTAGCAGATACGCCAGGCGATGCCCTCAGCCTGCTGGCCCCCATCGCTGCAGCACCACCCTAAAAATGGCCGAGGTAACGTCCGTACCGCAGCAATCGGTTGGCAAAACAGGCCACAACACAAGTTCCCGCCTGTTACGTCCTCATTCAGAACCGGATACCAACGACCGTACAGATTGAATCACTTCAGTAAATATACGAGCGTTGTCATCAGACAGTGACGAATTGAGCATCACCGTAGGTATACCGATCTTATTCGTGAGCTGGCTACGCTCTCAAGCATGAATTTATGTAATCTTTAATCCTCTAGCCGGGCGGCTTAGCGCAACGTTTAACTTTTAATCTAATTAGTCTGTAATTTTCACCCATATCACTTTACATCAACAAATCTGCGCATATACAGCAGAATGCCGATGCTGTCGTGCATTCAGAACATGTTTTAGCTCGCTAGCCAACGTGCGTATAGCTGGTGAGCACTCAGTAAATTTGATACATCCAATGTGGTCACCTGTCCGTCACGGACAACCCACTGACCGTTGACCACGCTGTGCGTCACCGCTCCCACCTGACACAACAGCAGCGCCGCCACCGGATCGGCCACCGTACCGGAAAATTCGGGGCGATCCAGGTCAACGGTGACAAAGTCCGCGGCCATACTCGGTGCCAGGTAGCCAATGTCGTCCCGGCCAAGCACGCGAGCGCCCCCCAACGTTGCCAGCTCTAGCGCCTGTCGAGCAGTCATATCCGCTGCGTTTTCATGGCGGACACGGGCCAGCAGCATCGCCGTACGCGCCTCTTGAAACAGATGGGTGGCGTCGCTGGAGGCTGCGCCGTCCACACCGAGCCCGACCGGCACCCTTTGGTCTACCATTTTACGAATGGGGGCGATACCGCTAGCCAGCCGCATATTGCTACAGGGACAGTGGGCCACACCCGTACCGGTTTGGCCAAAGGTGGAAATCGCCTCATCGCTGAGCTTGACACAGTGGGCATGCCAAACGTCGTCCCCCAGCCAGCCGACAGCCGCCGCATAGTCTCCTGGCTTTTGGCCAAATTTTTCTAGGCTGTAGGCGACGTCATTAGCGGTTTCGGCCAGGTGCGTGTGCAACCGCACGCCGTAGCTGCGAGCCATCTCTGCTGAGGTCCGCATCAGGTCAGGGCTGACGGAAAACGGGGAGCAGGGGGCTAAGGTAATCCGCAGCATCGCGAAGCGACTGTCATCGTGGTACTGCTCGATCAACCGCTGCGAGTCCTTGAGAATGGCGGCTTCGTCTTCTACCAGACTGTCTGGGGGATGCCCGCCCTGGCTCAGCCCCACGCTCATGCTGCCTCGGCTGGCATGAAACCGCAGCCCAGTAGCCTGCACGGCCTCGATTTCGTCGTCGAGGGTGCAGCCGTTGGGGTACAGGTACAAATGATCGCTAGCGGTGGTACAGCCCGACAGCAGCAGCTCCACTGCCGCCAGCTGGGCACTGAGGCGAATGCCCTCGGGGGTGAGCTTAGACCAGCGCGGATACAGCGCCGCCAGCCAGCCAAACAGGTCGCTGTTCTGGCCCGCTGGCACGGCCCGCGTCAGGTTCTGGAAAAAGTGATGGTGAGTGTTGACCAGGCCTGGCAGCAGAATTTGCCGGTGGTTCAGGTCGATAATTTGGTCAGCGGTGTCTGGGAGGGTATTGGTAGGGCCAACCTGTTCGATGGCGCGATCGCGCACGTAGAGGCCACCGTCCCGAATCTCACGGCGCTGCTCGTCCATCGTCACTACGGTATGCGCATGCTTGACCAGTAGCGTTGTCATGTGAGTTACCTTACCTACTGCGCCCAGAATCCGGTCACCAGCAGCGGCACCAGCAGCAGTGCTGCCATAACAAACACAACCGTCACCGGGTCAACATCCAGAACGATGAGCGGCTTCTTGGACAGGTTGGGGGAGGGTTTGAGGGGTGGTTTGGGGGGTGGGGTCATGGTCAGGCGCTAAGGCAGAACGGTGGGCAAACGAACGGGACTCTACAGACGCATCGGCAGGCGGGCCATCAACCATATGTTTGACGGTGGTGGCCGTCTCGGTATCCGAGACGCGTAACTGTTCGGCTGTCGCCAGCGCCTCGGTGGTCAGCTGAATCAGCGTTTCAAACTGGAAGCCCTCCGCCAGACGAGTCAACCGTTGGCGCAGTGCGGCCTGTTCATCGGGCAGGTTGGCGATGACAGCAATCACCTGCTCATCATTGCAGGTGTAGGCAGCCTGCTGTAGCTGTTTCATCCATTCTGACGTAAGTGGCCCCCCATGCCTATCGGCAAGACCTGACTCAAGGCTGAGGTCCAACGGGGGCTCCGTCTCATTCTGGGATAACAGGGGTACCGCTGCGGTCGGAGAATCGCAGTCGTGAGTGGGGTCGCTGTCGAGGGTTGGCGCGATTGATGCTGGGGGCGAAACGGTTGTGCCACCGTGGTGCTGAATCAGCTTATGCAGTAACTGCTCAACTTGAATGGGCTTGCGAATAAAGTCATCGCATCCTGCCTCAATCGCCGCACGACGATTCTCCTCGAAGGCATAGCTGGTCACCGCAATCACAACTGTGGTCTGGCCCTGAATCGTGGCCTTGATCCGGCGCGTTGTTTCGTAGCCGTCCATCACCGGCATCGACAGATCCATCAAGATAATGTGGGGCTGCCAACGCTGCCACAGGTCCAGACAGGCCTGGCCGTCTTCGACCTGCTTCAGCGTCAGATTGGGAATGGTCAACAGCTGCTCTAGCAGATAGCGATTCTCAGGCTGATCTTCTGCTACGAGCAGGCGGCAGGGAGCCAGCTGCGTCAGCTGTGCCCGGGTCTGGTCCCAGGTTTTGGACTTCACCTCAGGGGCAGACATGACAAATGCCGGTAGTACTACCCGAAAGCAGCTCCCCAGTTTCGGCGTACTTTGAACCTGGATATAGCCCCCCAGCAGCTGAGCAAACTGTTGACTGATGGTCAATCCCAGCCCAGTTCCGCCAGGGGTCAGCTGCCCCGCTTCGGTCTGGGTGAACGGACTAAAGATCTCTTCAATCTCGGCAGGGGTCAGGCCAATGCCCGTATCTTGCACCTCAAAGTAGATGCGGCGGGCCGTTGCCGCTTGGGCCGCTGTCTCTGCGGTTAGGGATGCAGCACAGGGCAACGCCGCAGGTTCATCCGCTGTGGTTAGACCGACTCGCAGGGCAATTTGGCCCTGCTCAGTGAAGCGAATGGCATTGGCCAGCAGGTTGGTCAAAATCTGCCGGAGTTTGCCGTCATCGGTCCACAGATAGTGGGGCACCGCATCGTCAATGTGGCAGTGCAGCGCGACTTGCTTGGCTTCAGCCTTGAGGGCAAACAGGTCACTTAGGCCGCCGACCAAGGCGGGAATATCAACGCTGGAATAATGGGCCTCTAGGCAGTTGGCCTCAATTTTGGACATGTCCAGCACGTTGTTGATCAGCGTCAGCAGGTGATTGCCGCTCTGATTGATGATGTCTAGATATTCCTGGTAACGCGGCTCCATTTGCCCCTGGTAGCTCATTAGCTGAGTGAACCCCAAAATGGCGTTGAGCGGCGTTCTCAGCTCGTGACTCATGCTGGCCAAAAACTCGCTCTTGGCCCGGTTGGCCCGCTCCGCAGCAGCTTTGGCCTGGGCCAGCTGTACTTCTACCTGCCTGCGATCGCTCACCTCCTGTTCCAGCGCAGCGGTACGCTCATGGACCTTATCTTCCAAAGAAGTCGAGTAGGTTTGGATTTCCTGACTCATCTGGTTGAAGGTGCTCACCAGCCCATTCATTTCTTGAATGGGGGACGCCGGTAGGGCAGGGCCAAACTGTCCGCCGGTAATCCCAGCACTGGCCTGACTGAGCTGCTGGACGGGGCGGGCAATCCAGCGAGCCGCCAGCCAGCCTAGCGCGATCGCGCCAGCTGTCGCCGCCAGACACAAGTAGATCGTATTCCGGGTATTGGCCTGAATTTGCCCCATCAGGTCTCGCTGAGGAAGGGCCACCACAATCATCAAATTCAGCCCGCTGGATTCTCGAAACGGAGCCGCCTCAACAAAGACCTGATCGTCACCGTAGGGCACCTTAAACGTACTGACTTTCTCGAGGGTAGAAGCCGTATAAGACTGCTGGGAAAGCGCGGCAGCGGTCGCCCGGATCAAAGGATGGGGGCTGTCTAAGGCGTGAATCCGCTGCAGCGTAACCGCACCGTTGTGGACCTGCCGGTCGTAGAGGGTGCTGTCGGTAGACGAGCCCAGCAGCAGCCCATCCTGGTCCATCACAAAGATCACGCCGCGTTGGCTCACGCGGAAATCATTGAGAAAATCATCGATGACGGACAGCACAATACCCGCCGAGGTCACCCCCAGCAGCTCACCGTCATCGCCAAAGATAGGCAAATTGGCATTGAGCGAGAGATTTTGATCGTCGCCCGTTTGAAACACCGGGCTCCATACCGAGCCCCGCACATCAGCGGCCGTCTGGTACCAGAGCGCGTCTTGAATACGCGCCTTCGAAAAGGTCTGAAGCTGCATCTGACGGGTGCCGTCCTCCGTCAGAGCGTAGTCCCGGATTTGGGTCAGGTCGTTGGGTGCATCGTTGGCAATTAGCCGGAGCTGGCCTCGGCGTGTAGCCGCCCGAAAGTCACCCTGTTCAGTACCAATCAGCACCCCGCTGACGGCTTCGAACTCTTTGATTCGGTTGAAAACCATCGCTTCTATCGCACCTGTATCGTCCAGATCGACCTGCCCAGAGCGAACAGCGTTGGCGTTGATTTCGTTGATTAGCAGCGGCTGAGCAAAGTAGCCCTTGAGCTGTAGTCCCGCTCGCTGACAGACCTCGTGCATCATCTGCTCAGCTAGGGTCTCAACCGTCCGCTCACCGTTGCGCAGCGAGAGGTAGCCGACGACCCCAACCACGCTCAACAGCTGAAGCACAAAGGGGACCACCAAGACCCAAGCGAGGGGAATCTTGCCCAGAAGACGTCGATGCATTGCTAAGACGGCGTAAGAATTTTGACTTGTCGTAGAACGGCCTGGGTCGTAACAAGGGGGAGTAGCGCCATAAAACCTTAGTTGAACCCAGTATATCCGTGTTTTTTCGCACCCTTTCCATCAAGTTTGGCTTATTTATGCCACAACTGAATCCGTGCATCTACGGACGTACTTTTTCCCTTTGTCCTTACGCCAATTCAGCCGGAACAAGATTTAGCCGCGCATCCCCAACCGTCTGTAACTTTGTAAAAAGATGCTGACAACTCGCGCTCATCCGCGTAGCCAACGCCATGATGTTTGCATCTTTGCTAAGCGATAGCTTGTCAGAAATACAAACATTCGGGTGCAATATAGCCGCCGGAGGCACGATGGTTCGAACAGTTCAACAGACAAACGGTATTTTTTCTGAGGACACGTTTGAGCGACCGGCCTCCGGGGCGGCGTTGACCACCTCCATTCTGGTGGTGGGTGGGTCAACCGCCGCCTATGCGGCGACCCTGACAGCACTAAAAATGAACCTGGATGTGTGTTTGGTACAGCCGCAGCGCGTGGTCGGCGGACAGTTTACCGCCCAGGCCCTGCCTGCTTCAGACGACAGCCACCTGCTCAAAACCCAGGCCGGACTGATGACGGTCGCTGGCGAAGAGTTTGGCATTTCAATTGCGCAAAAGCAATTCCGGCAGCGACAGCGGCAGCTACAGCCGGTCCGCGGACGAGTTGTGGCCAACCCAGGTGGGGGGTGGGTCGGCCCCATTGCAGTCACCCCCACTGTGGCAGCAACCGCGCTCAACGAACCACTAATGCCCTACCTGCGCAGCGGTAAGCTGACTCTGATTCCCGATAGCGACCCAACCGAGGTCATTCAAGACACCAGCAACCCTGATCGCCCCCGGATTCAGGGGGTAAAGTTTCGCCACCGGCCCAACGGCAATTACTTTTCGGTGACGGCCAAGGTCACCCTAGAAGCAACGGACTTGGGCGAACTGCTAGAGCTGGCCAAGCTGCCCTCCCGCGTCGGACAAGAGGCGCGAGACGAAACGGGCGAGGCAATTTTGCCAACGGATGCCCGGCCAGAATGCCAGCAGTCCTTCACCTTTGATGTGCTAGTCGAGCGCACGTCGCCGGGACGTGGCGTTCCCATTGGTAAGCCCACGGACCCCAGCCTGCCCAGCTGGCTCAACTGGAGCGAGTTCACCAGCTTGTTCTGGGTCAAAAAGCCCCAGGGCTGGAGCAAGCGAGACTTTTTTAACCCCTTCGGTATTTTTCGCTATCGGCGGCTGCTGCGCCACAGTCTGGCCGAAAACACAGTCTCTGTGGGCGATGTGGCGGTGATTAACTGGGGCACCTCGGCCAACCCGGCGGCAGGCTCCCACGCCTTCTGCGGCAACGACTACCGCAACGGCTACCTGATTGGGCATGGACCGGAACAGCGACGGCAGCAGATTGCCCGTGCCCGCGATCGCGCCCGCGCTTACATTCACTACCTGCAAACCCAAGGCGGCGCTGCGGACCTGAAGCCGCGCGGTGACCTCACCTGGACCCAAGACGGCATTGCCCTGGAGCCCTACATTCGTGAGGCCCGTCGGGGCGTGGCACTCACCACCATTCGTCATGAGGACGTGGCCGAATCTTTCTTTATGGGGGAGGCGCGATCGCGCTGCTTTACGGACAGTCTGGGCATTGGCGACTATCACTACCTCGACCTGCACGGCAACCTGGTGGACGGGCACGTGAGCCCCAAGGGCAAGGACGTGATTGCCCTGCCGTTTACCCTACCCGCTGGGTCACTCGTCCCCCAGAGTGCCGATGGCCTCATCCTATCCGCCAAAAGCATTGGCACCACACACATCACCAACGCCGCCTACCGCATGCACCCCATGGAGTGGGCCATTGGCGAAGCCAGCGGTCTGCTGGCCGTGTACGCGGTATGGACCGGCGAAGAAGTAAGCCAAGTTGTGACCACACCGGCTCACCTACGCAAGCTCCAGGGCTTTTTGACCCGTAACGGCATTCCCATCTTTTGGTTTGACGATATATCCCATACAGACCCTGATTTTGAGCCCATTCAAGTAATGGCAGCAGCGGCCATTGTCCGCAGTGAAAACCAGAAGAATTTGCACTTTCGGCCCCATGCGCCAGTCAGTCGGGCGGTAGTGTCTGCCGCCATCGTCAACCTGCTAGAGCTAGAGAAAATTGCCCCCGCTCAGCCCAGCTTTAGCGATGTGCTGCCCGGTCGTCACTGGGCCTACAGCGCCATCGAAACCCTCAAAGCTCAGGGCATTGTTGCGGGACTAAGGGGCGGACGGTTTGCCCCCAACTCGCCAATTACCCGCCGCCAGCTGGGCTACATCGTCAAAAACGCCATGCCCCAAGCCTATGTTCAAGCTTTTGCCCACACCCCACAAGATAATCGACAACTCCAGCGTAGAGAACTCTCTCGAGTCCTCTATGAACTAATGAAGGCCCGGTTGGGGATTTAGAACTGGGCATGATGCCTCAAAACTTACACGCGCTCAATAAATCGGTCAAACGCTAACCGCCATTCAACCGATAGGTCCAAATCTGATACGGTCGCGGTCCGCCACTATCGGCCAAAGGCCGCTCCAACACATCTAGCTCAGCCCCAAGTTCCAGCCCCAAACTGGACTCAAATTCTGGCGAAATCCCCTCACCCGTCGCATCGTAGCAACGCAAAATTACGCCATCGCCATCCTCCGCAGGCTTCAACGCCGCCAGTACCGCATTCTTCACCTTTAGGAACGAGCCTCGGCTTCCTCCAGATTCTGCGCCGGATTGGCCTTTCTTTTGCGCACTAGTTTCAAGGTTCCTCGCCCCCTCTCCTTCACAAACCCTCAGCGGCACGTTCAACGCTCTGGCATACTCTACCGTCTTAGCCTGCTGCCAGCTCCCCGCGTGGGGAAACAGCGCATAGGTAAACCGATGCACCCCCCGGTCCGCCTCGGGGTCCGGCCACAACGGAGCCTTGAGCAGCGTCAGCCGCAGCTGATTGGGGCGGGCATCAAACCCGTGCTTGCCGTCCGTCAAAATACTCAAACCATAGTTCAGGTCTGGGTCGGTCAAGTCAGCCCAGCGCAGGGCCGGAACCTCCCACTTTGTTTTTGCATGGGCGCTAGCATAAGGAAGGGCAAGCGTGGCCTCCTCTTCAGAGTCTGCCACTGAGTCTGGCGCTGGACCTGATACCGGTCCCGGCGGTGGCGTGTGGGTAGACCGAACAGTTGCCCCAAACGGGGCTTCATACGTCGCGGCATCGGCGCTAAAGGCCGTGGGAAAGTTTACCTTTAACAGCACCTGCGTCTCCCACCAGTCCACTTCTGTTTCGATTTTGAGAAGGGGCGAACCCGCCTCTAAACAATAGACTTGGGTAACCCGAGACTGGCCCAGGCGTCGCTGCACCTGCAAACGCTGTCGTAGCGGACCGCGCTCTAGCCACGTCACGGATTCCAGCAGGGCGGCAGGCAGAGGATGCGCTTCGTAGTCGGGGGCAATATTCCAGGCATCCCAATACTGCCCGCTGTCAGCAAAGATTTGCAGCTGATTGGCTGGACTACTTAGCACCTCGCGCTGCTGAGCCCGGTCAAACAGGCTCAAAATCTCTCCAGTCTTAGCGCAAATACTCACGTGCAAGTGAACATTCTCAAGGTCGTAGGTTGTCGTTGCGGCAGTTGTCGTTGCAACATCGCCCTTGCCAATGGGAGGGCTGTCAGCAGACGGATAGCACCAGTACACAGCATAACCGACAGCCGGGACAGTGGCTCTAAATCCCGTTCGTGACTGTTGCTTTAAGGTATCTTCTGCACTAACCAGTTCTGTTGTTGAACCGCTAGTTAGCTCCGTTTTTAATGGCTGACACGGCACCAATTGTCCGTGTCCATCGTAGATTTGCCAGTTCTTTCCTCCGGCATCTGGGAGCCCCACAACCTCTGTTCGGCTCCAGTTCAGCGCATTAAAAACAATTAGGGGATGAGCGTCGGGCGAAAGCGTTAGACCGGCCACGCAATGTTTTGTTATCTGTCGAACGGCTAACGAAAGCTGTTCTTCTGCAATCGATTTGGCCTCTCGCCAGCTGCAGTTAGCATCCTCAAACACCTCTGGAATAGCAGAACCGGGCAGAATATCGTGAAACTGATTAAATAACACCATCTTCCAGGCCTGTTCTAACTGGGCCTTGGGGTAAGGATGCTGCACCAGCCGCTGGGCCAGCGTTGCCCATAGCTCTGCCTCGTACAACAAATCTTCGCAGCGTCGGTTGTACCGTTTCTGGTCGGCATGGGTGGTGTAACAGCCCCGATGCAGCTCTAAATACAGCTCATCGTTCCATTGAGGGAGTATGTTCCCCGTAGGTCGGGTCAAGCGCCCTTGTTTCACTAACTCGTCATCAGCCCCCACCGACTCGCGCAACCCAACATCCCGAGATAGCTCGTCCCCTTGGCTTGGCCCAACACCTGCAGCCCGCCCATTCAAGCAAGCCCTCACCGCCCCAACAAACTCTCCTGGCTGAGTGAACCCTACCTGCGGAAACAGCGGCGACTCAGCCCACCGCCGCGCCGTCTCCAACATCTCCCGTGTTGGCCCACCACCATGATCGCCCACACCCGGCAGCCAAAATGCATGGGGAAGGCCCGTCTGAGCCTCCCACTGGGCCGCATATTCTGCAATTTGCACCGGGTCAAAGTCCGTTCCAATCGGCGGCAACGTCCAGCCCAGCACCCGAGACTCATCTGGCCCTACCCACTCAAACAGCTCGTAGGGAAACTGAGTGGTATCGTTCCACCGCAGCTTCTGCGTGGCAAACACTTCAATGCCGCCCAGCTTCAGCAGCTGAGGCAGCTGGTGGCAAAAGCCAAAGGTATCGGGCAACCAGGCAATCGTGCTGATGGTGCCAAACTTATCCTGGCAGTAGCGCTGCCCATAGAGAATCTGCCGCGCGATCGCTTCTCCACTGATAATGTTTAGCTCTGGCTCGATCCACAGTCCGGCATCAATCGACCACCGCCCCGCCTTGACCTGCTGCTGCACGCGGTTGAACAACTCTGGACGGTTAGCCTCCAGCCAAGCAAATAGGGCCGGACTGGAGTGAGTATAGGTCAGCTCAGGAAAGTCTTGCTGGAGCCTCAGCACCGATTCAAAGGTACGCTCTGCCGCTTGCCAGGTATCGGCCACAGGCCACAGCCACGCCATGTCCAGGTGGGCATGGCCGGTGCAGCTAATCTGTCGCTGCCGCACCCACTGCCCCAAGGCCGACAACTGCTGTCGCACCTGAGCTAGCGATTGGTGAAAGGCACGACGCTGGACCTGGAGTTCTAATTTGCCGTCTAGGACTGACCAGTCGATTTGGTTTGTCGCTGTTTCAAGCTCGGTCATCCGGTCCGGGGCCAGGGCCTGGACGTAGTGCCCCAGCGCAGCCAGCTCATCGGCGACAAAGCCCGGTTCGGGACTGGGCCAGTTATCAGAATCGGTGACTTCGTAAAGCAGGCGCGATCGCACCAATGCCCCATCATCGTGCCCCGGACTTACTAGCCGTATCGCCAGGGTGTAGACCGTCTCTGAAATGGCCTGTGGCGTGAGACACAGGCGCGTGAAGTAATCAAACAGGTCGCCGCAGCGGGCTAGCTCGCCATTTACAAAAATTTGAGCATCGTCAGCCCACCACACCAGCGACAACCGCAGCGTCAACCCCGCCAGCGCATACCCCCGCAGATAAGGAGGAACGTGCAGCCTCTGATACAGCCACAGTACTTGTCGCCCTCGCGCCCAAGCCACGTGCTGACGGTCGTTTAAGGTCACAGTCGGCCAGCTACTCCCGGTGTCTAACACCTGCACCAGGGGCAGGTCCCCTGAGTGATACTGCCAGTGGGGCTGACAGTCTTGCTGGCTAAGGCTGCGCAGCCGCTGTAGGGTTTGAACAAAGCTGGGGGAACCGGGGTCAGGAGCGGACATGTCAGGCTCAGGCGGTAAGATCACAATAGAGTAGCGACAGGTCAGCCCTGTGCTGCCCATCCCTTCGCCCCACCGTTATGCCCTCTTCTTCTCGCCCTTATCAAAGCCGGTTGCTACGGCTGGTGTTGAGCCAGTTTCAGCAGGGCATGGAGCGGCAGCGGCAGGCCTGGCGGCTGGCTAAGTCTGCCGTACTGCGGGGGGCACAGGCGACGCTCTACCCAGTCTATGTGCTGTTGCGCACCGCCAGAACCGCTGGGCAACAAATCGGTAGCGCCCCCGGTCGCCTGCTCAATCGGCTGCGCGATTCATCAGCTAACACTCCAGACTCAGTCGCTTCACTAACGGCCCCGGTTACGAATGAAATTCCCCCCGCGATCGCAGCTGACCAGCCAGTGATTCAGGCTCTGACTTTGGTGCGCCAGTGGCAGCTTCCCCCAGAAGGCGGGCCACTGGTGCGCTGGTGGCGCAGAGGGCGATGGCCGGGGCTAGGTTCCCCTACATCTGCCGCGCTAACGGTTCAGGGTATTGCCAGCGATGTTGACTCGCGATCGCTCCAGCTGATTGGCCCTAACAACCAAGTTGGGTCAGCCCTTAACCCCACCCATCAGGCGTACCTACTCCAGCAGATTTTGCTGTGGATCGAAGCTTACTGGCAGCAGTTTGTCCAAACGCCCGAGCTACCCTCGGCAGACGCCGCCGCCCTGCCCGGTCAAACGCCTCAGCAGCGTCCTCGGCAGCTCTTCCCCTGGCGGTCCACGGTCAGCGGTTCGCTTCAGACGGTTCAGCCCAGCGATTTGGCAGCGGCCCACATTCCGAATAACTTAGCTCCACCCCAACAGAGCACGCAGTTACCGCCAGCCCCCGCAGCCAGCGCTTTACCGGCGGCCACCGCCTGGGAAGCCGACGTCCTCGAAAGTGTTTATATTCTCCATCCGCTAGAGCAGCTGTTGAGGTGGGTAGACCAGGCTTTAACCTGGCTAGAGCGGCGCTGGGCAGACCTGCGGCGCTGGCTAAGTCGAGAATTTTCAAATCAGTAAAGACACACAAGAAAACGAGACCACACGCGTGCAGCCTCGTTTCAACAACCCTACTTAAACTGAGTCAGACAAATGTACCGCCAAGGGGGCCTAGCGTCGTCAGACTCTAACTTCAGCGGTAGCTAGCACAGTGAAGCAAAAGTACAAAAACCATTCGAGAGCACTGTAAAGCTTAGCCTACCTGGACTCTGACTTCTGACTTTATCCTTCTGACTTTCTGTAATAGGCCACCGCCGAAGCCAACTCTCACCTATGCAAAGTCAACATTGACGATCATGTCGTTGAAGTCGCTATCGCCCAGGCCAGCCTGGTCTTCGAAGCCGAAGGTGTTGTCACCTAGCAGCTTAACGTGGTCGTTGCCGCCGTTGGCACCCGCATGGCCGAAGAACACATCGTTGACAGAGGGGTCAGTACCGTTAGAAATCAGGTACACGCCCAGGAAGCCGCCACCTTCGATGGTGACATCTTGAGTGGTGACACCAGCATCTTGACCAGAGACGGTGAAGTCTAGCTTCTGGGCCAGTGCCGCCTCTTTATAGCCTGCATCGCCGGGCATCAGTACGTTACCCAGACCGTCAGTAACACTGCCGTCTGCTGCGGTCATCTTGTAGAAGCCAACCACGTTGTTGAAGTCCGCTTCGCTGTAGACGGTGACTGTTGCACTGAGGCTACCTGCTGCACCCTGTAGATCAAAGAACTCATCGCCGTCAGTGGACGTGAGGGTACCGTCGCCAGGGTCAGTACTAGCAGTTACCAGACTAGCCTTCAGCGAGGAGCTCCCAAACTTCAGACTGAGGATGCCATTCTCTAGCACAGGCGTACCCACTACCGTACCGCCGGGACCAGTCAACTCCACCTTGAAGGATTCACCATCGGCCAGGCCACTGACACCAATGTTAGGAGAGAATCCACTGAGGTCACCGTCGGGCAGCAGCAGAGAGAACTCTTTCAGCAGCTCGGGATTAGCACCAGAAGCGTCAGTCTTGAAGACCTTCAGCTCTTGAATACCGTCGATGCCCAACTCCTCGATATTGAACTGGAGCGAGTTAGCCTCTTCGAAATCGACTGTAACAGTATTACCTTCACCCGGCGTTAGCGTGCCAGGGTTGCTGGTGCCACCAGTACCGCCATCGCCACCGCCACCGTCACCGCCACCGTCACCGCCACCAACACCGCCACCGCCTTCTTAACCATCAACGGCGAAAGATACATCAACAATGGCAGTGGCAACGGTAGCACCTTCAGTGGGCGAGCTAATGATAAAGGTCGCAGTTTCTGCCGCCTCAACTTCTCCATCGCTATTTAGTTTGAAGACAACAGTTTCACTTGCTTCAGCATTGTCAAGCGTTACAGTTGTAGGAATCGCTGTGTCGAAGTCGCTGGCAGTAATACCCGTACCAGAAGCGGCAAGATCAACAGTTTTACCAACACCCTTAGTCTCGTTAGTAGAGATGGTCAGCGTAATGTCATTACCGTCACCTTCGGTACCAGCAGTAGGGTCAATCGAAACGCTTACAGTAGGTAGAGCCGCGTTTGCATCGTCGTCGAAGAGGTTAGTTGTATCAGTATCGACCAATTCAGCTGATCTCGTACCAAAGATTGTGCTACGAAGCGCTGAACCTGTACCACCATTCAGCTGAATAGAGTCAAAATTATTTCCAGCAGTGTTACCACGAATCAGGGTATCTTCTACTGCTAAAGTGCCATTATTAATTCGAATTGCACCGGCATCACCCTCAGCGCTATTACCAGTAATGATGCTGTTTCTGATTGTCAGAGTTCCGCCTGAAGAATCAAGGTAGATAGCACCTGCATCATTGCTAGCACCTGCGGCTTCATTGTTTAAGATGCTGCTATCGGTAATTGTCAAACTCTCTGTGCTGTAGATAGCGCCACCGCGATCCGCAGTTGAAGTACCATCTGACTTACCATTTTGCAACGTTAGACCAGTCAGCCCAGCGTTAATTACTGCAGCTGTGCCATCGTCAATGAGAAAGATCCGAGACGCGTCAGCACCGTCAATCGTAATCTTCCCACCACCGTTGATACTAACGCCTTCAGTGATCTCAAGCTGACCACTTGCAAGAGTAATGGTACCCTCGAGCGAACTGTCGAATGTGATTGTGTCAAACTCACCGTTACCGTTAGCCGTTGCCAGAATATTTCGAAGCGATCCTTCGGAACCGTCATCGTTAAGATTAGTGACTAGTAGTTCTGCCATAGGTGTATTTAGAGAATCAAGGGTAAATTTCTCGACGAGAAGCGTGAGCTGTCCACTCGTCTAAACTACTCTTCTCCGTAAAGTCATCTAGGCAGAACGATTTTCTAAAGCCTGGTACAAGCTTAAAAGGACAACTGACTATCTAAAGAATACGTAGTTCCCATTCTTTTTTTATACGTGCATCAAATAAGATGAGAATAAAAGAAAAGAGTACACACCAGTGAGAACAAGGCGCGTACTCTTTTCTGAAGCTTTCTTCCACTGAAAGGGACAATGTATAGCAAGCTAGCAAGCTAGCAATAGCTTCAGCTATACCGCCTACGCCAACGCAACGCTGACAATGACATCGTCATAATCTGCATCGCCCAGTCCTGCCATGTCCTCGAAGCCAATGGTGTTGTTACCCAGAATTTTACTGTGGTCCTGACCATCGCTGTTCGCCCCCGTGCGGGAGAAGTAAACCGCGCGATCGCCACCGCTAGGGTTAGCAATCAGGAAAGCCGACAGATAGCCGCCCGCCACAATATCCACGTTGCCCACAACAACTTTTTGACCATTTTGCCCGGACAAATCGACGCCGACCTGATGGGTCAGGGCAGCGGCTTCATAGTTAGTAGCCCCCACCGTCGCCACGACTGTACCCATCTCATCGAGTACATCGCCGTTGGCGTTGGTGCGGTACAGTCCCACTACGTTGTCAAACGTAGCTTCCCGGTAAATCGAGAACGTCGCTGTCACCGTGCCGCTTAGCCCAGTCAGGTCAAAGGTTTCGTCACCACTGGCGTTGGCTTCTAGCACGTTTGCCCCTGCACCAAAGCTGTCTAGGCTTAGCCCAAATAGAGCCTTATTGCCAAAGCTCAGATTGACGCGATC
>CAWUKV010000037.1:0-30518 GCA_963923025.1 uncultured bacterium
CGTCTGCACTAGACCGATTTTGGGGTCTTGAATAAAGCCCACCGTCCGCTGGAGAAAATTCCGCGTTGGCACAAAGTCGGCATCAAACGACGCAATCAGGTCTGCATCGGTAGTGGCAATGGCATGGTTCAGATTTCCAGCCTTAGCGTGATGGTTATCGGGGCGGGTCAGATACTCGCAACCTAGCTCAGCCGCCAGCGCCCGAATCTCAGGGCGACGCGTATCGTCTAACAGATAGACCGTTTTGCGCGGGTACTCCATAGCCTGACAGCCAATCACCGTCCGCCTAAGAATAAAGGCGGGTTCGTCGTAGGTGGGAATAAAAACGTCAACCTTAGGCACAAAGGCCCCCTGGTCTACCGCTTGCTGCATCTGATCGGCCTGCTGCTGGCGATCGCGCACGCGCAGCAGCAAACAAAGTTGAATAATATTGGTCCCCAGTCCCAGCATTTCCATGCTGAACAGCAGCAGACTAAAGACACCATTGGCTGGAGTATCTAGACTCAGCGTGCTCAGCGATCGCCATAGCAGGTATCGGGCTACCAGCACTAGCAAAATACTAACGACAACCAGACGTGACCAAAACTTAGGACGAGGCGACACACGCGTAATCGCATAGGCCACCACAAATAGCACCACTGTTGGCAGTAGCAGATAATGCCCGGTTGCCATCGGCACTTCTAACCAGAGTGGCGGTGATTGCTGAAGCTGATTGAGCTGCGCAAAAATTTGAGCCGTTCGCCCTTCCCCCGTAAACCAGGCCAAAACAACTCCTAGGGCCACTGTTGTTACCGCAACCATGAGCAGTGTGGCATTCGAAATTGAAAGTCCCTGTCGCTGAAGCTGTCGCTGTCGAACCTGGCTAGATTGCATGCTCACTGTCCTTCATTCAATAGTTAGTTGCCTTCAATGATCGGAATGGTGGATTCCGTAAGGGATCTGCTCACACGGCCTTAGCTAAAAGGCTAGGTCCATGCGACTAAACACTGTACGAATCATGGAGCTCAGCGGATTGATCCGAGGGCCAATCACTGACGTCTTTCTAAACCGATAGCCCCGGACCCTATAGACTCGCCACAGGCCTCTCTGAAGCCTGTCTATGATTAGAACACTCTAGCGACATGGGTCACACCGAATCTACTATAGGCACTTGAGTTTGACCTGAAAGTTTCCTAAGAACGGTCTGAGCTGTTGCCGAGATGTAGCAGCACACTCAGCTCAAACTTTTAATTTTTTCTCTGTCAGCTTTGCTGAACTCAGGGTAAAAAAGAATGATGTTCTTTTCTAAGAGGCTCCCATGACAGCAAGCGACTGGCTGAGACTACTCCATCCCATTCTGGCTGTTGTGCTGGTTTTCCCGACAATCGGTACAGCCGTTTACTTTGCTTGGCAGACTCGCCAGCGTCGGCTCAAGACCATGGCGAAAGAAAAAAGCCGCATTCCGCCTACCGTCGGTAGCGCTCACGTCAGTGTGGGTCGGTGGCTAACGGCGTTTGTTGTGGGGCTGGCCCTGATCGGTATTGCTCAGCCCATTTATAAGAACGTCACGCGTAGTAATCTCTTCGCAGAAAAACCTTTTGAGGCAATATTTATTCTGGCCATGTTTGCCTTGACGATTGCTTCATTGGTGATGCTGTATCGGGCATCGGCAAAAAGCTGGCGAGCCGCCTTTGCCACCTTGACTACCGCTGGGCTGTGGATTCTTGGCTCTCAAGATGGCGTCTTCAGGCGGACTTATGAATGGCAGGTCTCCCACTACTACTACGGCATGGTCGCAGCAACGCTAATGATTATTTCGCTGGCTATTCTCCCAGAAATCTATAAATCCAAGCAATGGCGCAATGTCCACATTGCCTTGAACTGCGTGGCCCTGCTGTTATTTGTAGGTCAAGGCATTACCGGTTCCAGAGACCTGCTGGAGATTCCCCTCAGCTGGCAGGAACCAACAATCTATAGCTGCGATTTTGAAAATCTAACCTGTGGCGAGTAGCCATCAATAGCCCCAATCTATGGATTGGGATAGGTCATAATTGAGGTCTAGAACCCAAAGGATGCGCGGGTCAGTCTTGTCCTAGTCAAATTTGGGGCAAGGGCGCAGGGGGAAGGGGACGCGGCGGGTACCGTATTGGGCTGTGACATTGGACTTGTGACACCCTAACGCCGCCAGAAGGCTAGGGCTGGATCTCTGGCGGTGGGGAGAGCGGCAGTAACCCAAACCATGCCAGATTTTGGGCATAGTAGGCGGTATTGTTGTCCCAGAACCCCTGCTCGTAACTGGGCAACAACTTCTGACGATAAATCTCTCCCGCTAGGGACGGCGAAGTGATTTGTAGCGCCGGATAGAGCATGGCGTATTGCGCGGTGGTTTCGTAGTCCACCAAGGCTTCGCCCTCTAGCGTCAGTCGAGCCGCGATCGCACCGTCGCTTTGCCACTGCGCTTCTAAATAGTCCAGGTTTGATGCCAGAAACGCCTCGGCTGCGGGCGCATTGAACCATGCTGCATCTAAGGCAACGCGCCACCAGACCCGAAAGGCGTCAAAGCTATAGCGAGACTCCAATGTGTCAATAGCCGTTACAGGGGTGTAGGTGCCTGTCTGTAGGTTGAGCTGAATCCAATCGCTGGGCAACCCTGCTGACGAGACAGCGGTGGACTCTGCGAGTAGGTCATACCCCGTATCCACCAAGCTGAGCCAATCCCGGCGGTCTACTTGAGCAAACAGACGAAAGGCGTAGGGCGCAAAATAGGACGGGTTCAGTACCAGTTCGTCCCCTTTCCAAAAGGCTTCGGCAGGACCAGGCAGCAAATGGCGCTGGTCGGCAGCGACACTAACGGTACTCAATTCCCAGATATCGTCTAGCTTGGTCTTTGCTAAATCCATGTAGGCCGAGCAGTTCCAGCGACGAGCCGCCAGAATCAGGGCGGTCACCGCGTCAATGTCAGCATCGGTAGCGAAGGCGGGGTCTAGAATTTGCCACTGACCATCGGCGGCTTCCCCCCAGTGCCAGGCCCAGAGAGAATCATCAGCGCGAGCTAAGTTGGCCTCAGCCCAGCTCAGGGTCCGCTCAAAGGTCGGCCGGTCATTGATCATCACCGCCCGCAGCATGGCGTAGGCCTGCCCTTCAGAAACGGTGCGATCGCGATCTTCTCGATCCACCACCCGACCGTCGCTCTGAATAAACCGTTCTTTATAGGTAATCCAGGTGGGAACCAGCATCGGATTGCCGCGCTTCTGCTGGGGAAGCGACAATTCCGACACTTCGTTACTAGCCTGCAAAGACTGAACACGGCAGCTGGTCCCAGCCTCTTCACCAATAGCTGGGTAGCAGCCTGTGGCTAGCAGCGGCAACAATAGTAAGCTGGTCCACCGTCGACCTAGCCGACGGTAATACTTGCGGGGATGATAATACCGAGATTCAATCATTGTCTGACTCCAATGCCCACAGCGAACCTGCTGCAAATCAGCCCATGACCGAGTGCAAGACGCCAGCAGCGCTCGACAAACACAAATCTGTGCCTGGGGCTATCTGGCTTCCTTAACCTATATACGAAGAATTTTAAGCCGTCCGGGAGCTTGTGATGACTTTCTACAGAAACTCGAGCCACTCGTCATTTGAGGAGGCCGCAGCTATGAACACACACCCGATATGGCAACGCCAGAACGGCAACGCAAACCGTTCCGCCTGAGTTAACCACAGCCATGAACCGCTGATGTGCCAGCGCCAGGAAAAATAACAAAATAACTATGCTGAGACGATTTTCGTTCAAGGCCATCAACGCGGCCGTTTCTCAAGCCGGACACATATCATTAGACAGGCCACTATGCATCAACTGGCGGCTGGTGATTTGGAAATTTAGCAGAATAAATAGAATACAGAGATAGCAAGACAGACCGTTACCTAGGAGACTACAAAGCTGAAATATAGCGCGTAAGTCAAAACAGTAGAGCACTCAAGGTAAATACATAAAATGTCGTTGACCCTGAAGAAAAAACAGATGCACCCCTTTTGAGCTTCTCGTAGGTTGTGGGCAGTGATAACACTGCAGTGCAGTGCACCCTGCTCTAGCCAGATACACCCTGGGTAGGCAGTTGTTAACCCATGAGATAGCAGCGTTTCAAGCTGCCAACTCATGGGTTCAACAGTTAGTCCTATACTACGTGAGTCTGCGTAGATCGGCTCAGCAATTATGCGTAGATCGCCGCATCTTTACCTTTTGAAAGAATTCATGAAGGCTATCAAGATTGGGGATGAGATCACAGCAAGCACCAACTTTGGCTAGTTAAGCCTCAGCTTTAGGATAAAAACGCTGACTTAAGTGTAGAAAACCTGCAAATCGTCAAACTGATAGCCGTAGATCTATACATTCTCGCGCATTGGGCACGTCTCAACGGTGAAGACTCAAATACGCCACAAATCACTATCCCGTCTTTTTTATACCGGCACTAATAAAGACGAAGCGATAGCCATTATTCACAATGTTCGGCCTGCCAGTCGGCTGCCGCCTGTCGAATATTGGTCAACTCTGTTTCGGACATGCGGTCAAGATTTTTCAAAATAAAGTTCATTCTGCCTTGGTTTTGCAGCTTGTCTCGGTGCCGATGCAGAAAGTCCCAGTAGAAGAAGTTAAACGGACAGGCATCCGGCCCAGTCCTCGCTTTGTGGTTATATTGGCAGCCCTTACAGTAGTCGCTCATTCGGTTCACATAGTTAGCCGATGCTGCGTAGGGCTTAGTCGCTAGCACACCACCATCGGCAAACAACCCCATGCCCAGCACGTTCGTTTGCATCACCCAGTCGTAGGCATCAATAAAGGCCGCATGGAACCAATCTTCGACGGCCTGGGGCGAGAATCCCGCAATCAGGGAAAAGTTGCTAAGCAACATCAGCCGTTGAATGTGGTGAGCATAGCCGGTGCGTTTCAGCTGGTCGAGGGTCTGGTGTAGGCAGTTCATGTCGGTATCCGCCGTCCAAAAGAACTCGGGTAAGGGCAAATCATGTTCAAACCAGTTGCGGTCCGGATAGTCCTCATCGACGTAGTTGTATAGTCCCCGCATGTACTCCCGCCAGCCCAAAACCTGACGGATAAAGCCTTCGACACTGTTCAGCGGTAGGTTATCGGCATGATAGGCCGCTTCAACCGCTTCAATCACCTCCAACGGATGCAGCAAACCCAGGTTGAGATAGGGAGACAGCAGCGCGTGCCACAGGGTGTCTTCCCCGGTAACCATGGCGTCTTGATAGGGTCCAAAGGTCTTGAGCCGTATGGTAATGAAGTTGTCCAGCACCTGAAGCGCCTGCTCACGGTTCACCGCCCAGCCAAACGAACCCACCTCACCAAAGGTGGGCCAGTCTGCTGTTTCCACCTGCTCAATCACGGACTGAGTCGTCTCATCGGGCTCAAACCAGAGTGGTTCTGGCGTGTCCAGCTTGCCTTTGGGCGGCTTACGGTTGTCTTTGTCAAAGTTCCACTGGCCACCCGTCGGATCCTTGCCCTCCATCAGCAGGTCGAACCGCTTACGGCCTTCTCGGTAAAACGACTCCAGCAGCAGCCCTTTGCGGCGGCTAGCCCAATCGTTAAAGTCATCCGTGGACCAGAGGAAGTGAGTATTGGGCAGCAGCGTTAGCGTACAGGACAGGTCCAGACTTTGGAGAAATTGTGTAAAGGGTCGATCCGCCGGGGTCATCAGCCGCAGTTCGGTAATGCCCTGCTGCTGAATCCACTTTTTTAGGGGGGTGACAAAGTCGGGTGAACTCTCGTAAGTGACCGGCCAACCTGCCGCTTCTAGTTCTTGGGCAAAGTGGCGCATGGCAGACCACACCAGTACCAGCTTTTGCTTGTGGTACGGGCGCTGCCGCACATGCTGGCGCGACTCGATCATAATGACTGGCGCTGTACCCGGGCAGCTTGCCAACGCCGATTGCCCCAGCCAAAGCTGATCGCCCAATACCCAAATACCTACTGTCATCTCTCTATGCCTGTCTGCTACATGCCTGTCTGCTACGCCTCTTTATTTTGAGGGTTAGCACAGTACTTTAGGCGTCTTTCTGTCGAAAGAATCTACGCCGCAGAGAAGGCGACCTTGCTTGGCGGGCATACTGCACTTGGCTTTATTGCATTCGTCGAGTTGCTAGGGACAGTTTCTGACACTGAAGTTTTTAACACTGAAGCCCCTCGACGCCGTCGAATGCTTTAACCAACCCTTCGACGGCTATGGCACTGACAATCCATATCTAATTCTGTTATCACAGCAAAGGCAGGTTCTGAGCCTATGGGGGCTGGAGCTGGCACATTCTAGGCATGGTTCTGGCTCAATGACGACATTACTAAACGCTTCGCTCGCTCAGTCATCAGCCCCTCACCTAGTGGACTGCATTGGTCAGACATTAATTATTGCCTATCGCGAAGACACCACTCAGCTGACCCAAACCCTGGACACAGCAGGCTGTCGCTGCACAGTTCTCCGGCAGGTTCATCAGCCCGAATACGCGACCTACGCCCGCAGCTATCTTTGCCTGCTAAACCATCGTCAGGCTTGGCAGCGCGCCTTGGAAAGTGACCAGCCGACGCTAATCGTTGAAGCGGATTTTGTGCCAGTAGCTAACTTTGGTGAGCTACCGCCCCCCTTCGATCCTGCGGACAACGCCTTGGGCATCGCTTGGCTATACACCTGCGCCTCGCAAATCTACACCATTACCGAGTCGGGCCATGCCCAGGGCTACTCGACAGCTATGGTTGCCTACGTGATTACCGCCCAGAGCGCTCAGTTACTGCTAGCGTTGGCCGACGAGGTGACGGCTGACCCCGGACCGACGGCCTACTCCCCCTGGGATTCTGGCATTGAATATTACCTGCGCGATCGCAACCTCTCGAACTACGTGCCCTGGCGCAACTATGGCGAACACGGCGGTCAACCTAACCCCGAACACGAAGCCTATCGCCTCAGCGCTAGCCACCGAGCTGACGTGCTCTACGGACCACTGGCGTTCACGCCCCCCTACGGAGCAACGGAGTCGGTACTCAAAACTCGCGCCTACGCCCGAGTCAAAGGGCTGGGTCGCCTGTTGCTCAATAAGTATCTACGTTGGCCAGTCCTGAAAGGGAATGCCAACCCAAGGGCACTGCTTAAGTTTGCATTGGGTCGACAGTTAACCTGGCACTTGTAATCGCTAGGACAGCCGTCTCAAGCGCTCTCGCCGCGCAGCCGTTTGAATAGAATCTGAATACCCAACAGCAGCAGCCCCAGCGCTGCAATCCCAAAGACGCCAGCCCCGAGGGCAACCATGCCCGTTACCAGCGTTCGAACTGCACTGGAAAGGGAGATGACGGTGGGGTTGTCTGAAGTGACCGGCTTGTTGGCAAAGGTCGTGGCGATCGCCACCATCATGCGATACATCAACAGACCCAACGTCCCAGCGACTAGCGAACCCGTGAAGCACCGTAGGGGGCTTGTCGCCAGGGGGGTAGTGGCTTCCGTAGAGCGGTCTGTAAGCTCAGACATGGTTGAGTACCGGTGGTGCGGACAGCAAACAGGGTTAGGGGCTTCTCAAACGAAGCATTTCAAACGAAGCATTTCTATTCTGAAAATTTTATCAGTCTGCTACCCCTACCCGACGACAGAGATGCACCCCTAGCATCAGAAGGCTTTTCCTGAGCTGTAGAGATTCACAACACGACGCGCCGTTGGCAGAGCTGGAATAGTAAAATCTAGGACTGCTTTTGCAGGACAACCCTGTTTCTAGGGCGTCCAGTCACCGCTATGTGCCCCATTTCCTATGCGCTCATTCAAGCATCTTGATACCCTGACCGCGCTGTTTGTCACGGTCTTACTCATCTCTAACGTCGCCTCCAGCAAAATTGTCGACTTCGGCTTTTTTACCTTTGATGGCGGCACGCTGCTGTTTCCCCTCAGCTATATTTTTGGGGATGTGCTGACAGAAGTGTACGGCTACGGACGCTCTCGCAAGGTGATCTGGCTGGGTTTTGCTGCAGCACTGTTAATGGCACTGACCTTTATTGTCGTTGGGGCGCTGCCCCCGGCCAGCTACTGGGACGGGCAGACCGCCTACGAGCAGATTTTAGGGCTGACGCCGCGTATCGTTGTGGCTAGCCTGACGGCTTACTTTGTCGGAGAGTTTGCCAACGCCTATCTGATGGCCAAACTCAAGGTCATGACGCAAGGTCGACAGCTGTGGATGCGGACGATTGGGTCTACGCTAGTAGGGCAAGTACTGGATACGGCCATCTTCGTGATTGTGGCCTTTGCGGGCATCTTTAGCCGCACCGATTTGTGGATTATCATCGTGTCGAACTATCTGTTCAAATGTGGCGTTGAAATTTGCTTTACCCCGATCACCTACTGGTTGACACACTGGCTCAAGCGCCAGGAACACGTCGATCATTACGATGTGGATACGGACTTCAATCCGTTTAACGTCTCTTCTCAGGTTTGAGCCAACGACCCCAGAACTCCGCACCCAAGGCACTGCTGTGGCAAGAACGAGAAAACGATTCGGACAACACTGGCTCCGGGATGAGAAGATTCTCCACAGCATTCTCGAAGCTGGGGAGCTCAACAAGCGAGATCGCGTTCTCGAAGTTGGCCCTGGCACCGGTCTACTCACGCGCTGGCTAGTCTCCTTGGCCGGGGGCGTTGTCGCCGTAGAAATTGACTGGGATCTGTGCCGTCAGCTCAAGTCAGAGTTTGAAAAAGAAGAGAAGTTCTTGCTAATACAGGGTGATTTTCTCGATTTAGACCTTGATACTAAGTTAGAACCCCACCCCTTCTTTCAGTATCCCAACAAGGTTGTTGCCAACATTCCCTATTACATTACTGGCCCTATTTTAGAGAAGCTGCTGGGCACGCTGCGACGCCCTAACCCGAGACCCTACGACAGCATTGTTCTGCTGCTGCAAAAAGACGTTGCCGATCGTCTCTATGCCCGCCCCGGTAGCCGCACCTTTGGCGCACTGTCGGTACGTGCCCAGTTTTTAGCCGACTGTGAGCTGATTTGCCCAGTCCCACCCAAAGCCTTCAAACCACCACCCAAGGTCGAGTCTGCCGTTGTCCGGCTCCGCCCCCGCCCGTTCCCAATTCCGGTGCGGGCACCTGCGGTGTTTGACCAGCTGGTGAAGTTGGGGTTTGCCCAAAAGCGCAAAATGCTGCGTAACAACCTCAAGGGACTGATCGACCGAGAAACGCTAACCGACATTCTGGTCGATTTACAGATCAACCCAGAAGCCCGTGCCGAGGCCATCAGCATTCCCAGCTGGGTTACCCTCAGCAACCGGGTTAGCGAAGTCATTCAGCCCCTGACCGACCCGACCAGCCCCGCTCAGGTGAAGTCACAGTCGCCCACCACCCACGCCGCAGACATTACGCCATAAACCGACACCTTTTGGGGATATGAATACCTGTACTCTGTTGGCCGCTGCCAAAATTAACCTCTATCTCGAAGTTGTAGGGAACCGCTCTGACGGCTTCCATGAACTGGTAATGGTCATGCAGAGCGTTGATCTGTGTGATCGCATCACCCTTACCCGTCGCCGCATGCCGACGATACAGCTCACCTGTACCCATCCCCAGGTGCCTACCGACCAGACAAACTTGGCCCTGCGTGCAGCCACGCTCCTTGCCGACGCTTTTCCCGAGGCGGCCAAAACCAACGGCGGACTAGACATTCACATTGAAAAGAACATTCCCATCGGTGCAGGACTCGCAGGCGGTTCTAGCAATGCGGCAGCGGCGCTGGTTGGCATTGACCTGCTTTGGAACCTGGGGCTGACCCAAATTGAGCTGATGCGTTTAGGGGCAAAACTGGGCTCAGATGTTCCATTTTCTATCCAGGGTGGAACGGCTATTGCCACCGGACGCGGTGAAGCCCTAGACCCCATTTCGGGCTGTGACGGGCTGTATACCGTCTTGGCAAAGTACGACAGCCTATCGGTGTCTACCCCCTGGGCGTACCAGACCTACCGCCAGCAGTTTGGTGACGCCTATCTGGACCTTAGCAATGCCGCAACCTTAGCCGAGCGGCAGCAGCGGATCCACTCTGGTCCAATGGTGCAGGCCATTGCCGACAAAAACTGTGCGGCGGTCGGTGAATATCTGCACAACGACTTAGAGAAAGTGGTCCTCCCCACTCACGAATCGGTCGCCCAGCTAAAGTCAGCAATGGCCTGCGGCGGGCTAGGAACGCTAATGTCAGGGTCCGGCCCAACAGTGTTTACCTTGACGGAAACCCAGGCCGAGGCAGAAACCATTCGGGAGACGGTGCGATCGCAAATTCCTGACCCCGATCTGAAACTATGGGTCGCGCCTCTCAGCTCATCAGGCATCCGTCACCAGCTCTAGCCTGTCCTAGCCATTATCCCTTCCCTCGACCCTTGCGAACCGCAGCGGTCTAACTTGCCGTATTTGCAAATCAATACAGCCTTCAAGTTGACATTGTCAACTTACTTGGAATAGCATGTTTACATCGAAAACATAGGAGTTTTTCCATGCCCTCGCTTTACCAGGCTGATCTGCCCAACCACCCAGAGGCAATCGTGTTCGTCAACGGCTTAATCGCCCGTAATCGAGTCGGGTTTTTCTGGATGTGGAGGAATCTCAACAAAATCAGCTCAACAACAACTCGGGCTGAGGGCTGTTGTCAGGTAAAGGCTGGCATCTGCGGCCCCAACGAAATTGTGATGGTGAGCTACTGGCGCTCTCATGCGGACCTAATGCAGTTTTTTCGGGGTCAGGCTCACCGAGAAATGATGCGGTTCACCGCCAAACACCCCAAAAGTCTATGCCTGTACAACGAGATCTATCGCCCCAGCCAGCCCGGGAAATACCTGCACGAGCCCCAGGGCATGGCAGCGGTATATGGTCAGGGTGTTCATTAAAATTGTTCAGTCTCTATACCCGAGTACAGACATAGGTCTTGGAGCGTTTGGTCTTGGAGCGTTTGGTCTTGGAGAATTTGGTCTTGGAGAATTTGGTCTTGGAGAATTTGCTCGAGCCACCTTAAATGAAAATGAAGCAGACGAAGCAGTTTGTTACACGACTATATTTCCTCGAGACAAGTATTAACAGGTATTACAAAGGGTTAGCGAGATGCGGCTTACTGTAAAGGTCTCTCGCTAAACTAACGAGCGAACCCTCCGTTAGAACACCTTGCCAATGCTGCCTCAACTGTCTCAACAGCGTACGAACAGTAGCTTTGGTATCGTCGACGACTGGCAGCTGGCGTTGGCGATTGCTAACGAATCGGTACTGAAATCTTTGCTGTGTGACTGCACGCCAGCGCTGACCCAGCCCAATGAGGTGGACGGCATCTCTGTTCACGTTGGCGTACCCGTGGCAGGCGGCACCATCGACGCCAGCCTAGAGTTCGAACGCATTCACTGTGTGCTGGCGGATCACGGCGACTGCGCGCTGGTCCCCGGTCGTTCTGTCACCTATCAGTCAGGGCTACAAACCTTGACCGAGCGTGTCCGCCCCCAGGATGCGATGGCACTACTGGCCCATGTGGGTTTTGCACCCCGGCAAATCTCTCAGCTGATGCACCTGCCGAGTCAGGGCTGGCATAAATCCTGGTGGCGTCAGGTCAGCCCTGCCGGAGACTGCTTCCAGCGATGGATGCGGCTGCGACGCTACGCTAACGGCACCATCACACTGCAGTATCAGGACTATTTCAGTCAGGATCGCCCGCCCTGCTTCTACGCGCGGCTAGAGTCAGTACCGGTGCTGGTCCGCCGACCTGGGGCTAGCTTTGCCGACACGCTAGGCCGACTCAACCGCACTCGCGCCGCGTTGCAGGCCGCCCACATCATCTTGGTGTGCGACACCCTATCGGAAATTGAAACAGAAGCCTTCATCCGCCAGAACGTCAGCCTTTATCAGCTATCCGATCAGGACATCATCAATAGCTAGGCCGATATAGCCTTGACCCGATATAGCCTTGACCCGATATAGCCTTGGCAATGTTCCTAAGCCTTTAGGTACAGCTACACCTCAGCGCGACTAGCCCATGAAGCTGACGGCCTAGTCAACAAACGCTAGCCCAAGCCAATAAAGGACAGTAGGCTACGGCCCGTAAAATATTCAATGGCAATCAGCAGAACAAACCCCAGCATTGCGAGCCGACCATTAAGCCGTTCAGCATACTCGTTAAAACCGCGGTTGGGACGGTCTTGATTGGGAACGGTGGTGGGTTTGAGGTCAGTCACAGTGGTCTCTGGAAGGGTCGCTAATAACGCTTGTTCTTATTCTCCCTAGGGAGGGGATCGTTCGTCAATGATTCCACCATCAATGATTGAGCTTTCTGCTGGCAATAGCTACCCCATGCCCAACTTGAGCAAAGCCCATAAGCTATAACAGAGGGCGCTCGTCAGTCGGCGGCTGCGGCCTTTGGAAATTGTGGCGATGACAACGGTGATGACAACAGGGGGGTAGTGAGATGAAAATTGGTGTTCCCAAAGAAATTAAGGATAAGGAGTACCGGGTTGGGCTAACGCCTGGCAGCGTCAAGGTACTGTGCGATCGCGGCCATAGCGTCCAGGTCGAAGCCGGGGCAGGCAACGGTTCTGGCTACCCCGATAGCGACTACACAGCAGCCGGGGCAACGCTGGGCGATGCAGATACTGTGTGGCAGCAAGAGATGGTGGTCAAAGTCAAAGAGCCCCTCGCCGCTGAGTACGACCGCCTGCAGAAAGATCAGCTCCTCTTTACCTACCTGCATTTGGCCGCCAGTCGTCCGCTCACCGAAGCCCTAATGAAGAGCGGCTGCATCGCCATCGCCTACGAAACCGTCGAGGTGGGTCACCAGCGACCGCTACTCACCCCAATGAGCATTATCGCTGGGCGGCTGTCCGTCCAGTTTGGGGCCCGTTTTCTAGAAAAGCAGCAGGGGGGACGGGGCGTGCTGCTGGGCGGTATTCCGGGCGTCATGCCGGGGCACGTGGTGGTCTTGGGCGGCGGGGTCGTAGGCACAGAAGCGGCCAAAATGGCGGTGGGACTCGGCGCACGGGTCACCATTTTCGATATCAACGTAACCCGACTCAACGAACTGGAGACCTTGTTCGGGTCGCGCGTAGGCCTGCTCTACAGCAGCGCTCCAAATATTGAAGCCGTGCTGCCCAGTGCCGACCTGGTGGTCGGGGCTGTCCTGGTCCCTGGCCGTCGTCCGCCCACGCTAGTGTCCAAGGCCGTGGTTGGGCAGATGCCGTCGGGTTCCGTCATTGTTGATGTGGCCGTTGACCAGGGGGGCTGCATCGAGACCGTACGCCCTACCTCCCATAGCGAACCCACCTATGTAGAAGCAGGCGTTCTGCACTACGGCGTCCCTAACATGCCCGGCGCGGTGCCTCGTACCGCAACCCAGGCGCTGAACAATAGCACCTTGCCCTACGTCCTCAAATTAGCGAATCAGGGACTTGCGGCCCTCGAAAAGGATGCAGCCCTAGCAGAAGGATTGAACGTTCTACGAGGAAGACTGGCGCACCCCGCGGTTCAGGCAGTATTTCCCGACCTGGTTTAGCTAGGTTGGCGCGTTAATCGAGTCACGGAACGCCTTGGTTCTATGGAGAATCGCTACACTTGAAGGCCCAAGCACAGTAACCTGTCCCGCATAGTTGCCAGATCCGTCAGGACAAGGCAACGACGCCATTTCGACATGGGCAGCTGCGCTAAGTGTCTTAACATCATTGACGCTAGCTATAAAACTTAGCCAGCAGAAATTTGAGCGCTATGGCCCATTTTTCCGGCTATTTTTCTGGAAATCTGTCAATTGCTAGGGATAACTGTAAGAAGGCAGATACGCTGGCTTGGTTGCGCTGAACTCAGAGCAACAACGCTGTAGAAGCCTGGGTCTTGCCAGGGGACAGGCTGTAACAACCAACTTCTACCAACCGGAAATTCTACCAACTGGAAATCATGAACGTTCTTTATCGCATCGCTGCCCCTGCTTTGGGTCTGATTGCTGCTGTAGGGGTTCCTACTGCGGCACTTGCTCAGACGCCGGTAACCACTAACGAAGTCTTTCTCGATGAGCTCTACACGGCAACAGCCGAGTACGATGAGCTGGCCCATGCCTTCGCCATGGAAATCGGCGAGGACAACATTGAGATCGCTGGACTGGTCTGCACCATGTTCGATGAAGGTGCGCCCGCGCTAGATGGCTTCAGCTCTGTTTTCGATGGCATTAATGGTGGGTTGTATGAAGGTGGCGCGGAAGACGTGTTCACAGCAGACCAGATTGACAATGCCAGTTTTGTCTATGCCGTGGCCCTAGTCAGCTTTGGCACGGAAGCGTACTGCCCACAGTACACCCCAGACGTTCTGGCAGTGCTAGAAGGGTTTGAGTCCTAAGACCTGAAGTTAAAAGAACACAGACAGCGATGCCCCAGACTTGAGGGATCGCTGTATCCGATGGCTCCAGTCAGTGGGGCAAGACGGTAGGGCGACCGCACGTTTTCTAAACTTGCTTTACCAATTCAGCCGTGGTGGGGGATGACCCAGGACAATGGGGTTCTGCTGTAGGGCCTCACCACCATGACAACACCACTGCTGACCGATGCCAACCGCCGCCTAGACCGTGCCCTAAAACATGTCTCGGTTTCGGTTGATGCTACCGAACGGCTGCGACGGCCCCAGGCCAGCCTCATGGTGTCTATCCCTGTGCGGATGGACGATGGATCGCTAAAGGTGTTTGAGGGCTACCGCGTCCATTACGACAATACCCGTGGCCCCACCAAAGGCGGCATTCGCTATCATCCCAGCGTGACCCTAGACGAGGTCCAGTCCCTGGCCTTTTGGATGACGTTTAAGTGTGCGGCGGTGGGGCTACCCTTTGGCGGTGCCAAAGGCGGCATTGCGGTAAACCCCAAAGACCTCTCTCGACTAGAGCTAGAACGACTGAGTCGCGGCTATGTGGATGCGATCGCACAGTTCATTGGTCCCGATACCGACATTCCTGCACCGGACGTCTACACCAACGCCATGATCATGGGTTGGATGATGGACCAGTACAGCATCATCCAGGGCCAGCGCTCTCCGGCTGTGATTACCGGCAAGCCCGTCAGCCTGGGGGGAAGCCTGGGGCGCAATGCGGCCACGGGTACAGGCGCATTCTACGTGCTAGAAGCGATGATGGCGCGGCTGGGCCGGTCCCCCGCCGAGACCACCGTAGCCGTCCAAGGCTTCGGCAATGCAGGCAGCGTCGTGGCCCGCCACCTGTTCGACGCCGGGTACAAAGTCGTAGCCGTCAGCGACTCGCGGGGCGGCATTTATGCCCCCCAAGGGTTAGACATCCCCAGCGTGCAGCAGCACAAAGCGGTAAACCGCAACCTCAAGGCAGTCTACTGCCGCGATACGGTCTGCGACCTGGTTGACAACCAAAAGACGATCTCCAACGAAGCGCTGCTTACGCTGCCCGTGGATATTTTGATCCCAGCGGCGCTGGAGAACCAAATCACTGATAAGAACGCGGCTGACGTCCAGGCACGTTACATCTTTGAGGTCGCCAACGGCCCCATCAGTGCTGACGCTGACCTAATTCTGGAAGACCAGGGCATCCAGGTCTTTCCCGACATCCTCGTCAACGCGGGCGGCGTCACCGTCAGCTACTTTGAGTGGGTGCAAAACCGGGCGGGCCTGTACTGGAGCGAAGCCGACGTCAACCAACGGCTCAAGACCAGAATGGTGACAGAGGCAGAGCACATCTGGCAGATCGCACAAGACAAGGCAATCCCCATTCGGACAGCAGCCTATGTCCACGCCTTGACCCGGCTGGGCGAAGCGCTAGATGCCCGCGGCACGCGGGACTACTACAAGGGCTGATTGACGGGCTTGATTTAATTTACGGGCTTGATTTACAGGGCTGATTCACAGGAGCCGACGTTACCCCAAGCGCAGCAAGAATGGCGACTGAACTGGCGCAGTGGCAACAAAACGACGGAACCAAAAGCGCTACATTAGATGCGTATCTTTTTCTGCCCGGTAGCCGTGCCACTGCTGACGCTCGACCACATTGGTAAAACTTACCGGAATGGGACAACGGCCCTTAAAGACGTCAACCTGACGGTAGAACCGGGTGAGTTTGTCAGTTTGGTGGGTCCCTCTGGCTGCGGCAAAAGTACTGTGCTACGGCTGGTCGCCGGGTTGGGCGATCCTAGCCGAGGGACGGTGCAGTGGGGTGTGCCCCCTAAGGCACGAAAGCTGGCCTTTGTCTTTCAAGATGCAGCACTGATGCCTTGGGCGACGGTGGTGGAAAACGTGTATCTACCGCTGAAACTAGCCGGTCAGCGGCGACGCGCTGTTCGCAGCGACATTCAAACGGCACTGAACCGGGTAGACCTACAGGGGTTTGAGCAGAGCTACCCCCGCGAACTGTCGGGCGGCATGAAAATGCGAACGTCCATCGCACGGGCACTGGTAACGCAGCCCCACGTGCTGCTTATGGATGAACCGTTTGGGGCGCTGGACGAAATGACCCGCAGCCGCCTCAACAGCGATGTGCTGCACCTGTGGGAACAGCAGCATTGGACGGTCCTGTTTGTCACCCACAATATTTACGAGGCCGTCTACCTCTCCTCGCGGGTGGTGGTCATGGCAGCCAGACCAGGACGCATCGTGGCAGATGTCACCATTGACGAACCGCACCCGCGCACAGAAGCCTTTCGCACCTCGGCCAGCTTTAACCGCTACTGCCGAGACATTTTAGAGCGGCTGCATCATGCCGAGCAGACGCCGCCTGCGATCGCATCGGTGGAGCTGTGACATGGTAGACGCCAGACAAAATCAAGGAACCCAAAACGGGCCTAGACAGAACGGGCCCAGACAAAACGGGCCCAGACAAAATGGAGTACCCAGTCCACCGGTTGCGGCATCCGTTAGGCCTCGGCAGCAGCTGCGATCGCGCCTGCCTCGCCTCAGTACCTGGCTACCGCCCCTAGTTGTTGGCCTGCTAGCCATTGCCCTGTGGGACATGGCTGTGCGGGTGACGAACACGCCCCCCTACCTGCTGCCCGGTCCGGGGCTGGTGGTCCAGACGCTGATTACAGAATGGTCCAGCCTGTTTCCATCCCTGCTGATCACCATGCAGATTACGGTGGTGGCGTTTTTGCTGGCCGTGGTGTCGGGGTTGCTGATTGCCGTGCTGTTTACTCAGAGCCCGTGGATCGAGCGTAGCTTCTTTCCCTACGCGGTCATTCTGCAAACGACGCCGATTGTTGCCATTGCACCGCTGATCATCATCTGGTTTAAGAACAACACCTTCATGGCCCTGGTCACCTGCGCCTGGATTGTGGCCTTCTTCCCGATTGTTTCAAACACGACGTTAGGGCTCAAAAGTGCCGACCACAACCTACAAAACCTGTTCCAGCTCTACGGTGCATCCCGCTGGCAAACCCTGCTGCACCTGCGCCTGCCCAGCGCCCTGCCCTACTTTTTGGGAGGACTAAGGATCAGCGGCGGGCTAGCCCTGATTGGTGCCGTGGTGGCAGAGTTTGTGGCGGGGACCGGCGGTACCCGCTCCGGCATCGCTTACCAGATTCTGATGTCGAGCTTCAACCTGCAAATTCCGCGCATGTTTGCCGCCCTGCTGATGACTACCGTACTGGGCGTTGCGATCTTTTGGGGACTGACACTGCTGTCCAACCGGCTACTGCAAAACTGGCACGAAAGCGCCATAAAGCAGGAGAATTAGACGTCGCAAATCTAGTGCCGTTCTGTTCATGCCTGTCCAAATTCCTGCTGCCGACCACTACTGGCTCCGCAATGCCCGTGTGCCTGCCTGCCTGCTGCGCAATGTGACGCTAGCCCCGATTGAGGCACTGCGCGTCTCGGCCCAGCGGGAAGACCTGGTGGCGATAGATATTGAAATCCGAGACGGTCAGATTCAGTCCATAGCAGCGGCAGGGACGGCTGAGCCGGGGGACTGCCCTACCGTAGACCTGAAGCAGGGCATGGTTTGGCCCTGCTTTGTCGATGCCCATACCCACCTCGACAAAGGCCACATCTGGCCCAGGCAGCCCAACCCTAATGGCACCTTTGACAGCGCCCTGGCCGCGGTCCAAAAAGACCGAGAAGCCCACTGGGGACCGGAAGACATTTTTAGGCGAATGGAGTTTGGTCTGAAGTGCAGCTATGCCCACGGTACCCAAGCCATCCGCACCCATCTCGACGCCTTTGGTAAACAGGCCGAGATTAGCTTTGCAGCCTTTGGTTCACTCCAGGCCGAGTGGGCGGGACGGCTGACGCTACAGCCGGTGTGCCTGGTGACGCTGGACTACTTCATGACGCCCGAGGGTGAGCAGCTAGCAGACCTAGTGGCCCAAACACCAGGCGGGGTGCTGGGGGGCGTTGCTTTTATGAATGACGATATCAAAGCGCAGATTGACCGCACCTTTGCCCTGGCCGAAGAACGGGGTCTAGACCTAGACTTTCACACCGATGAGAGCCTCAACCCCGACGACATTTCGCTACGATACGTGGCCCAAGCCAAGCTGCGGCGCGGCTTTACCGGACTAGTGACCTGTGACCACTGCTGCAGCCTATCAGTGCAGAGTCAAGAAGCCGTTGAGGAAACACTAGCTGCCGTTAAAGCGGCTGAGGTGGCAATCATCAGCCTGCCGATGTGCAATCTGTATCTGCAAGACCGCCACCCCGGACGGATGCCGCGCTACCGAGGCGTTACCCTCCTGCCCGAGATTCAGCAGCGGGGCATTCCAGCGGTGGTCGCTAGCGATAACTGCCGTGACCCGTTCTTTGCCTATGGGGACCACGACGGACTGGAGGTTTTTGTAGAATCCGTGCGCATTGCCCAGCTAGACCGTCCCTACGACACCTGGCCCAGCGCCGTTACGGCAACCGCTGCAGAGGTGATGGGACTGCCAGAGATGGCCCAGATTGGCGTGGGCTGCTCTGCCAATTTGGTGTGCTTCCAAGAGCGAACGATTAACGAACTGGTCGCCCGACGGGGGCGCGATCGCACCGTCATTCGCAGCGGCAAGGCCATTGACATGACCCTACCGAGCTACGCCGAGCTAGATGAATTAGTCCTTGACCAGCCGTAGCAGCTAGCCCAGCGCTAGGCCTTAGACTTGGAGGCCTTGCGCGACTTGCGGGCCTGAGTTTCCGACTTGCCGCTGGTGGTCATGCGGCTTTCAATTTTCTCGGCTAGCTCCCGGAACTGGGGCAGCGATCGCATCTCTAGGCGGCTGCCGTCCTTGAGCGTCAGCACCATGTCACCCCAAAGGCCCAGACCGCGGGGAACGGTCACTACCTTAGAAATTTCGGAGTAGATCACGTCAGTGCGGCTACGGCCCATCCAGCCCCCCACCACAGAGATGCGACGGCTAGTGATGCGGTAACGCAACCAGATGGCTCGGACAATGGAGCCGATGGTCAAAGGAATGCACACCAGCGTGAAGGCCAGGGCAACGTTGATGATCAGGTCGCCAATGTGGGGACCGCCTTCGTAATACACCTTCTCCTCAATCGCCATCCAACACCTCCAGGGTTGTCAATACCTTTTTTAATTCTCGCAAAAAATCGTCATATTCGCATGCGATTGCCACGGAGCGCACGGTAATCACCACCCAATAGCCACGATGAATCTTCGGCATCAGCGCCAGTAGACCCGCGCGAATGCGCCGCTTAATGCGATTGCGGACAACAGCTCGCTTGCTGACCTTACGACTGATAGAAATACCAAAGCGTGAACCCGACAGGGCCAAATCACCCCGTTCAGGTCCACGCTCTAGTGATGTATTGCCAGCAGCCTGAGCCAACTTGTCGTAGGGACGTAGGGCCCTAGCTACCAGGTAACGGCCATTGGCCTTGCGACCTCGCTTATAAACCTGACTAAACGATCCAGGTGAGCGGAGTCGATAGCGCTCAGGTAGCGCCACAGACCAACGTTATCTAGACCGCAAGGCGGGCACGACCCCGGCTACGGCGAGCTTTAATGGTGCTGCGACCATTTTTGGTGCGCATCCGCGTCCGAAATCCAGATACGCGCTTGCGCTTGCGGGAAGTACCACCGAGAGTTCGCTTAGTCATGGGTCTAGTCTGAGTCTGCTTGGGGTTCTGCTTGGGGTCAAGTCTGCCGGTGCCAGGTCATCGGCCTAATTCTCTAAAGCAATTGGACCGGAGCACGGCCTATGAGCTTAACATACTAGGCCCTGACTTCATAGCGATTATCGGTCTTCGTAGGCAATTAGCAGTTCCCACGCGCCCACGTAGGCCAGAATCGGATCGCCCGTGTACTGTAGCCCCAGCCAGAATCGCTGCATCAGCGCTCGGTTAGGGTTGCGCACATCGTCGAGGACGACAGTAAAGGTCGTGTCGGAGGGGATGTCCTCAGTTAGATAGATATCCAGCCGTGTAGCAGGGCGGTTCTGAAAGACAACTTCCTGCTCTTGGATATCTTCAATGTCAAATAGCGTACCGTCTGTACCCCGACCCCGCCGGACTTCGATGCTTTCTAGGTTAAGCCGACCACTGTGATTGCTAAAGGCTTCCGGATAGGTAATAGAAATCCGCTGGGTGGCTCGCTGTACCTTGTCACCAGGAACCCGTAGCGCGTACTGGGTACGGGTGTTGCGACGCTCGTTATTACTCAGGTTGTAAGGCAAGCGCAGATCTGCATCCACACCGCCAAATAGAGTCATGCCATCACCATTGTAGCTCTGGGCCAGTACCGGCACGGTAGGCAGACAGGCGGCTGCGGCTGCGGCCAGAGCCAAGGCCCCTCGCTTCCAACCAAGCTTAGTCAAGCTGCGCTTAATTTCGGTTGCCATTACTGTAATTACTCCTCATACAAAAGACGTATCCAGCGAAAGCGGTATCGGGCGAAAGACGCCCCAGGCAAATGCTGTTGGACAGGCAGGCTAGACATTGCTGCCCTCGCTACCAGCACCCATCATGACCGGGTGCGATCCCAATGTTTGAACTGCTAGGACAGTTTCTATAGCTGTCTAGCAGATCTGGCTGGACTCGCAATCACCACAAACAGGCGCAATAAAAGTTAACCCTTAACAGAATCTATAGTAACTCACCGATATATCCTCTGCCGACGGGCAGATGTCCAACTTGACCGGTGGTGGCGGCACGCTGTTCGCGATTGAAAAGGGCATCAGCTTCCCCAAAGACAGTATTGTTTTATTTATTTTTATTTCTAAATGTCTCAAAACTCAGACCATTTCGGGGCTGATTAAGTGACAGGAAATGCTTCTGTAACTTCTGCGATCGCGTTACTAAACGAGACATGTTTGAGGGTTCATAACGTGGCATTTGCGCGATGGGTCAGGCGCTAGTTATAACCAGCATTCAAGCCTAATATCTCCGGTCCACCCGGTTACAGTTCAACGGTCCAAGCCGTTGGTAGAAGGTCACAACAGCCCTCAAGCGTCGCCTAGACGTGCATAGTGCTGAGCCATTTCAGTTGATAGTTTTTACGTCGTCAAATTCCACGTCGTCAATTGAAAACATTTGCAAAGTACAACGCGGTCAATCTTGAAGTTTGTTAGCTGCCTTCTACCCGTTGCTATTTTTTGCCGTCATAGTTTGAACTAAGGCCGAAATACAGACCGAATCACATTTTTTGGCAGCCCTACGAAAAGGTAATCAACACCCATGACCATCGCGCTCGATCAAAACGTTCAGGTGGCGGGCGATTCATCATCGCCCTCTCCCAAACGCGTCGGTATTCCCAAAGAAACGACCCACGGAGAATGCCGGGTTGCCGCTACCCCTAAAACCGTCAAGAAGCTTCAGTCCCTCGGGTTTGAAGTGCTGGTCGAAAGCGGTGCGGGTGCCCTGGCCCAGTTCTCTGATGACGCCTACCAAGAGCAGGGCTGTCAGATTATCGACAGTGCCGAAGAACTTTGGCGGCAGGCCGATATCGTGCTGAAGGTACAGGCCCCAAAGCAAGATAACGAGCGGGCTGAGCTAGACCTGACCCACCCAGGCCAAACCCTAATTAGCTTTCTATGGCCCGCGCAAAACAAAGAACTGATCAACGAGCTGGCCCAGCGCCAGGTCACGGCCCTGGCCATGGACGGCGTGCCTCGCATTACCCGTGCCCAGAAAATGGACGCCCTCAGCTCCATGGCCAACATCGCCGGGTATCGCGCCGTCATTGAGGCAGCAAACCACTTTGGCCGCTTCTTCACCGGGCAAATCACCGCTGCAGGCAAGGTGCCCCCCTGCAAGGTGCTGGTGATTGGTGCCGGTGTGGCCGGTCTAGCAGCCATTGGCGCAGCCAAAAGCCTGGGTGCCGTCGTCCGCGCCTTTGACACCCGCCCCGTGGTCAAAGAGCAGGTCGAGAGCATGGGCGCTGAGTTCCTATTGCTGGACTTCAAAGAAGACGGCACCGGCTCTGGCGGCTACGCCAAGACCATGAGTAAAGAATTTATCGATGCGGAAATGGCCCTGTTCCGTGAGCAGGCCAAGGACGTCGATATCGTCATTACCACAGCCCTGATCCCTGGTAAGAAAGCGCCGCTGCTGTGGACGAAGGACATGGTGGAGGCGATGAAGCCCGGCTCTGTGGTGGTTGACATGGCCGCTGAACAGGGCGGCAATTGCGAAGTCACCGAGCCCGGTCGCGTCTACAAGTACAACGATGTGACAATTGTGGGACTGACCGACTTCCCCAGCCGCATGGCCAGCCAGTCGAGCCAGCTGTATGGCACTAACCTGTGCCACCTGCTCAACGACATGGGCGGCGGCGAAAACTTTGGGGTAAATCTAGACGACGAAGTGGTCCGCGGTGCCCTGGTCACCTACGAAGGAGCCGTCACCTGGCCCGCTCCAAAGCCCAAAGCGCCCCCAGCTCCGGCACCCAAGCCTGTTGAGGTTGAAACCGAGCCCGAAGCTGAGAAGAAAGCAAGTCTCCAACTCCCCTGGAAAGCCATTGCCGCTACCCTCGGAGCCCTGGCGCTGGTGTTCATCGGCATGACTGCTCCGGCCAGCTTCCTATCCCACTTCACCGTGTTCATCTTGGCCTGCTTTGTCGGCTGGCAGGTAATTTGGAACGTGTCGCCTTCGCTGCACACCCCTCTGATGAGCGTGACCAACGCCATTAGCGGCATCATCATCATCGGCGGCATGCTGCAAATTTCTGGTGGCTGGACCTCGACAACGGCGGTGCTAGGTGCGATCGCGGTATTCATCGGCACCATTAACATCGCAGGTGGCTTCCTGGTCACCCAACGCATGCTGAAGATGTTTCGGAAATAACGGCATAACCCGTAGCGGCACAACATGTTGTGCCGCTACGGGCGGTAATTGACGAACCCAATATTTTCCCAACTCCCCGATTTTCTGATATGTCCAACAATCTTGTCTCTGTCGCCTACCTGGCGGCCATTGTTCTCTTCATCCTCAGCCTGGGCGGGCTCTCTAACCAGGAGTCGGCCAAGCGCGGTAACCTCTATGGCATCATCGGTATGGTGATTGCCCTGCTGGCAACGGCGCTGAGCAGTCAGGTTACGGCCTATGGCACGCTAGCCATTGCCGTTCTCCCAGCCATTCTCATTGGTGCCACCGTCGCCGCCCGAGTGGAAATGACGTCCATGCCAGAACTGGTGGCAATTCTCCACAGCTTTGTCGGTCTTGCTGCTGTGCTTGTCGGCGTCGCCAGCTACCTACAGCCGGACCCAACGCTGGTGGGTGTAGAAGAAACCATCCACAAACTGGAAGTGTTCATTGGCGTCTTTATTGGCGCGGTTACCTTTACCGGGTCTGTTGTCGCCTTTGGCAAACTACGGGCCATTATCAGCAGCAAGGCGCTAACCCTGCCCGGTCGTCACTTCCTCAACATTGGCATGCTGGTAGCGTCCGTTGTGCTTGGCGTGCTGTTTATGGGCGCTGAAGGTACCGCAGGCTTTACCCCCCTGCTGGTCATGGTGGCCATTGCCTCTCTCCTTGGCATTCACCTGGTTGCTGCCATCGGCGGGGCCGACATGCCGGTGGTGATCTCCATGCTCAACAGCTACTCCGGCTGGGCAGCGGCGGCGGCGGGCTTCATGCTCAACAACGATCTGCTGATTGTTATCGGTGCGCTGGTAGGCAGCAGCGGGGCTATCCTCAGCTATATCATGTGCAACGCCATGAACCGCTCGTTCATCAGCGTGATTCTCGGTGGCTTTGGTCAGGGATCGGGTAAAGGTTCGGGTAACGCAGTCACCGGCACCGTTAGCGAAGTCGATGTGAATGACACGGTTGAAATGCTGACCGAGGCCAGCAGCGTGATCATCACCCCCGGTTACGGTATGGCGGTGGCCCAGGCTCAGCATGCGGTGTCTGACATTACTCGTCTACTGCGAGACCAGGGTGTGAACGTGCGCTTTGGCATTCACCCCGTTGCCGGTCGCTTGCCCGGTCACATGAACGTGCTATTGGCTGAGGCCAACGTGCCCTACGACATTGTTCTCGAAATGGAAGAGATCAACGACGATTTCTCTGAGACTGATGTGGTGCTGGTAATTGGTGCCAACGACACGGTCAACCCCAGCGCCATGGAAGACCCTGACAGCCCCATCGCTGGCATGCCGGTGCTGGAAGTGTGGAACGCCCGCAATGTTGTTGTCATGAAGCGCGGTATGTCGGCGGGCTACGCAGGCGTACAAAACCCGCTGTTCTTTAAGGACAATACCCAAATGCTGTTTGGCGATGCTAAGGCCAACTGCAATGCGATTTTGGGTCGCCTGCAAGAAGCCTCTACAGCAGAGCCCGCGCTGGTAACGGCGTAGCCGCGCTGTTCTAGCGGTTTTATCAACTCAACAGACTCTGAGCAAGTGCGATCGCACTTGCTCAGGGTTTGTTCTTAGGCGCGATCGCGCCCAATCACCCATCTGCTTCAACTCATCCATCCGCTGTTGGGAAAAAGTCAGAGGTAATATATTGAGACTTGCCCCCCTGGCTGCGCTCAATCTGGTCAACTTCAACCACGGTCAGCGCCGTCTTCATCTCAGCAGCCTGCCAAGCATCTTGTATGTAACGGTTGAAACCGGGCGATAGCGGTGCTGCCACCTTGACCCTCAGCTCAAACCGACCATCGCGGTATTGGTGCAGCTGATACTGACGCAGGGGGCGGATCAGCTCCTGGGGCATAGTTTCGATGGCTGACATGGCGCAGTCCAAGCTATCGATGGTTCCTTCCGGTAAGTGTAGATAACGCCGATAGCGACCGGCAATCTGCCCAAAGCTGGGCAGCGTTCGTCCACAGGGACAAGGGTCGGTGTAAGCGATCGCGGTATCGTCAGTGTCGTAGCGTAGCAGCGGCATCGCTAGATTTTGCAGTGCGGTCACTACAATGCGCCCCCGCTGTCCGGGCGGACAAGGCTGACCCTCTTCATCAACAATTTCAACCCAGCAATGCTCGGTATGGACGTGGTAGCGCCCCGCTGGACATCGCACGGCCACCATCCCAATTTCGTTAAGACCGTAGTTTTGTTCTACGGGGACCTGCAAGGTGTTTTCAATGCGGCGTCGCATGGTGGGCGTTAGCTGTTCGCTGATGGCCTGGACCGCGCGGAGGCTTTGAATCGATGGGTTCCCCTCGCTAGCCAGGGCCAAATGCTCTAGCGAACCGGAGTAGCACTGTAGGTACTGGGGCTGCTGCTGCTGCAGCCAGGCTATTTTCTGGTCTACCGGGTTAGTAATGTTAAAGCTTACCTCGGGGCCAGTTTCAAAGAACTGCCCCACGTAGCGCCAGGCTGGGCTCTGTAAGGTTTCGCCGTCGGGGTTGATCTCGCCTTTTGCAGTCATCGGCAAACGATTTGCCCAGCGAATTTTGGCAAAGGTACCAGCTGGGTCAAATCGATAGATTCGATATTGGCGCTGGGCCAAGAGCGAGAACATCTGATTGCTCGCCATCGTCATTAAAACGCGCTTGGGCCGCCCAGTGGTACCAGAAGACGAAAAATAGCCCGCTAGCCGTTCACCTCGTGGAAGTTGGGCGGCTTTGAGCTGTTCAGCTTTATCGATCAGGGTTTGCTGCGATAACACTGGCAGCTTAGCTAGATCGTCGACCGAGACAATGTCCTCAGGGCTGAGGCGCAGCTTGGCGAACAAATTGTAGTAGTAGCTGACGGCGTTAGCCGCAAAGCGGACCACCCGCGATAACCGTCGCGATTGGTGTTGCACCTGCTGCTGCGGATCAACAAACTCTGCTCGGAGCAGCTGATCAAACCAAGGGCACTGCTCGTACCGAGGACGTAAGTGCCAAAACTGCCGCTGTACCGTCAGTTCCTGCTCTAGCGTAGTTGAACGGTCCATTGCAACATTCCCAATCCCTAGAGCTATGTAGGGCTCCCCTGAGACCAGCTACTGCCTTGGGGGAGCTACAGCCTTAAGTTGCCCGTTTTAAGGGTTTATAGCTATCGCCCCACAGATCGAGGTAACGAATACAGTCATCCTGCTCGGCCCGCGACCCCTCAGAGAGTCCCTAGAGCGGCACTGCCTTGCTCAAATAGTTCGGGCAAGGCAGTGCTGCCACCGAAGCGTTTCAGTATTTCGCCTACGAATCGCGGCGACGAGCCGACTTCGACCGTCGAGCTAGCGGGGTCAGGCCCAAGCCACCCATTAGTAAGAGACCGATTGCGCTAGTGGGCTCTGGCACATCGACGGCATCATCTTCGTGCTCAACCTCTAGGTCTACACGGAAGAACCCTTCTGCAAAGCCGAAGGCACTGACAAACCCTTCACCAAAACCGTTCTCGACACTTGCAGCTGGCATCACACCCTCGCCAAAGCCAAACGGGTCGACATCGAGAGCAATTGTGACAGAGTCTTCAGTGAAGTCGAGGGCAAACAAAGACTCGTAATCTACGAGGCCAGCACCTTCAGCAAAGCCTGAGAAGACTTCAGCAAAGCCGAACCCCTCAGCGAAGCTCAAAGACGCGCCAACAATTTGACCATCAGGGAAGTCGGTCCAGTCCAGATCGCTAAAGGTATATTCCCAGGAGAAAGGGGCAACAGCTTCACCGAACAGGCTCCAGAAAACACCCAGGTCCCCTTCGATAAACTCCCCTTCGACATTAAAGACGCCAAAGGAGCTTGACACAGAGCCTTCTCCAAAAAAGCCTTCTCCAAAGCCACCTTCACCGAAAAACCCTTCTGTAAAGGCAGTGCCTGCAGCAAAAAACTCGGGTGTCCCTGTAAAAGGTCCGTCTAGGAAAGAGCCGTTTTCTTCAACGATATTGCTGGCCGGTCCGTCCTCAACAAAGGGGGCACCTTCACCGAACTCTGTGCTGATGTCGGTTAGTACCTCAAACTCAGCATCCGATTCGCTAGAAAATTCTAGATCTAGCGTAACTTCGTCGCCGATTAGGGATGCCTCGACTGGCGCAACACCCAAAAGCCCCAGTCCAATGGTTAGGGCTGAGACACCAGCAGCAATACCGCCAGTCTTCTTAGATAAATTGTTCATCACTTCTGTTGCTCGAATGGGAACCTAAAGTTGCATTACCAAACACTGCTCTCGTTAAAGCTTCTTGCCAAGAAAGCTTCAGCTGCAAGGAGGTTGGCGCTGTATATAGTGCTTCTCGATTGGCCTGGTTCGTTCTCTACCGACAGAGGATCGATAGAACAGTAGGCCAAGCGAGGCGCAAGGCTCAATGCTCAATGCGATTGAAACTTGCTCCATCGCACCCGATTAGTGCCACAGAGGGCTTGTGGACAATGGCGCAGTCTGCCTATCAACCAAGCTGTGAATATGGTTTTGTTGATAAACACATGCTGCTGGTGCACACCGATAACGACTCGCCGACCGTTCTGTTCGTTACTACGTAGATCGACGATTCCAAACCATTACGGAGAATTTCCGTAGATTTACTAAGACAATAACGGGATTGTCACAGTCAAAAAGTATCTTTTTAGAAAGTTAACTTTAGCCTTGCCATATCTTTGCCTGTTTAAGAATTTCATGAAGCGTCGTCAGTGTGTTGTCCATACTTTCACGGATTGATGGGTACAGGACAGTTAGGCTAGAAAAGATACAGGCCAGTTATACAGGATATTTTCAGGCAATTTTTTGGACAGTTTCTGTTGTAACTAAGTTTGTTGATTAGGGCTGCGAACACTCCCGTAAAATTGTGTGCTTGTTGTGGCTAACCTGGTGCAATACGGCGGAAGATAGCGGAGGTGTCTTGACTAAAAGACAAAAGCGACCTCAGCACTGGTTGCTTTGTGTCAGCGGAAGCTGCGATCGCGGCCGAAGGGACTAAACCTCTGCCACGTCCAGAACTGGAGTCTTCCCAAAGGAAAAGTCATAGATTTTCAAGCTCTACGCGGTTCGGAACTACAGATTTCAGGCTGAACGTGGTTTAGCTACAGGCGTACTGACTACAAGCGTACCGACTATATGTATAAAGACTATCGAGATATTTTTAACCAGCGGGGTGTTCTGTATCATCAGGCGATGGTGCGGTATCCTCAGGCACGTCGTCACGAATTTGAAGCTGCGATCGCAACCGCAGACCTCCAGCACGGGCATATTCTCTGCGACGTTCCCTCCGGCGGCTGCTATATTAGCCGTTTCTTAGAACAAGACATCAAGCTGTTTTCTATCGAGACATCCACCGAGTTCATCCACTGTGCCACGTCGCATCCTGCCAACAACACCCTAGTCTGCGAAGACCTCAGCCACATTAGCCTGCTGTCTAACACGGTAGACCGCGCCATCAGCCTCGCCGGGTCCCATCATCTAACTAACCGTCCTGGGTTTTACAGCGAGGTCGGCCGTATCCTGCGCCCCGGCGGTGTTTTCTGCCTGGCGGACGTTCGAGAGGGGTCCGGAGTCGATGGCTTTCTGAACGTATTTGTAGATCAGCACAACTCAATGGGTCACAACGGAGACTTTTTGCGAGAGCGTACCCGCACCGAGCTTGAGGCTGCGGGCTTCAGGGTTACCTGGGCCGAGCCCAAAGCCTATCACTGGCTGTTCGACGACGTACCGCAGATGGTTGACTGCTGCCGCTGCCTGTTTGGCATCGACCAGGCCACCGATGCACAGATCTTGGCAGCGCTAGAGCACTACCTAGGCTTTACCTCACTAGCGGCAGGGGTCGGCCTCAATTGGGAACTCTACTTCTTTAAGGCCGTTAAGCCTGCTGCGGCTTAGTCGTGCAAGCTGCTGCTCGTTCGTCCCATCACCCCGCCAATCGTCATGTCCATGCCCATTTCCGCTGCTAAGGGAGTCCTCTGGCCTGCGCTGCCGAACCCCCACAACGCCCTACTGATGGCCCTGCAATATCAGCTAGAGCAAAGCCAGTGGATGCCCTGGGCAGACCTACAGCAGCGGCAAATGCTCCAGCTAACGGCGCTGTTGGCCCACGCTTACCAGTCAGTGCCCTTTTACAAAGACCGACTACAGGTGTTGCTAGAGGTCAAAAATCGGCTACTAACCTACGACGACCTGCGCCAGATTCCAATTTTGACCCGTCAAGATCTACAAACCCAGTCCCCCGAGCTGCTCAGCACCAACCTGCCCAAAGACCATCTGCCCACCGCCGAAAATCGCACGTCAGGCTCCACCGGACAGCCCATTACCTTTCGCACAACCAAGGTAAAAGGCATTTTTTACCGGGCGCTTGACCTGCGCAGTCACCTTTGGCACGGTCACGACTTTAAAGGCAAGGTTGCCGCCATCAAGGTCCCTCGCCATCGTTGGAAAAAGACTGATACCCAACCCACTGACAGGCCCGCTGCACGCTGGGCAGACGTATTCCCCAGTGGGCCAATGGTGGAGTTTGATAGCGGACGACCCATTTCAGAACAGCTGCAGTGGCTCCAACAAGAACAGCCCAACCACATTCTCACCTATCCCTCTAACCTGGCGGCGCTGGCAAAACAGGCCAAAGAAAAAGGAGTTGACCTGCCCGCGCTAAAGCACCTCAGTACCTTTGGTGAAGTGCTAACACCCGAGATTCGCACGGTCTGTCGAGAGGTTTGGAATCTTGCGATTACCGATATCTACAGCTGTCAAGAGATTGGTATTTTGGCGCTACAGTGCCCTGAACACGAGCATTACCACATTCAGTCAGAGAGCGTCCTTGTCGAGGTGCTAAACGAGCATGACCAGCCCTGCCAACCGGGGCAGGTGGGCCGCGTGGTCATTACTGACCTGCACAACTACGCCATGCCGTTTATTCGCTACGAAATTGGTGACTACGCTGAAGTGGGTGAGTCCTGTACCTGCGGTCGAACGCTGCCAGTGCTGAAGCAGGTACTAGGCCGCACGCGAAATATGTTGGTATTGCCGTCGGGAGAGCAACTGTGGCCGTCATTTGTGCTAAGCAACTGGGCTAAGATTGGCCCGATTCGGCAGATGCAGGTTGTTCAACATTCACAAACAGAGATTGAGGTAAAGCTGGTGCTGACGCAGCCGATGGATGAGGTTACAGAACAACAGCTTCGTGACGCCATTGCAGCAGATTTAGACCCTGAGTTTCAGATTCGATTGACCTACGTAGACGAGATACCTAGAGCGGCGACGGGTAAGTATGAGGACTTTGTGTCTAA
>CAWUKV010000038.1:0-30353 GCA_963923025.1 uncultured bacterium
CGTGACTCGATGTCTCGTGACTCAATTGGGAGGCTTTCAACGTAGGCTTCGACTTGAACACCCGCATCGGACCAAGTGGAATAGGGCAATACGTGTACACAGCCCTGATTGGGGAGCTCTAGGTCGGTAGCTGTGGCAACACCGTTGACAAACAGGTGATGGCGCAGGGTGTAGTAGGCGTCTTTTGCTGTTCTGAAGGAATAGTTCAGAATGTATCGGTAAGGATGCTGAGCCGTGGTGCTGGCGGCCTCCCACACGGTAAGCCGCACCATACCGGTCTGGGAATATATGCGATAGTGAACGGCATGCTTGGAAGATGTAGAGAACATAGCGTTACTAAGACAGCACCAAACGGTTGAAACGCCCCAACCGGCTTTGTTCTGTAAGTTTTTACAAAGAAAACTTAGAACATGTTCACTATAACGGTCACATGGTTTGGAGAAAGGTTCAGGCGGATACAGACAGTTGAAAAAGTGGCACTGTATCGACAGATGTCAGCCCTTTTTTGTCCGTACTCGCGTCCAAAACAGCAACGGTTTAACGGGGTATGGCTCTAGCCTGCTGATGGGTTTGAGTGTCTAGGATGACCGCCGATTGCGATGACGCAGCTGCTGGATAATCGCCAGACTGCAGCCGTAGCTAATGACGCTCAAAACCAGTCCAACTGCTGTGCTGCCGACCATCAGTGCCAGCGTGATATTCATGCCAAGGCTGGTCCACTCTCGAAACGAATCGGCATTGGTAAACACCTGCATGTCCATGGGCTGACGCAGCAGCCACCGTCCGATCTGAAAATTGAAGGCGTAGATCGGGACATAGGTCAGCGGGTTGCTGATCCAGGTGGCAGCGGCGGCCATAATCTTGTTACCCCGAATAGCCGCCGCGATCGCAATCCCAATAATCGTCTGCAAGCCAAACAGCGGATAACATCCGGCAAAGACTCCCGCCGCGATCCCCCGCGCGATCTCCCGAGGATGCCCCCGCAGGCGAATGAAGCGAATGTAGAGGTACCGCAGCCGTCGCTGCCAGGGGGCACGTTTTTTCCGAGCCCTATTCTGTTCGGGGTTTTGGGCAGCCATTGACTATGATTTTTCTGATGGGATGTCTTGGGTGGTCAGGTTTGGGATCCCAAGTACCCAGTAACCTTCAGCCCAGTAGACCTTCAGCTTAGCGGGCACCGTTTCCAGTATGGCCCAAGCACCTCGTCAAACTATGCCATCTATCACACCGGGGCAGCCGATCTCACAGGGCGAAACCATCGCCGCGATCGCAACCGCTATTGTTCCCGAGCAGGGCAGCGTCGGCATTGTTCGCCTATCGGGCGCGACGGCGGCGGATATTGCTCGTCAGCTGTTCCACGCTCCCGGTCAGCAAACTTGGGAAAGCCACCGCATTCTTTACGGCCACGTGCAGCAGCCAGAGACAGGCGCGGTGGTGGACGAATCGCTACTGCTACTAATGCAGTCGCCTCGGTCTTACACCCGCGAGGATGTGGTGGAGTTTCACTGTCATGGCGGACTAATGGCGGTGCAGCAGGTGTTGCAGCTTTGCATTGCCCAGGGCGCACGGCTAGCCCAGCCTGGAGAGTATACGCTGCGGGCCTTTCTGAACGGGCGGCTAGACCTGACCCAGGCAGAAGGGATCGCGGATTTAGTGGGGGCGCGGTCTCCCCAGGCGGCACAGACGGCATTGGGCGGCATCCAGGGCAAGTTGGGGGCGGTAATTCGTCAGCTCCGTTCCAGCTGTTTAGACGTGCTGGCAGAAGTAGAGGCCCGGATTGACTTTGAGGACGACCTGCCGCCGCTGGATGAGGATGGGGTGTCAGAGAGTCTGGCGCAGATTTTAGCTAAGGTTCGGCAGATTCTGGCCACTGCCCACCAGGGCGAACTGTTGCGGACAGGGCTAAAGGTGGCGATTGTGGGTCAGCCCAACGTGGGCAAGTCGAGCTTACTGAATGCCTGGAGTCGGTGCGATCGCGCCATCGTGACCGACCTGCCCGGCACCACCCGCGACGTAGTGGAGTCTCAGCTGGTGGTCGGCGGCATTCCCGTACAGGTGCTGGATACGGCAGGCATCCGGGAATCGACGGACCAGGTAGAGCAGATGGGGATAGTGCGATCGCAGGCTGCCGCTAAGTCCGCAGATCTAGTTCTCCTTGCCTTTGACGCCAGCCTGGGCTGGACCGACGCCGAACAGCAGCTTTACGACACCGTTCGTACTCGTCCGCACATATTAGTGATGAACAAGGTGGACCTGGCTCAGGAGAACGCGGACTTGCCTTCACTTGAGTCCCCTCTGGTAAGAACCATCGCCGCTGAAGGTAAGGGGATTGAAGATCTGGAGCAGGCCATCCTCAATACGGTAAACGCAGGCCAACTTACCGCTGCCAACAGCGACCTAGCCATCAACCAGCGCCAAGCAGCCGCCCTGACTCGCGCCAGGACCGCCCTAGAGCAGGTGCAGCAAACGATTGAGAACCAGCTGCCGCTCGATTTTTGGACGATTGATCTTAGAGCCGCCATTCAGTCGCTGGGGCAAGTCACAGGTGAGGAGATGACCGAATCGATGTTGGATGAGATTTTCAGCCGGTTCTGCATTGGCAAGTAGTCAGCCAGCCACAGGTGGCAGCATATCGGCCACGCGGACTTCAAAATCTTTGAACGCCAGTGGCGCAAGCGTATCCGCATCTGTGTAAGTCACTGTGAATTGATAGCCTGCTGAGGTCGGCTGCTGAAACATAAACAGCCTACGGTCGTTCACGTCTAGCACCCAATATTCGTTGATGCCTGCTATCGCATACGCTGACGCTTTTGTTTCTAGGTCGTGTCGTAAGCTAACGTCGGCAACCTCAACCAGCAGCAGAATTTCATCTGGCCCAGGATGATGAGTGATGAAGTCCTGCGGATCAACCACTGTGACAGCGAGATCTGGATAAGGCTCAGACTGTTCATTTAACGCGACGGGTGCTTTGGTATGCACCGTGTATCGGCCCCTCAGTCTCATCGAAAAAAGATCCCAGGTACGTCTCGTTGCGGCTGAGTGGGCTGTACTTTTGTCAATGAGCTGAAAGATTGTGCCATTCACGAGTTCGGTTCGCTCGGTGTGGAACAAAATGCCCAGCTCACTCATACGGTGATATTCATTGACCGTGAAGCGACGTAGCAGTGCTGCGGTCATACTGTCACCTCTGATAATGCGTCAGCCAGGCATAACCCCATACAGACTTGGGCACTGCGCTAAGCAACCGTGATCTCGCTATCTAAATACACGTCCTGGATCAGGTTGAATAGCTTCACCCCTTCCTTAAAGTTTCGCTGGAAGGTCTTTCGACCCGAGATGAGTCCACAGCCGCCAGCTCGCTTGTTGATTACCGCTGTGCGAATTGCGTTGGCAAAGTCGTTGTCACCTGAGGAGCCGCCCGAGTTAATCAGTCCGGCCCGGCCCGCGTAGCAGTTCAGCACTTGGTATCGGGTGAGGTCGATGGGGTGATCGCTAGTCAGGTCAGAATAAACGCGATCGCTGGTGCGCCCATAGCTTTTACCCAATGCCTTGGACACGGCTTTGTAACCACCGTTATTTTCCGGCAGCTTCTGCTTGATGATGTCCGCTTCGATGGTGACGCCAATGTGGTTGGCCTGCCCGGTCAGGTCCGCAGCTAAGTGGTAATCCTTATCTTGTTTGAAGGCGCTGTTGCGCAGGTAGCACCACAGAACCGTCGCCATACCCAGCTCGTGGGCACGGGCAAAGGCGGCGCTGACCTCGCGAATTTGGCGGGTGGATTCGGTGGAACCAAAGTAGATAGTGGCACCCACAGCCACAGCACCTAGATTCCACGCCTGGTCCACTGAGCCGTACATCACCTGGTCGTATTCTTTGGGGTGGCTCAGCAGCTCGTTGTGGTTGAGCTTGACGATGAAGGGAATTTTGTGGGCGTACTTTCGAGAGGTCATGCCCAGAACGCCGAGGGTCGTAGCAACGGCGTTGCAGCCGCCTGCGATGGCAAGCTCCACAATGTTCACGGGGTCAAAGTAAATCGGGTTTGGCGCAAAGGACGCCGCTGCCGAGTGTTCAATGCCCTGGTCCACAGGCAAAATCGACAGATAGCCCGTGTTAGCTAGCCGCCCTGTGCTGTAGAGCTGCTGCAAGCTGCGCAAGACTTGGGGGTTACGGTCCGTTTGAGCGAAGATGCGGTCCACCCAGTCTGGCCCCGGCAAGTGCAGCCGGTCTTTAGGAAACTTCGCGGTGTAGTCCAGCAGCGCGTCGGCATCACTACCGAGCCAATCAGCAACAGTTTTTGGGGCGCTGGTAGCAACCATGTAGACGTTCTCCTATATCGGGCATTGACGTGGGTACTGGAATAACGCTAACCCCGTATTCTGAGAGGGGGCTGAGACTTTAAGATCGGCTTTACATCCCCCACAGCCCAATGGTGTAGCAACGATGACAATTCGACCCACAGCAGCCTTTGTGACTCTGGCTAGCGATCGCTTCGACCTGCTGGTGAGCTTCTACCGGGCATTGCTGGACCAGTTACCCCAGCCCTACACGCCTCAACGCTATGCTGAATTTACGCTGCCGGGACTGAAGCTGGCGATTTTTAAGCCGAAGCAGGCGGCAGAGTTTGATAGTAAGGCCGGGGCAATGAGTCTGTGTTTAGAGGTGGACGATTTGGAGGGTGCGATCGCAACCCTCACCCAGCTGGGCTACCCACCCCCCGGCGACATCATCCACGCCTCCCACGGCCAAGAAATCTACGCCTACGACCCCGCTAGAAATCGCCTCATCCTGCACCAGTCCTAGCCCGCCTCTATTCCTTACGTTCCACTCCCTATTCCCCACTCCCTCTCAAATCCCATGTCCGACACCCCTCTTAAAGTTGGCGGCAAAGCCCGCATCACCACCCAGCCGCCCTTCCTCAAAACGGCGGACACCATGCCCATGCTCCGCCCCCCAGATTTAGTCTCCGTCGGAGAAGAAGGCACCATACTAGAACGCAAGCCCGGGGGTTATTGGAGCCTTCGATTTGAGCGTGGCGCATTTTTGATCGACGAACGCTATTTAGAAGCCGTTGATTAGTTTGACGTGTGTTAGCGTTTTGCGTGTGATAGTATAATTAACCCGGTCCAGTGAAGATGCGGCTTTACAGCGCACTATGGGCTGTACCGAAACGGGTTGCTAGCTCAGCGGTAGAGCACTCGGCTTTTAACCGATTGGTCCTGGGTTCGAATCCCAGGCGACCCATATTTTTACAAGCCACGTATTTTCTTAAGTCACGTAGCGCCCCGTACTTGAGTAAAGAACGGCACTCGGTAGCAGAAGCGGAGTGAACAAAAAAGTCGCGAAAAAGTCGCGAAGCACTCTGCGTTTGAGGGATAGCATCCCTCGGTGGCCGAAGCGAAGTGACCAAACACAATTTCCGTCGAGAAAAGCATACAGCAGGTTACCCGGCCCACAGTCCTGAGCCAAGGTCGCCTGTTATGCTTGTACGTAGATTTAGATTTAATTCGGGATCTGCAAACGTTCCGAAACGTTTCGTCATAAAAGTAGGTATTCTGACCTAAAATTGGCACAGACACCTACCGCAGGTTTCAAATTTGAGTTGCCAGAGGGCACGAGAGTAAACCAGCCTGCCGGTTGGCAAGGCAAAACTAGGAGGATACACAATGGCGCTAGTACCCATGCGGCTACTGCTTGACCACGCCGCTGAGAATGGCTACGGCATTCCGGCTTACAACGTAAACAACATGGAGCAGATCCTGGCGATTATGCAGGCTGCTGACGAAACTGACAGCCCTGTAATTTTGCAGGCCTCTCGTGGTGCCCGTAAGTACGCAGGTGAGAACTTCCTACGCCACCTAGTACTGGCTGCAATCGAGACCTATCCCCACATTCCCGTGGTCATGCACCAGGACCACGGCAACAGCCCCGCCACTTGCTACTCTGCCATTCGCAACGGCTTCACCAGCGTCATGATGGACGGCTCCCTAGAGTCTGACGCCAAGACACCTGCAAGCTTTGAGTACAACGTTAACGTCACTGCTGAAGTGGTTAAAGTGGCTCACGCCATCGGCGCAAGCGTTGAGGGTGAGCTAGGCTGCCTAGGCTCTCTAGAGACTGGCCAAGGCGAAGCAGAAGACGGCCACGGCTTCGAAGGCACCCTGAGCAAAGACCAGCTACTGACTGACCCTGATGAGGCGGTTCAGTTTGTAGAGGCCACTCAGGTGGACGCACTGGCCGTTGCCATCGGCACCAGCCACGGTGCTTACAAGTTCACTCGTAAGCCCACTGGCGAAATTCTAGCCATCAGCCGCATCGAAGAAATTCATAAGCGTCTGCCCAACACTCACCTGGTGATGCACGGGTCTTCCTCTGTACCCCAAGAGTGGCTAGACATGATCAACGCCAACGGCGGCCAGATTCCTGAGACCTACGGCGTTCCCGTTGAGGAAATCCAGAAGGGCATTAAGAGCGGCGTTCGCAAGGTGAACATCGACACCGATAACCGCCTAGCGATCACTGCTGCTATCCGCGAAGCGGCTATGAAGGATCCCTCCAACTTCGATCCTCGCCACTTCCTGAAGCCGTCCATCAAGTACATGAAGCAGGTGTGCTCTGACCGTTACAACGCCTTCGGTACCGCAGGCAATGCTTCCAAGGTCAAGCAGGCTGGCGTCGAAATCTACGCTGCCAAGTACGCCGCTGGCGAACTGAATGCGAAAGTTGCGAAGGAAGCTGCAGCTGTCTAAGTTCAAGCAGCTTTAGCAATTACATGAAACTGAGGGAGCTAGCGATCGCTGGCTCCCTTTTTGTTTTTAGGATGAAGCTCAAGCTTAATCGACAAGTAGCTTTTCTCACTGCTGTTCTCGGTTGTGAGGTTGTCATTTTTTTTAGATGCTGAAGGTAGAGAGTTCCATCAGTTTCTAACTTCCATGACGCAAGAAAATATTATTCCTAAATGGCTTCCGCACCCAAGAGCCTTTATACGAGCAGCGAAAGCCTTTATTCCGCTATATGTAGGTGGCTGTGCACTCTTCGCTTTTGAGTTTTGGCGTTTCTTCTACTTAGCTCTCCTGCGCTGCTTTACTGATACAGGCGGAAAGCTATGGTTCTTCCTTATTCCCGCTGGCTTTCTGGTAATTAGCTTTATGTGGTTCTTGTTGTTGGTAGGTTGCTACTCTCTAACGCTGAAACTTCTTTGGAAGAAGCCGCCTAAGCTATTTGCTCTCCCAAAGTTGAGTAGTTTAATATTTCGTGATTTTTTAGTTCTGACGTTCTCTTTAGCTCCGACTGCCGCACTTTTCGGTTTGCCTTCGTTCAGACTACAGTTCGCAGAAGGTTATACTGTGAATCAGGAGATCATCACTGAGTTTTATCAGGTAATATTGCTAAAGTTCTGGTGGATTTGGTTTGCTGCTGCGGCCTTTTTATATCAGTGGACTGAGTTAAGAGAAGATAAGCAGTCTACTTGATTCTTGCATCTGGGCACAGCCTAGCTGAGTCAATTACTGCCCATGCCCCGGACTTGCGGTCAGGTTGATCCTAGGGCGATAACAGATTCGATTAGCTGATCGCGGAGGATGTGATCGCGTTTCCCTTTTTGCCCTGGCTGAAGTCGATAAACCCCGCTGCCGTTGGTGTAAATCACCGAGCCGTCATCCGCTAAATCGTAGGCCAGTACGTGGTTTGCCAACACCTCTGGCGACCCCTTTGTTTTTTGCCGAACCAGCTGCCAGCTCGCGGGAACCAGCGCCGGAGCCTCGCTCTCTTTCTGGTGTTGCTTTGGTAGATTCTCTGGCGTGAATAACCCGCCCAATGTTCGAATCTTCTTGCGCTCTAGCTTCTCACCGGTCACCGCGTTGATCAGCGGCTGCCCCGTCACCATGGTGCTAAAAATATTCAAGAACTGAAAGAACGCATAGGCCAGCCGAAAGGGCATCAGCAGAATATCTTTGAAAAACTGCTTGACGCTGAAATTGGCAAAGCCCGATTTGTAGGGCCGGCGGATGTAGTATAGCCAGCCATCTTCGGTGCATTGCGGCCCCAGCAGGTCTGACTTTGGGTCTTCTGCCAAGGTGTTAACGTTTTGTCTTTTGAAATCTAGTTCCAGGATTGCAAACGGTTTGCGATTAGCCACGTACCCCTGGCTGTTGCGGCTCACGCCTGCGGACTGGTACACAATGGCCTTCTCTTTGTGCGCAACCCATCGGGGTGCAACGTCAACCGAATCACCTTCAGTCAGGTCCATTGGTCGGTGACTGTTGGGGTCGAGGGTCGCTAGATTAGTGATACCGGTGGGATAGGTCTTGGTGCAAGTCAGCAGGTTGTGCTGGGGTGAGAAGTCCAAATGCCCAATGCGGAACTCGTTGTTGTGAAACAGCCGCTGCTCCCGGTCTTGTTTCAGGTCATAGCGAAAGAGCCCGCCCATGTTGTCGGACTCTAGCGTGTACAACAGCTGGCCCGCATCATCTCGGCACAGACTGGTGATGTGGATAGGAATGCTGGCTTCTGCCGTCTGCTGAGATTGGGCAGGCTGCATCAACGCCTGCATGTTGCGATTTCTCAGCGCCTGACGACGTTCTATTTGCAGATGACGCGCTTGGAGCGACTGGCCAAACTCGCTGTCAATTTCTTGAGTGGGCTGGTCGGCCCGATGGAGATAAAGCTTTCCCTGAGCCAGATATGCAACGTTCACAAATACGGGTGTTTCCTTCTCAAATCACCTCTAGAGTGCCCGCCCTTCGAAGCAGGCACCCACGCATTTCTTGCTACAGGATGGGTGAGTCTTTTGAATTGCCGCAGAGAAACTGAGCGCTAGTGACCCACAGCTACCAGTTACGCCAGCCACCTAATTCCGAACTGGCTTTGCCCTGGCCTGAAACCGATCGCGCGACCAGAAGGTTTTGGTAGGTTTCACCGTTGGCCCAGCGCTGAATTTCCTGGGCTCGCAACACGGGGACAGGATGAGATAAATCACGGGTGCGAAGCTGCTTGAGCAAATCTCCCATTTCTGTGTCACTGAGGGATTCGTACTCGCGAGCCTGGGCCAGGAAAGCATCGAGGTTGAGCAACGGGGCCAGTGACGGCGAACCGCCCGCCAGCTTCATCAGTACCGAGGCAACCACACGGGCATCTTGAGTCGCCAAAAGGGCAGCGCGATCGCAGGTGAATTCGGCACAGCGGACCCACTCCATCATCTGCGCCTGGAGGTTTTGAGCTAGGACCGTGCCCATGGGTAGCGTGCTAGCGGCCAGAGTCAGCAGGTTTGCCAGGGTGAGATAGACGCTGTGGTCACACTTGAGGTGCCCCAGTTCGTGGCCCAACACAGCCTGAATTTCAGCGGGGGTCAGCAGCTCAATCAGCGAGGTATGAATCACGATGAAGGGCTGCTTGCCCCGCATGGCGAAGGTGTAGGCGTTCGGGGCCGGGTGCTGCTTGACATACAGCCGGGGCGCTTCTAGATCCAACACGCGGCAGGCTTCGAGCAGTAGCTCGTGCAGGTGGGGCAGCTGTTCGGAACCAACTTGCACACTGGCAGCCAGGTTTTCAAGCTGAAAGACCTGCTCCCCAATCGGGCCGATCAGGCTACGAATGGCGATATCTAATCCAGGTAGCTGCTGGAGCGACGCGGTTGCCTGAAGATCGAGCGGATGCCGAAAATGGTTGGCCCGCAGCCCGGTGAGCTGAGTCTTGGTAAAGTCGTGACGCATGCCGTTCTGGCCGCCATCCGTTAGTCCAGCTGATGCGGAGCTGGATGCTGCCGCTGGCTGCAAGTTCATCTGCATCATCCGCGTATCCTAAATGAATCTATTAAAAACGCCCGTGATAGTCAGTATAACGACCACGGGCGTTGATGGATGTTCAGTCAGAGAGACGGGACCAGAGAGATAAGGGCAGCTAAGCCTGCTCTGGCGTGACCCGGCGCAGCTTAGCGCCGACGCCCGTTAGCTTGCCTTCGATGTCAGCATAGCCCCGGTCGAGGTGCTGTAAGCCGTGTAGTGTGGTTTTACCTTCTGCGGCCAAACCGGCAACAACCAGGGCTGCTGAAGCCCGCAGGTCTGTGCCCGTTACCGGCGCGCCAGACAGGCTGTGGACACCCTTGATAAAGGCCGAATCGCCCTTAATCCGAATGTCTGCGCCCATGCGGTTGAACTCGGCAACGTGCTGGAGTCGGTTTTCAAACACGGTTTCACTGACCATGCTGTCGCCGTCGGCCAGGGTCAGCAGCGCCATAAACTGCGCCTGCATGTCTGTGGGGAAGCCGGGATGAGGCCGCGTTTGAATGTCGGTGGGCAAAATGCGATCGCCTGGGATAATCCGCAACCGCCCAGGAGCGTCATCGACAATGCGGCAGCCCACTTCGCGAAGCTTGGAGAGCACTGGGGTGATGTGCTCTGGAATCACCGGGCCAATCGTCAGTTCAGACCGGGTGATTGCCGCCGCCAGCATAAACGTGCCCGCTTCGATCCGGTCGGGGATGATGCCGTAGTCGGTGGAGTGCAGGTGAGGTACACCCGCAATGGTGATGGTGTTGGTGCCCGCGCCTCGGATTTTTGCGCCCATCGCCCGACAGAAGTTCGCCAGATCTTCGACTTCGGGCTCCTGTGCGGCATTTTCGAGGACGGTCTCACCCTCGGCCAGGGTAGCAGCCATCATCAGCGTTTCGGTTGCACCGACGCTGGGGTAGTCAAGGTAAATTTTTGCGCCCTTTAGCCGGTTACGGCTACCGGGAACGTACGCGTGAACCGTACCGTGGTCCATGTGAACCTGGGCACCCATCGCCTGAAGCCCGCGGATGTGCAGTGCGACCGGGCGGGCCCCAATGGCACAACCGCCAGGGAGGGGAACACGGGCAACACCGAGTCGGGCCAACAGGGGGCCAATCACAAAAAAGCTAGCTCGCAAGCGACTGACGATGTCGTAGGGCGCTTTGGAATGACAAAGGGTACTGCCATCAACGTCTAAAACATCGCCGTTGCGGGAGACCTTCAACCCCAGTGCGGTCAAAACGCTGGCCATGCGGTCAATGTCCACCAGCGAAGGAATGTTGCGGATGCGACAGTCCTGAGAACACAACAGAGCGCCAGCCATAATCACCAGGGCCGAGTTCTTGGCACCGCTGACGGGAATGTGGCCGCTGAGACGATGGCCACCCCAGATTTCGATAATGGGCTCAGGCACTGCGATCGCAGGCGCGGGATTAGCAATAGAGGTTGAAGAAAGAATAGGAGTGTCCTCCAGAGTTGGCGAAACGATGAACGGCAGAACATTAGGGCTGCCACAGAAGCTACAAACGCTAGCGCGTCAGCGAATCAGGTGGGTAATGGCGCTATTCAAAAAGCTGCTTTGGATTGTGCAAGGCAATCAGAGGAATGAAAGTATCCTTTGATGCTCACACAGCAGCGGGTGCTGTCCTTTAACTTCAAACGGCCTTAACTTCAAACAGCCTTCGACTTCAAACAGCTCGGGCCCTGAGATACCGTGAAAAGGACTTACAACATTAGGCGCTAAGTCTACCCAAAACTATATGATGTTTAACAGTTTTGTCTATGTCGTAGGTTGCGTTTCACGCAACGTCGTTGTCGCCACAGCAAACCAAGACTCAAAAGGGTATTGACGAACGTTGCCGCTGTGATAGATGATTAACAACCGCAGCCGTTAACGGTTGCTCATGCGGAACTGGCGGAATTGGTAGACGCGCTAGTTTCAGGTACTAGTGTTCGCAAGGACTTCCGGGTTCAAGTCCCGGGTTCCGCATTGTCAGAATATGACCGGCTAAATGGTGTGTAGGCCTTGACAGCAGAGCGACTGCTCCATCTATGGCCAGTGTGTTTGAGTCACGAGAACAAGTCGGTGCAGCATACGTCAAAGGTTGTTGTGTTTGCTTTCAGTAGGTGGCTGGTGCAACCCTTCCCGGTTCGTGCTGCATATCTACCTGCGTGACCGTTCTCAGGCTGGTGTGTCCGAAGGGTTTGAATTATTTATACGTACCTCCTATCGGTCTCAGTAATCTGAATGAGTCTGTCTGCGCCTATTACCAGCATCCACAATCCACTGATCAAGCAGACTAAAAAGCTGCACCAGGCCAAAGAGCGACACCGTCAGGCCCTGTTTCTGCTCGAAGGCACTCATGTGGTTGAGGCAGCAGACGCTGTGCTGTATCCCCTCCAGCACCTGTTTTATACCGCTGACTGGTGGCAGCGGCATGGTGACCTGGGTCAGCGGTTGCTGGGTCGGGCCGAAACAGCTCGCGAGGTCTCGCCTGCGGTCCTGAAGGCGCTGACAACAACGGTGAATCCTGGTGGGGTAGTGGCTACGGCGGTGCGGCGATCGCACCCATCCCAAGGCCCGATTCCTTCTTTGGGGCTAGCAGTTGAGCGCCTCCAAGATCCAGGGAACTTGGGCACGATGATTCGGACGGTGGCGGCGGCGGGGGCAGATAGCCTCTGGCTTAGCGACGACAGTGTTGATGTGGACCACCCCAAGGTGGTGCGGGCCTCTGCTGGGCAATGGTTTCGAACGTCTTTTCAAATACATGCTGACCTACCCCAAGCGCTGTCAACGGCGTACACCCAATCTGTACAAGCAGGACAAGCGCTGCAAATTGTGGCAACCACCCCCACAGCAGCAGCAGCTTACTGGGCGCTCGATTTGCGGCTACCGACGATTTTTGTCCTGGGTAACGAAGGTAGCGGGCTATCCCCAGCGCTACTGTCAGTGGCCACCCATGAGGTCAGTATTCCGCTAGCTGCGGGGGTAGAGTCTCTAAACGTAGGCGTTGCAGCCGCACTGTTCCTATACGAAGCCTGTCGTCAGCGGACGGAGTCAGGTTGAGGTGCTGTGCGCAGCTAACGACTAATTCGTTCCTGACGTCGGTGGTTTTTGTGACGGCTTGTCGACTGAGGAACTGGGTCGTCGAGCATAGCTGGAGCCAAAGTCTAAGTCGAGGTGTAGTGTCCCGTTGAGATCGGCTTCAGCCTGGGCCTGGGCCGGAAGCTCGCTGGCACCTTCGTCAGTGGTCTCTTCTTCGTCCAACATTTCGCCAAGCTGCTCTAGCGATCGCATAAATTCTTCAGCGGCGGCGCGTCTTAGGTTACGTTGCTGTTCGTCCATAGTCACCCCGCTCCTGAGAGTGTTCTCGAATAGATGTGTGTTTGTGTGTCGAACCCCACAACTCAGATTGCCCATTTTTTTGGATTCTTCAAGGTTTGGGGTGGAAATAAGGGGGTAGGTTCGGTTCTTGTCAGTTGTCTAACGCCCCTGTCTGGTTGAGAATAGAGGTTGCGCCCCACAGGAGACGATTTCGTGAGCCCATCCTTCGATTATGACCTGATTATTATCGGTGCCGGTGTCGGCGGTCACGGCGCAGCGCTCCATGCCGTGAAATGCGGTCTTAAAACCGCCATTATTGAGGCCGCAGACATGGGAGGCACCTGTGTAAACCGGGGCTGCATCCCCTCAAAGGCATTGCTGGCTGCTTCGGGCCGTGTGCGTGAGCTGCGCGATGCTCACCACTTACAGTCAATGGGCATCCAGGTGGGTGATGTGGCCTTCGAGCGTGGGGCGATCGCCGATCATGCCAAAAACCTGGTCAGCAAAATTCAGTCGGACTTGACCAACAGCCTGACCCGACTCAAGGTTGAGACCATTCGCGGCTGGGGCAAGGTAGCAGGGCCGCAAAAGGTCAGCGTCACTACAGACGATGGGGAGCAGACCCTGACCGCTCAAGACATTATTATTTCTACCGGCTCGATCCCCTTTGTCCCCCCTGGCATTGAGCTGGACGGCAAAACTGTTTTCACCAGTGACGAGGCCATTAAGCTCGACTGGCTGCCGGATTGGGTTGCCATTATTGGCAGCGGCTATATTGGGCTAGAGTTTTCAGACGTGTATACGGCCCTGGGCAGTGAAGTCAGCATGATTGAGGCGCTGCCGCAGCTGATGCCAACCTTTGATCCTGACATTGCTAAGGTGGCCGAGCGGGTGCTGATCAAGCCGCGGGATATCGACACTCATATTGGCGTGATTGCCAAAACCGTTAAGCCCGGATCCCCAGTGGTGATTGAGCTGGCCGATCCCAAGACCAAAGAAGTGGTAGAGACGTTGGAAGTGGATGCCTGCCTGGTGGCAACCGGACGCATTCCAGCCACTAAGGACCTGGGCTTAGAATCTATCGCCATTGAAACCGACCGACGGGGCTTTATTGCCGTTAATGACCGGATGGAAGTGCTGCGCGACGGTGAGCCGGTGCCTCATCTGTGGGCCATTGGCGATGCCACTGGCAAGTACATGCTGGCCCATGCGGCCTCAGCCCAGGGCATTGTTGCTGTCGAGAATATCTGCCAGCGCGATCGCACCATCAACTACCGCAGCATTCCCGCTGCAGCCTTTACCCATCCCGAGGTCAGCTTCGTTGGCCTCACAGAGCCCGCCGCAAAAGAGCTAGCGGCTGAACAGGGGTATGAGGTAGCCGCAGTGCGGAGCTACTTCAAAGCCAATTCTAAGGCGTTGGCCGAAGGCGAAACCGAAGGTCTGGCCAAGGTCATCTACCGCAAGGACACAGGTGAAATTCTGGGAGCGCACATTATTGGTCTGCACGCTGCCGACCTGATTCAAGAAGCGGCCAATGCCATTGCCCAGGGGCAGACCGTGAGTGATCTGTCTTTCCTTGTTCATACCCATCCCACACTATCCGAGGTGTTGGACGAAGCGTTCAAGCGAGCTGTGGTCACGGCATAGGGCAACCCGAAGAATTGGATAGAGAATTTGAAAATGGACATTCGACGCCGCTCACCGGGGCCGTCCGTATCGGTGAGCACTCTGGAATATCAGGTTCGCGTCCCAGAGGCAGAACCGCGCAACATTCTTGAAAAGATTGTCTGGCAAAAAGAAGACGAAGTCGACCGACTGCGGGAAAAGCAACCCCTAGGCGACCTCCAGCAGCAGGTCCAAAAACTTCAGGCGATCGCCCCACCGCTCGACTTTTTAGCGGCGTTGCGGCAGGGGCGATCTCACCCGGCAGTCATTGCTGAGGTCAAAAAGGCGTCCCCCAGTAAGGGCATCATCAGAGCTGACTTTGACCCAGTAGCGATCGCCCGTGCCTACGAAGCTGGTGGCGCGACCTGTCTCTCGGTACTAACGGATGAAACATTTTTCCACGGTAGTTTTGAGTACCTCAAGCAGATTCGCCAAGCGGTAACGCTGCCGCTACTGTGTAAGGAATTCATTCTCTACCCTTACCAAATCTACTTGGCCCGACTTCATGGGGCTGATGCGGTGTTGCTGATCGCCGCCATTTTGTCAGACAGAGATCTGGTCTACTTCACGAAAATTGCTGCCGTATTAGGCATGACTGCCTTAGTCGAGGTGCATACGGCTGCCGAGCTTGAGCGCGTGCTCAAAATAGATGCGATTAAGCTGGTGGGTATTAACAATCGCAACCTGGAGGATTTCTCCGTCAGCCTGTCGACCACCTGTGACCTGATGGCTCAGTTTGACCTGTCAGGTCGATTGGCCGTCAGCGAGTCCGGTATTCACACCGCCGCAGATGTTAAAACGGTGGCAGCAGCTGGCGCTGGAGCCATCTTGGTGGGCGAGTCGCTGATGCGCCAGCCTGATCCTGGCGCAGCTGTAGCTCAGCTACTGAGCTGATAGGAACTGCCACCCGCTCAGCGATTGGCAGGCGATCTGCCTCTGGTTCCTGAGAGGGTACCCGGCTCAGAATCCTGACTAGACCGTCACATACGATATCTCACGATGTCTTTTGACCCATATTTTCTAACTTTAAATGGACCGTGCTATTCCTTTGCCGTCTCACATTCACTACGAGCTGCTGCTGCAGCTTCTAGAGCGTAAAACCGCGTTAGCGGTTAACCAGCAATCGCCTCAGAAGGAGCAGCTTCACGAGCTGATTATTACGCTGCGCAAAGCGCTCTCCCAACAAAAGCAAATGGAAGCGCTGTGTCAGCAAGATGATATTCCCATTGAGTACCACTGGTCGCTCAACGAGCAAACCATGCCTTGATGGCGAAGCCTTAGTGGGGAGCCCCCACTCCCAAAAAGAACGCCCCCACCTCTAACGAAGCGGGGGCGCTAGCTTTTCTTTGGCATTCTTGCCTTGGCCTACGATTACGGGTGTAGCAGCAAGTCAGGGAAGAAGCGATTGAATTCAATCAGGATACCAGCGGTAATCACCATCCAAATGGTGGCAATAACGGGCGCGGTGGACAGGTACTTAATGAAGTTGCTCATGATAATTTAGCCCTTTGACAATGTGAACATCGACTTGTGCTAGCGCGGTGAAACGGTGATTTCGTTTTCCTTAGCAAACATCTCACCAGACAGCATGTCCTTCGTGGCAACTAGGGGCCAAGTTGCACCTGCTAGAGAACACTTAACAGCCAGCGGCACATCGATGATGATTTCCATCTCTTCCGGCTTTTTCGTTTCGCGTGCTGCCATCACGTAGGTACGGCCAGCCCAACCAATCCAGCCGGCAATGTAGAGGAACAGCAGGCTAGGAATGATGAACTCGCCGAGGTGAGTCAGGTCGCCGTCTACAATCAGGTGGGGCAGCCCTTCAGGACCACACAGCAGACTGGAGTTGGCGTAGAAGTCAAAACGGGCCTTGGCCGACTCGGTGGTGGCGCTGGCTGCCCGCTGTTGAAACGCTGCGGATTCGCCGCAGGGAACTAGGCCAGCCACATTGTCTCCAGCCACGCTAGCAGAGGCGGGTGGCGCAAAACCAAGCCAGAGGCAAAGGACTAGAGCCAGAGCAAATAACCGTCGCATACGATAATTTCCCTAAAGATCTGTACAGATGGGGTGTATTGCCAGGCCGTGCCCTCAATACACTTGACCTTGAGGCATCATACCGTTCGCGCTTGACACACCTAGAAGATTACTCACAAGACTTTACATGCCGACACATTCTGTTCTAGCCCCCACAGCTTATGGCGATTGACCTATCCCCGACTTCAGACCCCACGGTTCTAGCCCCCACGATCCTAGCCCCCACGATCCTAGCCCCCACGATCCTAGCTATCGAGACCAGCTGTGATGAGACGGCGGCGGCGGTGGTGCGCGATCGCGCTGTCCTCAGTAACGTTGTGGCCTCGCAGATTGATCTGCACCGCGTCTACGGCGGGGTGGTACCCGAACTGGCGTCGCGGCAGCATCTGGTCACCGTGGGTGAGGTGGTAGCAGCAGCGCTAGACCAAAGCGCGTTGAGCTGGACCGATATTGATGCCGTGGCTGCGACCTGTGCGCCGGGGCTGGTGGGGGCGCTGCTGGTGGGCGTAACCGCGGGAAAAACGCTGGCCATGGTGCATCAGAAGCCGTTTGTCGGCGTACATCACTTGGAAGGCCACCTGTATGCTGCCTATCTGAGCAATCCTGACCTGCAGCCGCCGTTTCTTTGTTTGCTGGTGTCGGGGGGACATACCAGTCTGATTCGCGTGCAGGACTGTGGTGACTATCGCATTCTGGGTCAAACGCGCGATGACGCTGCTGGCGAGGCGTTTGACAAGGTCGCCCGACTGCTAAACCTGGGCTACCCGGGCGGTCCAGTGATTGACCGTCTCGCTCAGCAGGGCAATCCCAAAGCATTTCCCCTACCTGAGGGCAATATTTCGCTGCCGGAGGGGGGCTATCATCCCTACGACACCAGCTTTAGTGGCCTCAAAACAGCGGTGTTACGGCTGACAGAGAAGCTGCGAGCGGAGAGCAGCCGTGATGATCAGGCACAACTACCAATAGAAGATATTGCGGCGAGCTTCCAGGCAACGGTGGCACGGGCGTTGACGCGACGGGCAGTGGCCTGTGCCGTCGATGAAGGACTGGACACGATTGTGGTGGGGGGTGGTGTGGCAGCCAATCGTGGGCTGCGATCGCAGCTCCAGGCTGCGGCTGCCCAGCGGGGGCTCCAGGTCATCTTTCCGCCGCTAAAGTACTGCACCGACAATGCTGCCATGATTGGCTGTGCTGCTGCCGAGCATGTACGACGCCAGCACTCTTCTCCGCTAGATTTGGGCGTTGCGTCACGGCTACCGGTTACCGACGTCGCCCAGCTCTACACCTAGTGACCTTAAAAATCACAAATCTGGCAGTTGTCGTATCAGACATTGATGGAAGGCTGGGCTTACCGAACTCACGCAGACTGCTCCAGCGGCGTGAGCGAAGAAAGCCGAGCGGTAGGGACCTGGGGCTGATGCTGTTGGATAAAGCCCCGAATCGACTGGGCGGTCGCCTCGGTCTGCTCTAGCATGGCAAAGTGACCGCAGTCTTCGAATTCGAGCAGGTTGCCTTGGGCGAACTGTGGGTGAAAGCTAGCCAGGTGCCGCACGTATCGGGGCTCCATAATGCTATCTTGCGCCCCGGCAACAAACAGCGTCGGCTGGGTGAGTTCTGAGACAATTTGGGGTAGCTGGTGAACCTCTGAACGCGTGGTCGACTCTAGTAGAGCCCCTCGGGCGGCATCGGCATCGGCACGGATGAAGTCCATCAGGCGTTGCTGGCCCCACTGACGCCCCAGGGGTCGCTGCACCATGATCCGAGAGAACACCATTGGCAGTAGCGGTAGGGCAGCCAGCAGCGGATGGCGATAGCGCACCATCTGCTCACCCGCACCGCGAAACTGCTCAAAGGCTTGGCGAATATAAACCCCGCCACCTGCGTTGAGGCAGACAACGCCCTGTACCCGGTGTGGCGCGAGGTGTGCAGCCCACAGCGCAATACTACCGCCCAGAGAATGGCCAACGAGCCAAACCCGCTTCAGCTTCAGCTGATCGATGAGTGCGAGGAGATCTTGAGCGTAGGCGCTGAGGCTGTAGTCGGCCCGGCCCGGTTCAGATTGACCAAAGCCTCTAAGATCATAGCTGAGACAGGTAAACTGCCCTGACAAAGCCTGGATGAGCGGCTGCCAGTAGCAGTCGCTCAGTAGCCAACCGTGGACAAAGACAATCGCGCCCTCAGCAGACTGAGACAAAGGGCGGGCCGAGGACAGTAGGGTGTAGTGATGGGTCGCGCCGTAAAGCTCGGCAGTGGTCATGGGCGATCGCAGTGACGAATTCCCCTATAGCTGATACAGGCAGCTGTACATATGCAGCTGTACACAATGCACGCAGAATCAAGGGATACGGTCTGTTTAAATCTTACACGGATTAGTAACCATCACCGAGAAGTCTGTAGCGGACGCCCTCCGCAATTTTCTGGCCCAGGTACTCAGGAATCAAACTTTCATTCGGGCCAAGCAGATAAAGGATTAAACGCGTCCGCCCCCGCCACACCAGCAAATTGGCATTGACCACGAGCAGATCTTCCTGCCAGATGGCGTACATGACTTTGTAGAAAAGGCCCGGCTGGTTGTCCGCTTCAATCAGTAGCGCGGGTAGGTGAAACACCGGGTCAACGTAGAACTCGGTCTCGACTTGCTCGAGTCCAGCGTTAAGGTTGAATTCAACGCTGAGCATTTCTTCGACTTCAAACCGGCCCGCCAGTGCCTCCCGAATCGCGCGGCAGACATTGTCTGCGGTCTTGTCGGTCAGTGCTTTCCCACCCCGTGAAACAACCAGCTTCACAAATACCAGCATGGGGGGGTAAATCTGCCCGTACAGACTGAGATTGTGAATGGTTAGACCATAGGCCGCCAATACCCCAAAAATGTCGCTAAGTAGAAACGACTGGTTGCGATAGGCGAAGTGCAAGGCACTGCGATTGCCCTCCGGCTTAATTTCTGTGACGGCCTTTTTGCTCTTGTAGAGCTGGTAAGCCAGTCGCAGATTCTGAAGCTGGATTTCGCTGCTGACAAACTGCTCATAGAACTGGGGAAACGCTCGATTAAAGCGCTTGAGCAGTTCAAGAGTAGAGGTTTTTAGTCCGGCGGCCATGGGCTTGGGAAAAAGAAGGTTTGCCTGAGTGGCCTATTGTTGTCTTAGCGCACGGGGCTGCATGCGGGGCTGGAGTATAGCTAGCCCCCTATGGCCAGGATACCGAGACAGCGTCCTGCCAGCATAGAACCCCATGACGTTGCAGCCTTGCCCTAACAGAGCTTGCGGCTGCTACATACACAAACCTAAGTGCACAAACCTAAGTGACAACGGCTACACCGATTAAGGCTTCTACAGCATAGTCTGCCCGTAACCGTCTAGTTGGACTCAGATCCGGATAGACTCAGGCTGTATCGGTCTACCTTCACCCTCATGCGACTACCGCAATGCCTTGTGGGCTAGCTGATGGGGGCATCATCAAACCATCGTCAAAACCGCCACTGCTGGCAGACAGTTCAGACGATATACTACTGAAGTTATTCTTTTTTTGTCCGTATGGGCGCTGCTCGAATGGGTTTCTGGAAAAGCTTGTTTACCACCAGCGAGGCACCATCAGCCTCACCCCAGGCAAGCTCAGACGGTTACATTGCTGAAGCGCCTGCCCCTAAAACCGGCACTCGCGTCTTTTTTAGTACCGATCGCAACATCGACCTCTATGAGCTAGAGGAGCTTTGTGATGCGGTGGGCTGGTCAAGACGACCCATTCGCAAGGTTAAAAAAGCGATTCAGCATAGTTTTTTAGTGGTGACGATGTGGGAGCAGCGAGGCAACCGTAGACGATTGGTCGGCTTCTCTCGCGCAACGTCAGACCACGCCTTCAACGCCACAATTTGGGACGTGGTGATCCATCCCGACTTTCAGGGCCAAGGACTCGGCAAGGCGCTGATGAAACAGCTCGTCAAGAAGCTGCGTAGCGAAGATATTAGTAATGTCACCTTGTTTGCCGATCCGCAGGTTGTGTCGTTCTACGAACGTCTAGGGTTTACGCCCGACCCCGAAGGCATCAAGGGGATGTTTTGGTATCCCGACTGATGCCCCCTTTGCGGCTGCCATACCGCCGGGCCTCTTCAAGCCATTGACTAATCATCGCTGGACCGGGGCAATCTTTGACCTGGGATAGCAGCCGTAGCTGTAGACGTTGGAGCTGTTGGTGCAGTCGCGGGACTTGGGCCAAGGCCAGCTGCTCAGGTGAACCAATACCGGCGTGGAGCAGCAGACCGCAGTAGGTCGGTCCCACGCTAGGTAGTGCGGCCAGTCGGGCTAGCGCCGTCCATTTGTGAATGTGCTGGGGATGGCTGTTGACCTGACGAGCTAGGGCAACTCGCGCAGAAACAGACTGGCCCTGTCGCATGAGGTCAGCGGTGGTGAGAATGCCGTTTTGTTCCAGCTGTTGTTGCAGCTGGGCGGGTAGCCCAGGCAGTGCATTGAGCGGCCAGCTCTGAAGTTTGGGTCGGTGTTTCATAAAAAGCTAGGTCAGAAAATCAAGACCGATTGCTATACTGGGTACCCTAGGCCAACGGCAGCAGAGCAGAGCTGAGACATCGCAGCCGCCTTTGCCACAACTAGTCTAGACCGGGATGTAGCGCAGCTTGGTAGCGCGCCTGCTTTGGGAGCAGGATGTCGCAGGTTCGAATCCTGTCATCCCGATTGAGCAGCTTTACGGTAATTGTTTCTCGCGATCGCGTCTACAGTTAGGGCGTCAGTTTCCTTTTTTCGTCCACTTTCGTAATTGTCCCTGGTTCAGACTGAACGGGGTAGTACTGGTAGATTATGGTTGAGTCGTATTGAGGGGCTATCAGGAGGTTGTATGCGGTCTATTTTCTGCCGTTCAAGAATTCGTCAGCTGTTGGCATTGGGGCTGTTTGGTGTCAGTGGTCTAACCGCACTACCCGCTCAGGCGTTGCCAGAGTCGGCTGTGGTAAGCACCCTGTCCAATATTCCAGTTTTTATTGTTGCCACACCAGACGGGGGATACATTACCAACCGTCTGGTCAGGGAAGCTGAGGGCGGGCAGCCTCAGCAGGAAGTCGCACTGTTGAACGTTTTTTTTAGCGGTGATGATGCCGAAGCCTTTTTGCAGCAGGCCCAGTCCGAGAATCAGGAATTTGCAGATACGGCAATTGTCGGTTGGACCGAGCTGTCTGCACTGTATCAACAGGCCCAAGCTCAGGCAGATATTCCATTAAGACTACTGTTTGTTCCTCAAATTGAAGAGGTGGCGGCTGCGACCACCGTTGATGCTGACTACGCTGGGGGAGTGCCACTATTTATTCCTAAATTTAGTGCCGATAACTCCTATGTTTTATTACCCATTGGTAGCTTGAACGATGGCGAACCGGTGGTCCCCGTCTTTTTCTCCCAAACTGACATCAATGGTGCGTTAGAGGCCCTGAATGAGCAGGATCCAGAACTGCGATCGCAAATTGAGGTTGAGGTGGTCTCGCTGGAGGGGCTGATTGATCAGATGCGCAATACCGATGACCAGAACCTAACCCGCCTTCAGCTACTGCCTGATTCGGATGCGATCAACTACATTCGTGAGAGTCAGTCAGGCAGCTAGAACGCCATAGTCGTTAGCCATAGTCGTTGAACGGTCACGACGGTATTGCAGTTGCATGCTCATTAAATAGCTTCTCTTCAAAGGCGGTCACCGTGAGGTTGTGATCGCCTTTGTTTGTATAGCTAGCGCCATTTATAGCTAGCGCCACATAGGTTAGGACACCGAGTATGACGGTCCTGCTTGGCATCAAACCATGGGGCGTCGCAGCCGTGTCCTAAGGTCACTGGCGGCTGCTATAGAAATGGCGCGTGGCATCATCTTAAATCACGTCCAAGTTGAAACCTGTAGCTTCCTCCGCCAGAAACCCCCAACTCTTGATATAGACCAGGATCAGTAAGCGGCTCGTCGAGCTAAGACTGAGTAAATGGTCTTGAAAATCAGGCCACAGTCGTACTGTAATGACCACCGGGTTTGATAAGCCAAATCCATGGCTACAATATCCTCGAAGTCGCTCACGGAAGAGCGCCCATTAGCCTGCCACTCGCCTGTTAGCCCCGGCTTGACGGCCAATCGTTGCCAGTGATGGGACTTGTATAAAATGACTTCTGAATGAATCGGCGGGCGCGTTCCTACTAGACTCATCTGTCCGAGGAGGACGTTGAGAAATTGCGGCAGTTCATCTAGGCTGGTTCGCCGCAAGAAACGGCCCACACGGGTCACTCGCGGATCAGCTGAATTTTTGAAGATCAATCCCTTGGCTTCATTCTTAACGAGATGCTTCAGCGCATCAGCGTTGGTCACCATGGAGCGAAACTTCCAGATTTTGAAGGCTTTGCCCCGGTAGCCGTAGCGAGTTTGGCTGTAAAACAGCGGGCCTGGGTTGTCGAACTGTATTGCGATCGCAACCGGGAGCAGAACCAATCCTGTTATGCCCAAGCCCACTAACGCACCTAAGACATCCATCAGACGCTTAGCTCGACTGCTCACGGATGGATGAGGTCTACCCCAGTGAATGTTAGGCATTTGCCACGGTGCCTCGACTGCGAGAGGTGGAGCAGGAGCAGTAGGAATATTGGTGTCTGATCTGGAGGTGATGACCACGAGTAGCTGATTGAATGAACCTACAGAAAACGTGGGCGATGGGTAGATTGCGCCACTTGCCTCCTACGTTAATCAAGAACACTAGCTTTTTTTGTTTTCATCACTTGATTATCTAAATCTTTGAAAATTGTTGGCGTTGTATGAAGCTGAGACATCGCTCGGCTGGGGTTTTCTCCGGATTTTATGGAAACACCCTTTAGGTATAGATGGCCTCTAAAAGTAGGATTTTGTGCGTAGAACTGCTGATAACGCGACAGTTAAGCTCTGACAACAAGCGTGAAACATACAGGAAATACGGAATTCTTCAGAGCAATCAAATATATCGAGTTTATAAAATTAGTATTAAGCTTTTAACCTGCGCGTAGTTAAAAACACGGTGAGTGTTCTTGAGCGATTGCAGCTGTCAGATCCCTTAGGCCAAGGCCGCAGCACGCTTGGGTGAACGGCCGATCAGAACTCCTGAATCAAGCAGTCCAGTACTTGGTGGCTTACCGACAGCTTGCTGCCCATTTTCAGCGAGACTTGTTGGCCTGAAGCAGACAAAAAGACGCCATGGTTAGTTTCGCTGCCGAACCCGCTACCAGTTTGGTCAATCGGGTTGGCCACAATTGCATCCAGTCCCTTTCGAATCAGCTTGCCCTGAGCCGGTGCAATGATATCTCCAGCCTGAGCGGCAAAACCGATCACGCGCTGGTGCGGCTGACGACATTGGACAAGCCGAGCCACGATATCTGGGACAGGGTCTAAGGGCAGCTGCTGGGGAAGCTGGGCTTTGGGTAGCTTGCCTGCCATCGTCTGCTGCGGTCGGACATCGGCAACGGCGGCGGCCATGATGATCCAGTCAGCAGCCGGTAGCTGTGCTTCCAAAGCCGCTGACATCTGGGCAGCGCTCTCGGCTGGAATCACTTGGGCGCGGTCAGGGATCTGTTCATGCAGGGCGGCTGCCATCGATCCGTGGACAAGGGTGACCGTTGCCCCGCGATGAACTGCGGCCTGTGCCAGGGCCAGCCCCATCCGTCCGGTTGAGGGATTGCCAATAAACCGAACCGCATCGAGGTACTCTCGGGTACTGCCCGTGCTGACTAGCAGGTGTTTTCCTGATAGATCTTGCTGGCCTTGGGTGTGAAGGAGTGAGTAGAGATGCGGCAAGATTTGCACGGGTGGAGCCATGCGGCCTGTGCCAACGCGATCGCAGGCTAGTCGCCCGGCGGCTGGCCCAACGGTGTGGTAGCGGCTGTCTTGCTGGAGCTGTTGCCAATTGCGCTGTACGCTGACCTGTTGCCACATATCGGTATTCATGGCCGGGGCTAGCAGCACGGGGCAGGTGGAGGCCAGCAGCGTGTTGGTTAACAGGTTATCGGCCAGCCCGTGGGCGAGTTTGCCTAAGGTGTTTGCCGTTAGCGGTGCTAGAAGAATTAAGTCGGCCCATTCACCCAATTCGATATGGAGCGGGCGGTCTTGGGAGGCTTGCCAGAAGTCAGCGTCGGTGTAGGTGCGGTGGCGGGAGAGCCCGGCGAAGGTGAGGGCACTGACGAAAGCTTGGGCGGACTCCGTCATGATGACGCGGACTTGGGTTTGGGGGTGAGGGGGTTCGGATTTGGCGAGGGTGGAGACGATTTCGCAGGTTTTGTAGGCGGCGATGCCGCCGCTGATGCCGATGAGGATTTTGTGGGGAGAGGGGGACACGGCTTTTTGGGGCTAAAGCCTTTTAGGGGAAAAAACTTACGGGTTTGATCTGATTTGGGAGGCTGATAAAAGCGGGAGATTCTGCACCAAGTTGTGGAGTATGGCAGAAGTGGGAGATTCTGCGCGGGGCTTTCCTCCCCGCTCCCCTCCTGACGTGGGGACCCAGGCTCCCCCCTCGGAACCGACCTATTCCGTCAACTTGCACAGTGGGCTTCCCCCGAAAGGATTCTTGGGAAATACTGACAAACAACAAGTGGGGTTGATCTTGGGTCGTCGGCTGAGTGGATCAGAATGCGCTTAGGCGCATTCTGAAAGCAATGGTTGTCGCCTTCTCAGACCTGCTAGTTCTGTCCTTTGAAACGACAAAGCTGGTGCTATCAGCACCAGCAAAAGGCTTAAGCCACAAAAGATTACTCAGCCCTAATAAGCTAAACCGCAGGGCAACCCACATTGATTTTTTATTTTTCTGGCCTCTCACTAAGCGCCGTAGTTCATGCCTTGAGCCAAAGCCAGAAAAATAAAACTCACACAGCCGATCACCAGTGCAATGACCGGGACTAAACGGGATACCCTTCCTTACGTGGGGTTGTAGGGCGGGCGTAAACGCCCTGCCCAGGGGGGAGCGGGGGAACTCGGAGGGACCCCCGCGCAGGATTGTTAGCGTCTTCGCCGGAATCTTAATCGGTTGATTAAGCCTCGTCAAACGGCTCAATATCTAACAAATGCAAATACCCCTCAACCAGCTCAGGCCGCTGAAACGCGATCGCACGCAACAAATGCCAATCTTTCAAACTCGCAAACGGTGACTCATACGCATCCTGCTCCAGCCGCTTCGCCAACGCCTCCACCTGCTGAGCCGTAATATCCTCAACCGCCGTATTCGCCAGATCCTGACTCGAAACCTGTAATGTTGCCATGACACACGCTCCCCTCAGAACGATTCAGTAGTCTCAAACCTGAGCCACGTCCAGAGCTATCACTCGGAAACCACAGGCTTCAAGCTGGACGTAGTTTAAGCGGGCATTAACCCTAACTAAATACTACCTCTGCGCTTGACAAAAACCCCTCACCTTCTGTAAGGCAGGTAATGAAATTTCATGACCCATATCAAATTCTTGATAGTCCACTGTCAAACCCTGGGACTGTAGCTGCGATCGCGTCACCCCCGCCAACCCGATCGGGACCACCGCATCCTGCCGTCCATGCATCACTAGCACTGGCCGCCGCGACGACGCCTGAGGCAGTTCAGCCAAATGTACATACCCACTCAGCACCATCATCCCCGCCAGCGGCAGCCGCAGCCCCACATCCAACGTCATCGCCCCGCCCTGGGAAAATCCCCCCAAGATCGTCTTCTCCAACGGCACGCCTGTCTGACCCGGCAGCTTTTCTAGCCAGCCCAACAGCAGCTCGCGACTTTGCTGCAAGTCCGCCTGCCCCTCAAATATCGGCGGCGAGCGAAAGTCATAGCTCGGCGGAAAGCTGTACCACATCCGCCCCCCCGGAGCCATCGGGTGAGCAAACGGCCCCTCCGGGAAAAACATCCGTGTGTGCGGCAAGTCCAAGTAGTCCGCGATGCCTGCCACATCCCGCGCACTCGCCCCCCAACCGTGCATAAGAACTAATACTTGCTCCACTTTTTCTTGAGCCGGTGCTTCGAGAATGTTGAGGGTCATATATGCTGGTAAATCTGTGATCTGTTGATGTGACGCTAACGAACTGGAAGCCCCACCATGTCCCGCCTTGCCCTGATAAGTACCTCTGACAAAACTGGTCTAGTCGAACTCGCTCAAACCCTAGTCTCAGACTTCGACTTTGAAATTATTAGCAGTGGTGGCACCGCAAAGACGCTATCAGCGGCAGGCTTGCCCGTTACTAAGGTTTCAGACTACACCGGATCGCCCGAAATTCTGGGTGGACGCGTCAAAACCCTCCACCCCAAAATCCACGGCGGCATTCTCGCCCGCCAGGACCGGACAGACGACCAGCAGGATCTATCCGAGAACAACATTCGCCCCTTTGACCTCGTGGTGGTGAACCTGTACCCCTTTGAGCAGACGATTGCCAAACCAGGCGTCACTCTACCCGAAGCCATTGAGCAAATCGATATTGGCGGGCCAACGCTGATCCGCGCCGCCGCCAAGAATCACGCCTACCTGACGGTGTTATGCAGCCCCGATCAGTACAGCGGCTATCTAGAAGAGATGAAAGCGAACCAGGGCACGTCCTCTCAACCCTTCCGTGCCCGCTGCGCGCAGCAAGCCTTCTGGCACACCGCCATGTACGACTGCGCGATCGCCACCTACCTCACCCAGCAGTCTGAGGCATCCGAATCTGACTCGGAGGCCCAACCTTTTGCTTTGGCCGGCACCCCCATTCAAACGCTTCGCTATGGCGAAAATCCCCACCAGCCCGCCGTCTGGTACCAAACGGGCATGGCCAAAGGCTGGGCTGCCGCCGATAAGCTCCAGGGCAAAGCCCTCAGCTACAACAACCTTGTCGATCTAGAGGCCGCTCGCCGGGTGATTGCCGAGTTTCCTGCAGAGCAAGGTCCCGCAGCAGCGGTGCTGAAGCACACCAACCCCTGCGGTGTTGCCCTAGCGGATACCCTAGCCGATGCCTACCACCAAGCGTTTGAGGCCGACAACGTCTCAGCTTTTGGCGGCATCGTCGCACTGAACCAATCCATTGACGAAGCTACCGCTACGGCACTAACCAAAACGTTTTTAGAATGCGTAGTTGCCCCTGCCTGTGACGATGCAGCGAGAGAGGTTCTATCTAAGAAGAAAAATCTGCGAGTTCTGGTCCTGCCCGAACTGACGGCTGGCCCCACCCAAACGGTTCGTTCTTTAGCCGGTGGTTTTCTGGTACAGGCGGCGGACGATGCCATGGTTACGCCAGAAGACTGGAAGATTGTGGGGCAGGCTCCCACTGAAGCAGAGCTAGCGGAGATGCTGTTTGCCTGGCGGGTGGTGAAGCATGTGAAATCGAATGCGATCGCAATCACCAAAAATCGCACCACCCTCGGCATCGGTGCCGGACAGATGAACCGCGTTGGTGCCGTCAAAATTGCCCTAGAGCAGGCAGGCGAACAGGTCCAGGGCGCTATCCTCGCTAGCGATGGCTTCTTCCCCTTTGACGATTCTGTCAAAGCTGCCGCGGCAGCAGGCATTCGCTACATCGTCCAACCCGGTGGCAGCATCCGCGATGAGGACTCAATCAAGGCAGCAGAGGAACTGGGTGTGACCATGGCGCTAACGGGCATGCGGCATTTTCTGCATTAGACACGATGAGTGCAAGAGCGCAGCAGTGCACCAAAACACGACTGCTAAAATTTAAGCTATCGACAACTGGCACTCCGCCCATGACAGCTACCCAGCCAAGCAGCCCTCCGGCAACGCTGTACGAAACTGACTACATGCAGTGGATCTCAGCCACCGTAGCTCAGCTCCGCAGTCAGAATTATGCGCAAGTAGACTGGGCCAACGTCATCGAAGAAATCGAAGATATGGGCAAGCGGGAACGGCGCAGCGTCAAAAGTAACCTGACCATACTGCTGCTGCACCTGCTGAAGTGGAAGTATCAGCCCGAGAAGCGAAGCGGCAGCTGGGCCGGTAGCATTGTCGAGCATCGCCGTCGTATTCGTGACACGCTGGCAGATTCACCTAGCCTAAAATCTCATCTAGAGCAGGTTTTGCCAAAGGCTTACACAGATGCGACCAAGCAGGCGGCGGCAGAAACAATGCTAACGGCAGACACGTTTCCGAATGAGTGCGAGTTCGAGCTGGGTCAGATTATGGATGACGATTTCCTGCCTGCGTAGCGTTCTCGTCTACTTCACCGCCTGTAGATAAGTATATGGCCGTAAGTAATAAGTATATGGCCGTAAGTAAATCATGGCCTGTGTCATGCTGAGCTTGTCGGTACGCGAAGCCATGCCCAAAGGGCTTTAGCATCTCGGCGAAAGCATTAGACGCTGGGAGATTCCTCGACTTCGTTGCTCCAGAGGAGCCGCTAAAGCAAACGGAATGACATGCCGTCAACTAATTATGGCTATCTACTTACCAGGCGGGTTCTGGTCTTCGATGCCGCCTCGCGGGACTGACTGGGAACGCCCTAGGATTGGCTGGAGTCTTTCTGTAAAATCACCGAAGCAGCACCGATTTTGCAATGGCAAACTCCGGTTTTGCATAAAGCAAACTCGATTAGACTTCAACAAAATCCGATCTTACACGAGTGTTACTTGATTAGACTTCAACGAAATCCGATCTCGCACGAGTGTTGTTTGATTGGACTTCTGCAAACTCCGATCTTGCATGAGTGTTACTTGATTAGACTTCAAGCAGATCCGATCTTGCATAAAGAAATATGGATTAGTTTTCAGTGCAAACGCGCAATATTAGGCGGTTGTCGAAGCTGATACAGGTAAAACCCATGTTTTCTGCAAGGTTATACGGAAACATGAGGACGAGCCCGATTTATGGTCTTCGCTTGGCTCTTGAGATTACGGAACCAAACAGGGCTGATGGGTTTATGGCGATGCGATCGCGCACTATCGTTTCAAGGCAGATTTAATCTGTCTGCTGGTCCAAAATACCCACCAACACCGACAGCGTCGCTACCAACTCCTCCGGCACCCGATACAGGTCTAAATCTTGAACAATTCGCCGCGCCTGCCGCTCAAACAGGCCGAACTGCCAGTCTCGCCCGGTCGTCACCGCACCGTAGAGAATCGGGCTGCTGCTATCTGACCACTGATCTAGCGCGATTAGCTCCGCTGCCAGCTGTGTAAAGCCATTGTCTAAGTTGTCACGCTTAGCCTCAATCACCAGCAGGTTCTCGCCTGAGAAGTAGTAGTCCAGCGTCCCCTTCAGCCAATCACTGACCGTAACCGGATACTCCACCCGGACCCGACGGTCCGTAACCCGGCACACTGTCCGAATCAGCGGCGCAATCAGAAACTCCCGTCGGGCCTGCTCACTTCTCAACCCCACGTACTGAACCCCATCTTCAATCTGCGCTTTGACGGCTTGAACCGCCTCGTCAGTAACGTTACCCTGCGGCAGTGTGAGGCGGCGACGGTCAAACTGACAGCCCAGATCGTTGAGCACGTCCTCAATATCGTAGGGCAGCTCAAAGTAACGACTAAAGGTGTAGGTCTCAGTTGGCTTGAGAACTTTAGGAGACTGAATCATAGGGCCAAATCAACATATGCCTCATTCACATCATCAGTCTAACTACTG
>CAWUKV010000039.1:0-30116 GCA_963923025.1 uncultured bacterium
CGTGACGCCCGCATCAATAAATAGCGTGCCGTCTTCGCCCGCTGTCTCGGCGCTGCCGTAGTACTGGGTTGTATCGTCGGCCCAGACATATATGAATCCCGCGCTGCTCTCAGGCATCAGGCCACTGGCCGACAAACGCGTTGCGCGATCGACATACACGTACGCGGTGTCCAGATTTTGCGGTGCTTCAGGCTGAATATCCACGGGCAAACTACCAACCTGAATTGTCCCGCCAGCGCTGGTTCCGTCTGCCGTTAGGGTTGCCCCAATGAGGGCAACGCGCGGTGCAACGACAGAAATGTCTCCACCAATGTCGCTACTCACGTTAATTTCGCCCTGTACAACTACCGTGCCAATCTCATCGAAGTTTGGCCCGTCGTCACTGACTACGCTGTCGGGCGTAACAGAGCCGACCAAGCTGAAGCTGCCATCTGGGTTCTGCACGATTTGCCCAACCTCGTCTGCGCTCCCGCCCGTAAGTAAGACCGGAAGAGACTGCTGGCTAAAGGTTTCAGTCCCGATTGGCGTTGGGGAAAAGGGTTCTATATCGGGCTGATTGGGGGTTAGCTCCAGGCTGAGTAAAGATCCAGGGCGGCTAAGACGCACGGTGTAGCCACCTGGAACAGCCGCTAGGTTGACGGTGCCACCAGGGGCAGTGAGCGTGCCCGTGTTCTGAATGTTGCCTGCCAATAGCGTTAAGGACTGGCCTGCCCCTACCGCTAGCGAACCGCTATTCTCAATTCCAGCCGGTTCCAGCATCGTGAACACATAGGCTGACGGTGCCCCGACCAGCCCGGTTGGGTCTAACGCTTCACCCGATTGCACCACAGCCAACTCAGCCTCGTCGAATAGGAGGGCGTCGGCGGTCGTAACCATCAAGTTTGCTGGTAGAGCAAGCTGTGCCTGCGGTCCAAAGACGATGCCGCTAGGGCTGACTAAATATAGGTTAGCCTCAGCCCCCGTCAAGCTCAAAAGGCCGTTGATCTGAGCAGGGGTTAAGGCCTCGATGAGGCCGATGACATTGTCAACCGAAGTCGGAACATTAAAGTTGACCTGGTCAGTTGCACCCAAATCAAACTGAAGAAAGTGGTGGAACAGGTTGGGGGCTGTCCCCTCAGACAGCGCACCGCCGTTGATGTCGTAGCGGTTTGAATCGATCTGGACAACGTCAGTCTCAGTTACACCCGGAACCAATGTTGTATTGACCTGAGCATGAGCAGTCAGGTTACACAGCACGGCTCCTACGGATGCTGCGGTTGCGGTCGCGGCCTGTAGAACCAGGGCGCGTCGAGGTAAGCAGTTCATTGAAAGATAAACACTTATGCGTGACGATCATGCAGTTTCGCAGCCCGGTGTCGTACTAACATCCGTCTGCGTGGTAGAAACAGGCAACCCACTTAGAACAGTAGACACGTAGACTCCGTATTTACACGCAGAAGTGTCGATGCTTATTGAAATCTTTACAGGTTGTGATGCGCCCCGCCTCGCAGTGTAGGCTGATTTTTTGTCGTTGCATTAAAGAAACGATGAAGATGCCGCAGTCTGCTGGGTTAGAACGAGACGGTGGCATCAGTTGATGGGTAGACCAAGCAGGGGTTCACCTCGGTGAGCGCAGGTTAGGTACTCAGCCCAGCTAAGCTGTCAGACAGATTGAGGAGACGAATGGGCTGCACTCACTTACCCCATCCTCATAAAGTTTTGTATAAGACGGTCCGGATGTCTAAGCTCGACGCACAGCTCAAATTTTCAGGCGTGGCGAACGTTATGGGGCCGTGCCCTGAGCGGATTCAGCCAGTCAGTTCGGGAACCCGTACCGACGTAGACGTTGCCAGTGCAGGGGTTCTCCGATAAATTAGCACTCGGAATGGGTGAGTGCTAAAGCACCGCCCTTTTGTTTGGAGAAAACTGGAGAATTAAGGCTATGGCAGCTATCTCTTTGAGCGTACAGAACGTGACCCCGTTGGGCGATCGCGTTTTAATCAAGGTCAGCGAATCTGAAGAGAAGACCGCAGGCGGCATCCTGCTACCCGACACCGCGAAAGAAAAGCCCCAAATTGGCGAAATCACGGCTGTTGGCCCTGGTAAGCGCAGCGACGACGGTAGCCGTCAGGCCCCCGAAGTGAAGGTTGGCGATAAGGTGCTGTACTCCAAGTACGCTGGCACCGATATCAAGTTTGGTGGTGATGACCACGTGCTGCTGTCTGAGAAAGACATTCTAGCTATCGTTGGTTAATTGGTTATCCGTTAGCAAGTTCGAGACCTTACCCCACATTTGAGACCCCTCCTAGAGACCTATGGCAAAGAAGATCATTTACAACGAGAACGCCCGCCGTGCCCTAGAAAAGGGTATGGACACCCTGGCGGAGGCCGTTGCCGTTACACTGGGCCCCAAAGGCCGCAACGTCGTCCTAGAAAAGAAGTTTGGTGCACCTCAAATCGTTAATGACGGTGTCACTATCGCCAAAGAGATTGAGCTAGAAGACAATATTGAGAACACGGGTGTCTCCCTGATTCGTCAGGCCGCATCCAAGACTAACGATGCTGCGGGTGACGGCACCACGACAGCAACCGTCCTAGCCCACGCTATTGTCAAAGAAGGTCTGCGCAACGTCGCCGCAGGTGCTAACGCCATCTCCCTAAAGCGCGGCATCGAGAAGGCCACGGCTTACCTGGTCGATCGGATTGCTGAGCAGGCTAGCCCTGTGCAAGATTCCAACGCGATCGCACAGGTTGGCACCATCTCGGCGGGCAACGACGAGGAAGTCGGCCAGATGATTTCCCAGGCGATGGACAAGGTGGGTCGCGAGGGCGTGATCTCTTTGGAAGAAGGCAAGTCGATGACGACTGAGCTGGAAATCACCGAGGGCATGCGCTTCGACAAGGGCTACATCTCCCCCTACTTCGCTACTGATGCTGAGCGGATGGAAGCCGTCCTGGACGAGCCCTTCCTGCTGCTGACCGATAAGAAGATTGCCCTGGTACAGGACCTGGTCCCCGTACTGGAGCAGGTGGCTCGCTCCGGCAAGCCGTTGCTAATCATCGCAGAAGACATCGAGAAGGAAGCCCTGGCAACGCTGGTGGTTAACCGGCTACGCGGTGTACTGAATGTGGCAGCTGTGAAGGCTCCTGGCTTTGGCGATCGCCGTAAGGCCATGCTAGAGGACATTGCTGTTCTGACTGGCGGTCAGGTAATTACTGAAGATGCCGGTCTACGCCTCGACAGCGTTGACCAGACTATGCTGGGGCAGGCCCGCCGTGTCACCATCACTAAGGACAACACCACAATCGTGGCTGAAGGCCAAGAGGCTAACGTCAAGGCCCGCTGCGAGCAGATTCGTCGCCAGATCGAAGAGAGCGACTCCACTTACGACAAGGAGAAGCTGCAAGAACGTCTGGCTAAGCTCTCCGGTGGTGTGGCCGTCATCAAAGTCGGTGCTGCTACCGAAACTGAGATGAAGGACCGCAAGCTGCGCCTGGAAGACGCCATCAACGCCACTAAGGCTGCGGTTGAAGAGGGCATCGTCCCCGGTGGTGGTACCACGCTGACTCACCTGGCTCCTGGCCTGCAAGAGTGGGCTGACAGCAACCTCAGTGGTGAAGAGCTGATCGGTGCCTCTATCGTCACTCGTGCCCTGGCTGCGCCGCTGATGCGCATTGCTGAGAATGCTGGTCAGAACGGTGCTGTTGTGGCCGAGCGCGTCAAGGAAAAGGGCAGCAGCATTGGCTACAATGCCGCGTCCAACGAGTACGTCAACATGCTGGAAGCAGGCATCGTTGACCCGGCCAAGGTGACCCGTTCTGCCATCCAGAACGCGGCGTCCATCGCGGCAATGGTGCTGACCACCGAGTGCATCGTGGTTGAAAAGCCTGAGCCTAAGGATGCTGCTGCCGCTGGTGCCGGTGCTGGCATGGGTGACTTCGACTACTAAGTTGAGCGTCTTTCATCGCTGAATAGTTGATGTCAAAGCGGCTGTCCATATGGGGCAGCCGCTTTAGTTTTGGTTGTTTGGGGCTAAGCCGTCCAGCAGCGCTGTCAATAAGCGCTGTGTGTGTGACTTAGTTGCAGTGTTTCGCGGTTCAAGCGTTTCGCGGCGCTATGTCTACCCTTCCAGCATTACCCCTGCTGTCGCCCCGCGCAGCCATTTCACTAACCCGTAGGCTGCTGCATATCCTTCCACTACATCTGACACAAAGTCAGCCTCAAAAATTGCCTCGTCAGAAAACCGTCGAATTGCTGTAAAGCTTTTGAACCGTAGCAGCTCAATTGCCGGATGGTCCTTTGGGTAACCCTTTGGAGCCGTTTTTAGCTTCAGGTCTGTTGCAATGGCGTCGGGAAAGGCTGCTCGAAAGTACTTGTCCCCAAGTACTGTCTCCAACGTCTTTGGTTTCTCATCGATGGCCTCTCGGATAGCTGTTAGGACTTCCTTCGGTGGCATGTAGATGCCGACGCCTGCCATGATATTTCCAGGTTCTAGACTCAGATAATAGACGGGCTGTGTGGGCGATTGGCCAACTGCGATCGCACCGCTAAAGCTGGTCTTATACGGTGTTTTGTTCTTTGAAAATCGCACATCCCGATAGATGCGAAACACCTTCACCGTTTTCGGGTCCACCAGCCGCGTTTGAATTTCTGGGTCAAAGTGGGCTACTTGCTGGGCCAGCTCATGCATGGTGTCTACAAACGACTGTCGCAGGGTCTTGTACTTGTCTTTTTGGGACTCAAACCACTCGCGGGTATTGTTCTCGCGAAGTTCCTCAAGAAAGGACAGGGTATCGGGGTGAAGCATGCGAAATTTGCTGGAGGACTCCTGAAGTATAGAGTGCTCTGCCTGATAGGCTCGGTAAATGCGCCTTCGGTTAGTTATAGCGCTTGCGAGTTGGGCTTTCTAGAATGGAGGGGTACCCATTGCCTGAATATCCCCCGTCAAAATCCTATGCGTGCTCAGAAGGAACTGGTGTGTGAGCTGTGCGATCGCACCTGCCCCAAGCTCACTGTTCACCACCTCATCCCCCGTCAGCAGACTAAACGCAAAAAGCAAGACGTTGGCCCCACCACCGACATCTGCCAGCCCTGCCACAAGCAGGTCCATACGCTGTTTACGAACAAAGAGCTCGCCGCCGACCTCAACTCCGTCGACAAGCTCAAGTCTCACCCCCGTATGGAAAAGTTCCTCGCCTGGATTCGTAAGCAGGACCCCTACAAGAAGGTGCGGACCTACCGCGCTCATTAGCGGTTGGTGTCAGCTGAGTCTTTTGATCAAGAGACAGCTGCTGAGTGTTCTCAATTATGCAAAAAGTCCCAACACAACACAAACGCTAGGTCGTAATAATGGAACCGAGGCGCAACAGGCTTTGTGAAGAATCCTACGACTATGGATTTTGATTGGTTTGGTCTAACGTTTGAAAATGCCTAATTATGATCAACACAGTAGTGAAGTACAGTACTCTCGTCGTACTGGTAGCGGGTGGTCTGTTTGTTGCGCCTGCAAATGGAGTTGAAACTGCCGCCATTAGTTCTTTGACCGTTCAATCTGAATTAGCAAAAGGGGGACGGTTGGGCCGTCCTTCAGCTAACTCGGGCTACTATCAGGATGGAACAGTGGAACCCAGTTATGGCAGTCTTCCGCCAGTTCTTCCGGGTGGCTATGGACCAGGTCTTCCACCAGTGCTCCCCAATGGCTATGGCCCCGGCGTTCCACCAGTGCTCCCCAATGGCTTTGGGCCAGGTCTTCCGCCAGTACCTGCAAATGGCTATGGCCCCGGTATTTCACCAATATCCCCAGAGGTGTACCGGCGTTAATTCTCTGAATATGCTTTTTCCGTTGTCTCTTAACCCTTTTGTTGCCTTAGTGCGATAACCCCTCCAAACGCCGCCTATGCCATACCGTCCGCTACCCGTACAAACTCCAAAGCCCGTTCTCTCTTGGGCCAGCCACGACCTCGCGTCGAAAGAGACCCAGATGGCAAAGAACGTGGCGTCGCTGCCCTTTGTCTACAAACACGTGGCGCTGATGTCCGATGTACACCTGGGCAAGGGGGCGCTGGTGGGGTCCGTCATCGCGACGAAGGATGCCATTATGCCTGCGGCAGTGGGGGTAGACATTGGCTGTGGCATGTGTGCGGTCAAAACGCCGTACCGTGCCCAGCAGCTTGAGGGCAAGCTAAAGAAAATTCGCAACGATATCGAAGCAGCGATTCCCGTTGGCTTTGAGCAGAACAAAGACGTTGAGAAGTCGGTGTCAAACTGGCAGGGCTGGCGGTCTTTTAAGGAGCTGCACAAGGGCGTACAGCGGCTAGAGACCAAAGCCATGAAGCAGATGGGCTCCTTGGGCGGCGGTAACCACTTCATTGAAGTGTGTGTCGATACTGAAGGCGCGGTATGGCTGATGCTGCATTCGGGCTCTCGCAATATTGGCAACATGCTGGCCCAGAACCATATTGGTACAGCAAAAGACCTGGCAAAGCTGGCGGCAGAAAAGCTACCAGACCCAGACCTGGCCTACTTTGTCGCAGGCACGGACGAATTCAAACAGTATTGGGCCGACCTCCAGTGGGCACAGGATTATGCTTCGTTTAACCGCGAGGTAATGATGGCCCGCTTCAAGCGCATTCTCGAAAAACACTTGGGCGGTGGAAAGCCTTTTAAGCCTCAGCTCTCGGTGAACTGCCACCACAACTACGCCGAGAAAGAAACTCACTTTGGCGAAGCGGTGTATGTTACTCGAAAGGGAGCCGTCCGCGCCCGTACCGAAGACTACGGCATCATTCCCGGTTCGATGGGGGCAAAGTCTTACATTGTGCGCGGCAAGGGCAACCATGACAGCTACTGCTCGTGTAGCCACGGGGCGGGGCGGCTGATGTCTCGCAAAAAGGCAAAGAATACTTATACCCTAGACGACCTGATTGAGCAGACCCAGGGCATCGAGTGCCGAAAGGATAAGGGCGTGCTGGATGAGATTCCGGCGGCATATAAGCCGATTGAAGAAGTGATGGCGAGTCAGGACGATTTGGTTGAGGTGGTGGCAACGCTGAAGCAGGTGGTTTGTGTGAAGGGGTAGGGCAGCTAGCTTTCTGGCGTTAGCGTCAGCCCTCGATAGATTTGCTCGACAGAAAAGCTCATCCCGATACTGTTCAGCGTTACGGTATCGCCCAGCTGGTAGTTGAGAATCAGCCACTGTCCCGTTTCGGTTTTGCGATACAGGTCTATCTCGGTGCGGGTAGAGCTGATCCTGCAATGCTGGATTGCGGCGATAGAGTCGGAATTTGCCGCCTCGGTCGTAGGCTTCGGTACTGTCTGGCAGCACTTCGACGATGAGGCTGGGGTAGGTGATGTATTTGTTGTTGATTTTGTCGCGATTGTCGCAGGTAACGCTGGCGTCGGGGTAAGTGTAGTTGGTCGTGTTGACAATCTGGATTTTGAGGTCGGAGTTGCCGGTGATGCAGTCTGTATTCTCCAGATGGGTGTCGAACAGGCTGGTTAGGCGCACGGCAATACGGCTGTGGTTGACGCTGCCGCCGCTCATGGCGTAGACCTTGCCGTCGATGTACTCGTACTTTTCTATCTGCTGCGCTTCCCAGTCAAAGTACTCTTTGGGTGAAAGGTGCAGCGGACGGTCTTTGGCAGCAATCATGGGGTCAAGCAGTGGTTGATTGAGCTAATTTTAGTCAATAGCGCCTGTGAGCCAGTAGACTCTGGCGGAACGCTGGCATTTGTGTGAAGGGCTGACGCTACACTAGACGGAAGATTCGCTATTTGCGGAGAACATGGTACAGGCACCTACTAAACCTATTAGCTTAGAAACGTTTCTGGCCCAGCCTGAGACGAAACCGGCTAGCGAGTTCATTAACGGCAGCATTCATCAAAAGCCCATGCCTCAAGGTCAGCACAGTTTACTGCAAGGCAGCCTGACCAGCGGTATCAACAAAGAAACTCAGCCAACCCGAACGGCGCTTGCCCTGCCAGAACTGCGCTGCACCTTTGGTGGTCAGTCCATCGTTCCAGATATTGCTGTGTTTACCTGGGACCGTATTCCGACAACGCCCGACGGGGATATTGTCAACACCTTTTCGGCTCATCCCGACTGGGCGATTGAGATACTTAGCTCGAACCAGTCCGCTACGCTGGTGACGAGTAAGCTGCTGCATTGTCTGAAGCATGGCACGCAGATGGGCTGGCTGTTGGATCCGAGCAATCAGCTTGTGCTGGTCTATCCCAACAATGGAGTTGCCATCTGCTGTGACCAATCAGACATGGTGCTACCCGTACCCGATTTTGCAAAAGCGGTTCAGCTTAGCGTAGGCGATCTCTTTAGCTGGCTCAAGATTCGCTAAGGGGATCCCTCAAATTCTCTTACTTTTCAGATGTTATCGCGACCAGGATAGACAGAGAGGATTTATCTCGTGCGATGCAACAGCTTGTACAGATCTGAGCTTATGGATGTCTAACGTGGAGTTCAACGGCGGTAGTAACTTTAGCCTCTCCGCCGTTGCAACGCAGTGTTGGGCGGCTGATAAATACAGGTGGAGATTTAACTCTCTAGAAGATTAGAGGCTCAACCTTTGCTTGCACCTCCTCAATCAGTTCTTCTGGTACAGTTTCAACGAATTGAACTTTACGAGCTTTCCAATCCAGACACTTGATTTGATCAGCAAGTACCACCCCTTGAATCTGTAGCCCAGGCGGCAAAAGCACCTCGAAGGGATATCCCTTCTGTTGTCTAGTAATAGGCATAAACAGTGCTAAGGAGCTTTTAGCGTTGTAACTACGAGGCGAAAGCACTAGAGCAGGTCGATGTCCTCGCTGTTCATGCCCTTTAGTTGGGTCAAAGTCTAGATAAACAATATCTCCTCGCCCTGGCGTATAGTGTTCCGTAGGCTTTACCAAGCTTCATTCCCCACAGCTACACCACTTTCCATCTCAGAATGCAAATTTTCTGGTGTAATACCAGCGACTAATTCCTCCAAGGAATAACGCCTACGAGATTTGGGTTTAACGACCAAGTTACCATCAAGCACCACAAGCTCGACTTCGGTACCTTCAGTTATCTGAATTTCTTTGACAATGTATTGGGGAATCCGAAGAGCTAAGCTATTACCCCACTTAGCAACCATTGCAACCATAGGATCTCCTTACATCTAGGTTTAAGCTGTCACAATCCAACTTTCGAGTAGATACACTGTATCTACATCATAGTCATTGAGCACAATCTTTGGCAATAAGAAAATTCATCACAAATGAGGTTCGACCTGTCTACAAGTATCTAGCAGGTTTACTTACAGTATTGCTGAAGCTGTTCACTGTATGCCACCAAATTCATGTACCTCACAATGCTGACCATTGAAATGAGTGCAGCAACAGTGTTGATACCCCATAGTGTCTTGGCTCTACGCCAAAACCTGATGCGTATACTAAATCCCATCATCAAAGCTGTTGTTAACCAGATTATCCACATGCTGAGTACGATGAAAGCCTCGCCATCAGTATCACAGTCTGGAACAAATATGCTTAAACCTTCGTATTGATTGGGCGGAAGCAAAAGTGCCCAAAGTGCCCACCATAGCAACCATAGTAGTAGAGGAATCTGAAGCAGAAACTGAACTAAGATTTTCACATTGAATTTATTCTAGAGACAACTCAGCAGTTGGTTATGTTTGCAACAGCTTCGGTGAGTTTGATGAGAGCAGATCATTCTCCTCAACTGACCCTATCGAAATATAAAGCAGGCCAACGTTGCCCATCACCCGCCGTAGATAACTTCAAACATCAATAGAAAACTTCTTCAGCGGTCGGTGTGCATGGGCGTTGTTAGACTGTAATTTGTTCCAGGATTTTATAACCAGTGCCGTTCTCAGGAATTTACGGATAATCCTTACCCTAATAGCAATATTCCCAAATTTTATTTCATATTTTTTTTTACCTTGCCTTAGAACTTCATAGGCTATGAAAGGAGCTCTTTTTTCTAAATGTTCAAAAGAGATTTCACCTGTCTGATATTCAAAAAAATATGTTTGCCGCTCTGTTACAAGATCATCATCGGAGTTTAATTTAAGACATTTAATCGTCTCACGAACTTCTACTTGCTTATCTGGCGAAAGATCTGAGTTAGGGTGAATCAGAAATGAGCTAAAGTCAATAATGAATGATTCATTCAAAATCTTGAAAGGATCTAGAATAGCTTTGGTTCCTTTTCGACTATTGAATCGTGATGAAACATACCGAAAGTTAGCCCAATCATAGGCAAGGTCAGGCTGCTGTGATTTTGGAACAAAATGATCAATAGAATGACTACCTGTACTGTGTGGAATCCAATGACAGCAATACGCACAAACTCTTTGATATGCTTGACGCATATCAGGAAGAGCTCTTTGCCAGTATTCTTTACCTTTCCATTCCTGTGAAGTTGGTTGTGGATTCAATAACAAGAATTTTTTGCCATCTTTTGTAACACGCTCAAAAAAATCTTCGGGTTCGGATTGAAGTTGAACTGGGATCATAGTTCAACCCCATGCTGCTCAGCAAAGTAAGTCCAGCGTGGCCAAAATTTATCATGTGCTGGCAAATATTTTATTAGTCTTTGAGATATTTCTGCTACTCTTTGCCGAGAAATATTAGCTTGCAGTTGTAGGTTTCTTGCATCCTCAATGGCTCTCTCAGCTTCGATTGAGCGTGCCTGTTTAAGTTCAAAAATATCTGAGCGCAACCAGGAATCAGAAGTGCCATATTTGATAAAGTCTGGACTTTCGACTCTTACTTCTGAGCCAAGTAGATCGCTCTTGACTAAATCAACATGAAAAATTTTATCTTTTTCAGAATCGAAAAATGGCTCAATTGATGCCATAACTAATGGCGAATGTGTAGCTATTAGCATTTGCATTTGTATATCGGAGTTAAGATCCTTCCAGACTTCAAAGAGTGCAGGAAGAATAGTTCGTTGCCATTGAGGGTGGAGATGTGCCTCAATCTCATCTATTAGAATAACCATTCGCCGTTGAGGAGCTTTACGAATCAACTTTGACTGAGTCTTATGCTCCTCCCATACCCAAACAATCAAATAGGCGAGGGCAACAATTCGTTTGACGCCTGCAGATGCATAAACTATGGGTACTTCACCATAAGAATGTCTAATGGTTGGTATATAGCGACTATCACCAGGGATTTTCTGAGGTTTACCAGGCTCAAGAGAACCAAGACTCCCCGAATCCAGATCAGGAGGTGATAGTTTGAATAAGACTTTTTTAAGAGTTTCGAATATTTCTTGATCAGGATTGTTCTGCCAATAAACCCAATCGGCTATCAGCCCGTTTGAAAGATATGAAATTCTTCCACCATAGTTGGTAGACAAACCATTCCAAACATCTTCTCTTGAAAAAATAAGCGAATTAGTAGACAGTTTATCTGTCTTAGATGAAGATTCCCAATAATCACGTGCTGGATCCCATATTGCAAAAGCTCCATCTACCTTCGCATATATTAATAGTCCTGGAACCGTAGGTCTGTCTTTAGGAAAACTCCATACTTGATTTTCCCAATCATAAACTGAAACAGCTTTATCGAGTTTGCCAGATTTACTTGAAATTTGGAAGCCTATTTTTGGCTCATCTCGCTTAGCATCTTCTCTTGGAAATGCTTGAAAGCCAGTCCATTGGCCGCTTAATGCCCACCATGCACTCTCTAAGATAAAGCTCTTGCCTAGCCCATTATCACCAGTAATCAAATTAGTTCTTTCTGAAAATTCTAAGTGCAACTTTTTAGCAGGTCCTACCCCTTCTAAAGTAAGAAGAGATAATGTTCCTCCTTCCTCTTGCGGTGTATCTGGAGGGGGAGGGATATTTAATCTATTCGTTAGCGTCACCCAAGAAAATTGAGCTTCAGAAACTAAAGATTGCAGCGAGATTGAGGCAGGAGTTGACATGTCTAGTAAATCAGTTTTTTCAGAGTCAGTGAAATTAAACTGATTTTGGAACGCCTTCAAAACATCCTCAGGTGTTATTCCTTGTGGCCAATCTCTCTCTCGGTAAAGCCAAATGGCTAAATGATAAGCGGGGATTTTTTGTTGTTTATTTAGATGACGACTAAGTTCTTCAACGTAATCAGTTTTCCAGCCCCACCGATCCGTACCTTTAGGATGCAGAAAAGCTGCTTTAAATGTTCTTGTACGAACACTTTGAGAACCTTTTGAGGCATAGTCCGGTCGAAGCCAAAACTGATTTTTATCCGATACTCGAAATGCTCTGTAAAACCATGATGAGTTTGATTGAGGACGATAATACTTGTTTAAGAATTCATCCTCTTTATGATTAATAAGTAAGTTAGTAGTTGTTCCTACAGGTAAACCTGCTTCTTTGAAAACCAAGAAACTAATCCCAAAGAAAGGGTGTACTCCTTTCAAACTTTCAACTGAAGTTTGTATTTGATCTTGGCTAAGAAACATAGAAGTATCTAAATTTTTCTCAAGTCATCAATTATGTATTCACAAAATTCAGCATTGATCTCAATTCCTGTAGCTGATCTACCAGACGATAGAGCTACTCTAACCGTTGTTCCACCACCAGCGAAAGGATCTAGTACCTGACCATTATCAATACAGCCGATACTTAGACATCTTTCTACAAGCTCATCAGGGAAAGGAGCTGTACCTAAATGCGTCCCCTTAGGACGTGCTGCAATAGTCCACATATCTTCCTGTTCTTCCTCTTCTAAAGCTTGCCTATTAAAATAATATTTACGACTTTTTGCAAACATAAAAATATTTTCATAACTTCTTTTAGGTCTGTCGCGAACTGCCTCTGGAAGTGAATATTTTCGATACCAGATGATTGAGCTTCGCAGAACCCATTCTCGGCTAATCATTTCCATTGCAACACGCCAAGGAATTCCAATTAGTGATTTTGGCTTTATTCCAATGTCTAGGCCACCACTTTTATCAACTGCCCTTAAGCCAAAGCGTCGTTTGCTACTTTTCTTGTCTGTTCCATGTGATTTCCCTTTACCTGAATAATAGGTGTCTCCAAGATTCAGAAATAACGAACCATCTTTCTTCAAAACTCTTTTTACTTCATCCATGATGTTGCATAAGGCATCAACATAACCAGCAACACTCTCTTCTAGTCCCAGTTGACCTTCCACACCATAATCACGCAACCAGAAATAGGGAGGAGACGTAACAACACAATCGAAGGATTCATTCGGGAGTCCCTTCAAAACTTCTAAAGCATCACCATTATAGATTTTCCAAGTTTCTCCAGAATCCAACTTTCCAGATGAAACCTTGTGTCCAGTTGATACTAAATAGTTCTCCTGAGTCTCTACATAGCCCATATTTCTAATTGAGTTGGATGTGGTTCATAGCTTGTAGAGCCATGATGGATGCTTATCATATCTTATAGCCAGTGCATGTGTTCTAAAAATATAGTTTGAGCTAGTAATCATCAATATAGAGTGTTAATTTTATTGAATAAAACTTGATTTGTGGCTTATGCTGCCGAAATTCCTGCATCTATGATCAGGAAGCAAAAATGTAGGACGGCTGACTTTGTCTGTCTAACTATTTATTAGAGGGAAGCTTTCTACCTAAGCATCCATCTGGGCGACTTAGGTGGACTTTCGTCTGCCTAAGCCTCTATGTGAGCAATTTAGGTGGAAAATTTTCTACCTAAGCGCCCAAATACAAAGATTAGGTGGATTCATTCAGCATAATTGCTTACAGGTTTGAAGGGGTATCGCATTCAGAATAGCTTCGTCGATAGTCTTTCTACTTTAGGTGTAGTCGCCCCTCACCTCGTTTAAGCCTAAATAAAAATGTCTGTACTAAATGCCCCGGTAGCACTCCGCTACCGGCTGACTTCTCGCTGCTGTTGCCCAACGGCGAGACCATTCGCCATATTCTGCTGGGTACCCCCAGCGCCATTCATCAAACCCGCCATCTGCTCCACAACCTTCGCTACGTCGAGGTCAGCCAGTGGACTCCGCTCATCCAGATTCCTGAACAGCAGTTGGTGTTCTCAACCGAGCAGGGTGAGCAGATGAGCATGCTGACGAGGCGGCTTGATTCATCGCGCCGCCTCTAAGAATTTGCAAGACATCCAAAAAGCCACGAAAAGGAACGCCTCAAGGTTTGCTTGTGCAGGACAAGTGTTGCAAAGGAATGCCTCAAGGTTCGTTTGTGCAAGATGAGCATTCCTTTGAGATAGACATGTCATGGATTGTAAGGGTGCGATCGCACCTCGCACCCTGCAAACCTAAAACCGTATCCTACCCGTCATCTGTCCCAAAGCAGATTCTTCAATCGCGTCTGTCTAGCATTGAGATTGAAAACCGGACAGGTAACCTTAACCTTTTCATTAAAAACGATGCTTAGCGTAAAGGGTGGCCTCTAAACCACGTCCAAGTTGAAACCTGTAGCTTTCCCCACCGGAAAACTTCAGTTCTGGACGTGGCTAAGGCTTAGGTTAAAACGCTAACCTGCCGCTGCATCAGACACACGCATAGGTACCTCACATGAAGCTGCTTCACCAACTAGGTCTTCCTGCTATTTTTCTCATTGCTGCTGTGGGCTGTTCCACACCCTCTGAAACCCCATTAACAGACAGTGCGCCGCCAGACTTAGAAGCCATCGCCAGCAGCGAGTCGTTAATTGTTGATGGGTCCAGTACCGTCTACCCGATCACGTTAGAGATGGCGGAGCGGTTCAAGCAGCAAAAGCCCGACAGTCCAGAGATATCTGTTGAGTTTTCGGGTACCGGTGGTGGCTTCGAAAAGTTCTGTGCAGGGGAGACCGACATCAGCAACGCTTCGCGTCCCATTACCCAGACCGAAATGGAAGACTGCCGTGCCAGCGGCGTTGAGTACATTGAGCTACCAGTCGCTTTCGATGCTCTAACTGTTGTGGTCAATGCCGAAAACGGCTGGGCAGAGTCCATGACCCTAGACGAATTGCGAACCCTATGGGGCCCCGAGGCCGAAGGCAACGTTACCCGCTGGAGCGATATTCGCCCTGACTGGCCCGACGAAGAGATTACACTGTTTGGACCTGGGGAGGACTCGGGTACCTTTGACTACTTTACAGAAGTTGTCGTGGGCGAAGACGGCGCTAGCCGCACCGACTACACCGCCAGCGAAGACGACATTGAGCTGGTGCAGGGCGTGCAGGAAAATCCCAATGCACTGGGCTACTTTGGCTTTGCCTACTTCAGAGATGCTCAGGACTCGTTGAATGCGATCGCAGTTGACAGTGGTAATGGCCCAGTCGTTCCCTCCGGCGAAACCATTCGCTCCAGCGAGTACCAGCCGCTGGCCCGTCCCTTGTTCATCTACGTGAATACCAATGCGCTAGAAGACAATCCTGCCCTGACGGCATTCGTGGAGTTTTATATGGGCAACGCCCGTACCGTTGTCAGTGACATCGGCTACGAGCCGCTGCCCAACGAAGCCTACGAACTGGTTATGGGCAACTTTACCGAGCGCAAAATCGGCAGTGTGTTTAATGGCAAGGCCCAGCCCGATCTGTCCATCGAGCAGCTACTGGAGAAAGAAGCCGCATTTTAATGCTGTAGTCTTGCCAAGACTAAGGTTAGAGCCCGCCTCTAGCACGACGGTGAAGTGCGGAAGCGGCAACAGACTCAATTTACCGATGGTAAACGGCTGTAATGCTATCGCTGTCGAGCATATTGGCTCTAATCATAAACCCAACCAGTGCGTTGCTAGGATTTTCTGGCAGGTCCAAGCGTTCTGTTCCCAGGGCATAGACCGTGACAATATAACGATGGACTTCGTCGGGCGGAGGGCATGCCCCTCCAAAGCCGACGGTACCATAGTCATTGCGAATTTCCAGGGCATCATTAGGTAAGCTGTTGTCCATGCTGGCATTTTGCTCCACAGCCGTTACCGAGGCTGGAATATTCACCACATTCCAGTGCCACCAGCCAGACCCCGTCGGTGCATCTGGGTCGTACACCGTAATAGCGAAGCTTCTGGTTCCCTCAGGTGCGTCAATCCACGATAGCTGGGGAGACTGGTTTTCACCTGCGCAGCCAAATCCCTCAAATACGTGGAGGTCTGTGAGCTTTTCACCTTCGGAGATAGTTGTACTGGTGAGCTCAAGTGCCCGAGCGGCTAGGGGAGAGGCTATCACTGCAGCTAGAGAGAATCCGAGAGCAATACATTTGCTGAACATTTTGGGTTGTCCTTTCTAAATTATTAGGGCGAGACTCAGCGCGTCCTCTGGCATTTGCCGGATTGTTAGGGCGGTTTATAGCGGCCGCCAGAACCGTTAGGACAAGGCTGCTCAGATATTTTTGGGGCCATTTCGTTCTGAGCTGAGTTGGACAGCCTCACTCGGTGTCCTAACGTAAATGGCGCAGGCTATAACACCACGGCGAGGGCCAACAACCCAGCGGATACCCTAAATGTATCAAGGGCTGATAGTACCTATTTTCGTCAGCCCATCAAGATCTATCGAAAAACGCTCAAGCTTCGAGCTGGCGTATGGCGCTAGGTTGGATGCCAAAACGCTTCTTGAATGACTCTGAAAAGTGGGAGGGTGTCTTGAACCCACAGTCCAGGGCAATATCAGCAATCGGAAAATCGGTGGACTGCAGAAGGCTAAGGCCGTGTTCCAGTCGGGTATTTTGCAGTATTTTGGCAAAGCCTTGCCCCGATTTAGCGAGCCAACGCCGTAGGGTTGCCTCGCTCATGGCAAAATGCTCAGCCACCTCATGGGAGCGCCAGGGGTGGCTTAAGTCTGTTTCGATCAGTTGTCTAACTCGGCTAAGTGGGGTCTCTTCTACATAGGGAGTCAGGTAAATCCCATGGTACTTGAGCCAGATGAGGGGTTCTAGTAAGCGGTGTTGTTGAATCGGCTCGGGTAATTCTGAGTCATTGAGGGTAGCCCGAATCATACTCAAGATTTGCCGACACGAACGGTTTCGGACAACTTGGATGCCCGTGGGAGCTGGCGGCACTGCCTCTCGGGCAAACACGGTGCTGATCATAGCCTGCGGAAAGCAAACCCCCGTTGCCCGGTAACGCTCCGTGAGCATCGGTCTATTTTCTAGCGTCACCATTGACCCAGTGGGAAAGACCATCACATCCCCTGCCTGGCCGGTCAGTTCGCCGTTGACCGGACACAGTACTCGTTTACTGCCGACCTGAATAAAGAATAGAAAAGTGTTTTTGAAGTAGAGATCTGTAAATGTGGCTGTGGTCGCCTGGGAAATCAGCACCATCAACACCCCTAGATTGTCAGGGACTTGTGGCTGGTCATCGCTTACCATCGGTCTTCTAACCTAATCCCTCGGGCTCAAAGCCCAGCGCTTGAGTCAAAAACGCCCACTTGTCTGCGACTTCTTCAATCACTTTAGCCGTCGGCTTACCCGCCCCGTGCCCTGCTTTGGTTTCGATACGAATCAGAACGGGATTTTCGCCTTGGTGGGCCGCTTGCAGGGCGGCTGCGAACTTAAAACTGTGGGCTGGAACCACTCGATCGTCATGGTCTGCAGTGGTGATCATCGTCGCCGGGTATTCTGTGCCTTCTGTGAGATTGTGTAGGGGAGAGTAGGCCTGCAGTGCCTTAAACTCATCCTCGTTCTGTGGTGAGCCATAGTCCGACTCCCAGGCCCAGCCGATGGTGAACTGATTGAACCTAAGCATGTCGAGTACGCCTACCGCAGGCAGCGCTGCTGCGAACAAATCGGGGCGTTGGGTCATGCAGGCACCAACAAGTAGACCACCATTGCTACCGCCCATGATGGCGAGCTTGTCTGAGGAGGTATAGTTGTTCTCGATCAGGTACTCCGCTGCGGCAATGAAGTCGTCAAATACGTTTTGTTTTTGGGTTTTGGTCCCGGCAATGTGCCAGTCTTCACCGTACTCGCCGCCGCCCCGCAGGTTGGGGACGGCATAGATGCCGCCCATTTCGAGCCAAACGAGATTACCAACCGAGAAACCGGGCGTTAGCGAAATGCTAAACCCGCCATAGCCGTATAGTAACGTCGGGTTCTGTCCATTAGGTTTCATCCCCTTTTTGTGGGTAATGAACATAGGCACACGGGTGCCGTCTTTGCTGGTGTAAAAGACCTGGCTCGTTTCGTACTGGCTGGGGTCAAAGGCAACCTGGGCCTCGCGAAACAGGGTACTTTCTCCGGTTGTCATGTCGTAGCGGTAAATGCGGCTGGGGACAGTGTAGCTGGTGAAGCTGTAGAAGGTGTCGGTATCGTCTTTTTTGCCGCCAAAGCCACCGGCGGAGCCAATGCCGGGAAGGTCGACATTGCGCACAAAATTACCGTCTAGGTCATAGATTTTGAGCGTGGTGTAGGCATCTTTTAGGTAGTCAGCGACAAACTGGTTATTCAACAGACTAATGGCCTGAAGGGTTTCTTCTGCCTCGGGCAAGATCTCTTTCCAGTTCTCTTTTTCAGGATTGCTGATGTCTATCGCAATCAGGCGGCCCTTGGGGGCATCCAGATCGGTCTGAAACCAAAAAGTTGTTCCCTCGTTGTCGATCAGACTGTACTCTGCCTCAAACTCAGACACTAGCTCAACCACGCTGGCATTCGGGTCTTGGAGATCCTTGTAGAAGATAAGGTTCTTCCGCGCGGTGCCCTGCCAAACTGAGATAACTAGATAGCACCCATCATCGGTGACGCTGCCGCTAAATCCCCATTCCTTCTGGTCCTGCCGCTCGTAGATCAGCTGGTCTTCTGACTGGGGGGTGCCCAAGCGGTGATAGAACAGCTTCTGGTAGTAGTTAACGTCTTCGAACTGGCTTTCTGCCTGGGGCTCGTCGTAGCGGCTGTAGAAGAATCCTTGGTTGTCGTGGGTCCAGGCCGCGCCCGAGAACTTGCTCCACTTGAGATGGTCTTCCAGGTCTTCGCCTGTCTCAATATTGCGCACCTTCCACTCTACCCAGTCTGACCCAGAGGCAGAGAGACCATAGGCCAGGTATTGCCCGTCTTCGCTGACGGAAATGGAGCGCAGGGCAACGGTGCCGTCCTCAGATAGGGTGTTGGGGTCTAGAAGTACCTTTGCTTCATCCTCTAGGGTGGGTTGGGTGTAGAGAACGCTTTGATTTTGTAGGCCGTCGTTTTTGTAGTAAAAATACCGCCCGCCACGCTTAAAAGGGCTACTGTAGCGTTCATAGTTCCATAGCTTTGTTAGGCGGGCCTTGATTTTTTCTGTTTGTTCAATCTGCTGCAGATACCTAAAGGTCACCTCATTCTGCGCTTCGACCCAGGCCTTCGTGTCATCTGAGTTGGGGTCTTCGAGCCAGCGATAGGGGTCAGCTACCGCGATGCCGTGATAGGTATCGGTTTGATCGTCGCGGCGGCTGGTGGGGTAGGTCAGGGTCATGACTTTGGTCGGCGATTAGGGCAGGGTCAGGCTTGGCAGCGGGAGCGATTATGGTACCGCCTCTAGAATGATTTCGGTCATTTTATCGGCTGCACCAGAAGGGCCACGCAGGTCGCGCAAATCCTGACGAATCTGCTGGAGCTGGTCGGGATGGTCAAGGTAGTGCAACACGCGCTGACCGACCGTTTCGCCGTTGAGATTTTCAAATAGCTCGGGAACAACTTCTCGCTGTGCCCAAATATTGGGCCAGGCGAACCGCTTACCCTGGCGCATCAACACCTTTAGAACCACGCCGTTGATAAACTGTCGGGTCACGGAGCCTACTCCCGGTAGCTTCGACAGCAAACTGGGAAATCCGTCGAGATAGTCAAACTCCTTTGCAATTTGCTGGGCCGGTAGCAGCACTAACATGGGCACAGCTAGCGCCCCTAGCTGGGCAGTGTTGGCTCCGGCAGTGGTGACGCAGAGCTGACAGCGACTGAGTAGGTCGAAGGCTGGAAAAGTCTGCCATAGGTAAACTCGTGGACCATCCTTAACCTGAAGGTACGGCAGTTTGTCGGATTCTGTCGGGGTAACGAGCGTTAGGGATGGGCAATCAAAAATCCGAACGAATGAATTTTGGCTGGGGTCTGCATAGCTGGGTAACGCTTCAATCTGTAGCGTTGGCGCAACCGGTACCACAAAGCAAACGTCTGGACGATGGCGGTGAACGTGAGCTGCGATCGCACCCACCAACGGCACTCCCATCTTTAGCTTGAGTGCCTTGGACCCCGGCAGCATACCCACCAGCAGCGTATCTGGCCCAATTCCCAGTCGCGCCTCAATGTCAGCACGATTTTCTTGGGCTGCCGATACGTCCGCCATCAGGTCACCAATGACGGTAAATTTCCCTTGGTATTTGGGTTTGGCCTTGTCCACGACCTGCGGCTGCATCGCCCCAAATGCCTTGATCCAGCCCTGCCAGCGGCCTTCCCACTCGGCATAGACCACGGCTGGGTAGCCCAGCCGCTTGCCAACCAGCACGGGGTAGAGCTGGTCGCCGCCCAGAAAAACCACCACACCTTGAGGATACCAGTCCCAGTTCTCAGCCGTTTTGCCCGTGAGCAAAAACGAAAAAAACTGATCGGCGGCCTGCACTCGGTCCACTTCTGGATAACTGAGCGCGGTGATATGCTCGTTGCCCGACGCGTGGGGGCAGGGACTGAGCACCACTGAAATTCTAAGGTTGGGGCTTTCTGGGTGCGATCGCAGCGATCGCACCACAGGCTTTACCCAAGTGGCGATTTCCCCAGGCCCATTCGAGAGAATAACAATGTCAAGCGCTTCACTGGCCATAGCGCCCTCAAAAACACTGTCCAATCATACCGCCCATACTCTCCGTGCTGCCGGCCCAACAGCGCTATGCCAGTTTGCACAAACCGCTACACAACAAAACATCTATTCCAGGCGTAGCCAGGGTTTAGAATATAGCGGCTGTCTGTCGAGCTGATCCTTGACCCATCCGAATACTCTCCAAGACCTGCTCAATGCCGTTTCTAACGGTGCCGTTTCACCAGACGTCGCCTTTGAAAAGCTGAAGCATTTAGACTACGAGCCGGTCGAGGATTTTGCCAAAGTAGACCATCATCGCGCCCTACGAACCGGATTTCCAGAGGTAATCTGGGGACAGGACAAGACAGTAGAACAGCTAACCAAAATATTTGAGGCTATGCGCAGCCGTACGCCAGTGGTCATGGCGACACGGATTCAAGCACACATCTATGAAGCGCTGCAGTCGCGCGTACCGGGGATCCGCTACTACCCCACCGCTAGAATTGCTGCCCTCCAGCCCGATCAGGTGCCCCCAGTTCATCCAGGGACGATGAGCGTCCTCACGGCAGGCACCGCCGACTTACCCGTTGCCGAAGAAGCTGCTGTCACCGCCGAACTTTCTGGGTTTAAGGTGGCACGCCTATGGGACGTCGGCGTTGCCGGCATTCATCGATTGCTTAACAACCGCCAAGTCATTGACGAATCGGACGTGCTAGTAGTGGTGGCGGGCATGGAAGGAGCGCTGCCCAGTGTGGTGGCTGGGTTGGCGGATTGCCCCGTTGTCGCGGTTCCCACTAGCATTGGCTACGGTGCTAACTTTGGCGGGTTGTCTGCGCTGCTGACCATGCTCAACTCTTGTGCAACCGGTATTGGTGTCGTCAATATCGACAACGGATTTGGTGCAGCTGTCTTGGCTGGGCAAATTTTAAGAACAGCAGCGAGGCTACAGCAGCGCCAGTAAGCCAGCGCGGTCAAGGGCCTGTTCTAGCTAGCAGCCTAGCCTCAAGCAGCGTCCACTGCTCTCAAACACAGCCCGCCAGTGCCTAGCCTCCTAATCGATAGAGGCTGACTTTATTTGTGGCAGTTGCAGCCGGTGTGTCCGCAGCCAGTTGTACCCGCTGCATGACCACTAGCACAACCCTCGCTACAGTAGTACTGCTCGTTTTTTTGGATGGCCTGACTAATATCAACAATGCAAAGGCAAGAGTCACAGGCACATTTCATCTGAGTTACAGCAGTCATGATTAGCTCCTTTGGATGAGTCAGGGTCTGGTGTGGTCGAACCTGAGATACGATTGAATAACACCTGAACAGATGTTCATAAGTTCAATATAACACTTGAACAAGTATTCAAGTATTGAAGCTTTCACTGCTTTGCCAAGCTATCTACCTTGCCAAGCTATCTACTATCTGTATTGACTAGGGCACAAAATTGACAGAACCAGAAGCAAAAAAACAGGCCGCTTCAATCCTGACGCTTGAGAAAGCCCAACGTATGGCAGCGTTTTTCAGTGTGCTGGGGGATGCCAACCGCTGGCGCATCTTGTCTGTTCTAGCTACTGGAGAAATGCCAGTAGGGGAGCTGGCTACAGCGGTGGACATGAGTGAGTCAGCCGTTTCTCATCAGCTCAGGATTTTGCGCACCTCCCGGCTGGTGCGCCATCGTAGACAGGGGCGCAATGTCCTGTACTGTCTCAAAGACCATCACATTCTGAATCTGTATAGAGAGGTCTCCGAACATTTAGACGAACCTGACGATGTCGGAGAGGCTGAGTAGGGGCCAATCAGCGACGGGACGCCGCTGACGTCTAAAATCACGATTTTCCTGCTAAGTAGATAGCCATAATCATTTGACAGCATGTCATTCCGTAAAGCCCGCTGGGCATGAACGCGCTTTAGCGGCTCCTTTGGAGCAACGAAGTCGTAGACGCTTCGCGGCTTCTCCCCGAGTGGAATCTCTCCGTATCTATATCTATATGTATGTACAGGATAGAAATTGATCGGTGCGAACTGACGCACGTGGACTGTAGAACTGCGTGGAACTGCACAACCACATCCAGGCATACAGGCAGTAAGTTTCATCTGGGCTCACTGCTGAGGATGACAGCATCTAGACCCTTCCTTGAGCCGTCCCGCTATCCAAAGTAGTTGTGCTAGACTACAGCCAGCGCAATGCGCGACAAGGTTAACCAAAACCGACTAGGACACAAGGAGGTGATGCCCATGCAAGAAGGTAGTAAATGCACGGGTCTCCAGGTTGACGTAAGCCGGCTGTGTGCCGGGGCTGCTCTCTAGAGATTAGCTTCCCTTGTTGAAACTGGCAGTGGGAAACTGTTTTTAAGGTTCCTCCCGGCAGTCAGGTTTCAACCTGAAGACCCGCTAGACCGCTCCCATTCCTGAAGTTGCTTTCTTGTAAAGCGCTTCCCTGAATGGGAGCGGATAGTTTTTTTAAACGGTAGGGCTTAGTTTTGGCCGGGTCTGTGATGGACTGCGATGGGGGCGACCTTAAGCCCCAGCCAAAGAAATGGCTCCTAACGGCGACGGCCAGCAACCACTCCAAAAACTGGCATACGTGTTGACAATTTCTGAGTCGTTTCGTCGAAGATTGTGCCTATCGCAAATGGGGTGACTGTCGGTAAGGCAGTACTTCATGGGCAAAATAGCTCCCAGGTACTAGCTCATCCTTTGGATGTCTGCTAGTATCGTCTAGTGTTAGGCATTTATGCTGGGCTATCGATGTCTACCATTAACGACATACGTTAACTGCTAGCGTTGTGTCCGGTGTGAGTATCTAACGGGTTTGTTTCGAGATTAAGCATCTAGTCACTGTTCTAGAGCGTTTATCTTTAAGCCTTTTTAAGGTGTGAGGAGAGTCTAAAAATGTCTAAATTCTTGTGGAAGTCTTTGCTGGCTGCCCCCGCTTTCTTGGGTGCTGCTGTTGCATTTTCCGGTAACGCTGCTGCTGTCGAGTCCACTGAGACCGTCAGCGTCGATGCCCTGAACGCTGCTGAGCCTGTTGAACTGGCTCAGGTTACTAGCGTATCTGAGCTGTCCGATGTATCCCCTTCTGATTGGGCCTTCACTGCACTGCAGCGCCTGGTTGAAGAGTATGGCTGTATCGAGGGCTACCCTGACCGTACGTACCGCGGCAACCGTGCAATGACTCGTTATGAGTTCGCTGCCGGTCTGAACGCTTGCTTGGACGTTGTCATCCAGCTGATCGACACCGTTGACCAAGACCAGCTCGACACCATTCTGCGCCTGCAGGAAGAGTTCGCTGCTGAGCTGGCTACTCTGCGCGGTCGCGTAGATACGCTAGAGGCTGACGTTGCTGAGCTGGAAGCTAACCAGTTCTCCACAACGACTAAGCTTCGTGGTCAGTTGGACGCCAACCTGGTTATTCCTTTTGATGCGCCTACTGCTGCTGCTGGTGATGAGACAACTTTCGAGTACCGTGCTCGTTTGAACTTCGACACTAGCTTCACTGGCGAAGATCGTCTGCGGATTCGTCTGCAAGGTCGCGACGGTGGTCAAGCTCTGAGCGAGTTCGGTGGCCTAGCTAGCGCTGGTGGCGGTGGTGACGACGTCACTCTAGACGACGTTTACTACAGCTTCCCTATCGGTGAGCGCTTCAGCGCAATCATCGCAGCTAACAGCATCGTTACTGACGACTTCGTAACTAGCACTATCGTTCCTTTCGATGGTCCTTCCGTTGCTGATGCTGGTGGTCCTGTCTTCTATGACCAGTTTGCTGGTGGTGGTACATTCGGTGCTGGTGTTAACTTCGCTATCACTGAAAGCCTCGTTCTGGACTTGGGCTACGCTACTGATGACGCGATCAACCCTGCTGCTGGTAGCGGTCTGTTCGATCAGTACAGCTACATCGCTCAGCTGAACTACCTGACTGATGGCATTCTTGATGCCGCTCTGACTTACATCGGTAGCGACACAGATGCTGACGCATTTGCTGGCCTTCTGAGCCTCGACTTCGGTGGCTTCATCGTCGGCGGTTACTACGCTGCTGTTGATGGTTCTGCTGGTGAGGACCTCGATACTTGGCAGGTTGGTGTTGCCGCTGAGGACTTCCTCGGTACAGGTAACAGCGCTGGTATCTACTACGCAACGCTGCCCAGTGCAACTTCTGACCCCTACCTGATTGAGGGCTACTACGAGATCGGCTTGAACGAGTTCCTGACGATTACTCCCGCTCTGATCTACGGTGACCTGGATGCAGGTGGTACTGACGACACTGGTTTCTACGGTGCTATCCGTACAACTTTCAAGTTCTAGGCATTTAGCTTAAAGCTTCAGTAAGAAGGGCTCCACATTTGTGGAGCCCTTCTTTTTTGCAATTTTTAGTGCTTAGTAATTGGCACAAAGGTTGATCTGATTCGCCGTACCTCAACAAAACGCTTCATTCCCCACCGGAGAACCGGAGTATACTGAAAGCAGCGTTGCAACTGCTGGTCCTGTGGAACTGTCGAACAAAACTGAATACGCCCTGCTGGCCATGATCGAGTTGGGCGCTCATCATGCCAAAGGGGATCCGCTACAGATTCGCCAGATTGCTCAGCAGCAGCAGATTCCCGATCGCTACCTGGAACAGCTGTTGGCGACGCTGCGGCGGGCGGGCTTTGTCAAGAGTCAACGTGGTGCCAAGGGGGGCTATCTGCTGACCCGAGAACCCTGGAATATTGCGCTGCTGGATGTGGTTAGCTGTATTGAAGGCTACGAGCAGGTAGAAGACAACACGCCGACAGAAAAAACTGTCGAAGCGCTGGTGGTTAAGGACCTTTGGCAACAGGTGCAGAGTGCTGCTCAAAATGTTCTGGCTCAGCATACGCTACAGGACCTGATCGATCAGCGCAATGCCCGTCAGCAGGTCGACCTCATGTATTACATCTGATGGACGAGACGGTCTGATCGCACCCGATCTGTTGCAGGATACTGTTATGAAAATCGCTAACAACGTCACTGAACTGATCGGCCGCACGCCGCTGGTACGCATTAATCGCATCACTCAGTCGGAGGGGTGCGTTGCTCAAATTTTGGTCAAGCTTGAGGGCATGAATCCGTCCGCATCAGTCAAGGATCGGATCGGTATCAACATGATTTTGGCTGCGGAGGCCAAAGGCGACATCAACCCCGGTCAAACGACTCTGGTGGAACCGACCTCGGGTAACACAGGCATTGCTTTGGCGATGGCGGCAGCGGCTAAAGGCTATCGGCTGATTCTCACTATGCCGGAAACCATGAGTGCGGAACGGCGGGCGATGCTGCGGGCCTACGGCGCTGAACTGGAGCTAACGCCGGGGCAAGCGGGCATGGCAGGCTGTATTCAGCGGGCTCAGGCAATTGTGGAATCAACGCCCGATGCCTACATGCTGCAACAGTTTCGCAATCCGGCTAACCCAGAAATTCATCGTCGCACTACTGCAGAGGAGATCTGGCAAGATACCGACGGTCAGGTTGACTTTCTCGTTGCTGGGGTCGGAACGGGGGGCACTATTACTGGTGTGAGTGAAGTGATTAAGCGGCGGCGGCCTAGCTTTCGGGCGATCGCAGTTGAGCCTTCCAACAGTCCAGTGCTGGCTGGGGGACGTCCTGGTCCTCACAAAATCCAGGGGTTGGGGGCTGGATTTGTCCCAGACGTACTCAAGCGTGAATTGATTGATGAGGTGGTTGCCGTCAGCGATGACGATGCCATTACGTACGGTCGGCGGCTAGCCAAAGAAGAAGGGCTACTCTCGGGTATTTCTAGCGGCGCGGCGCTGTGTGCAGCGGTGCAGGTTGCCCAGCGGCCCGAAAACGAGGGCAAGATCATTGTGATGATTCAGCCCAGCTTTGGCGAAAGGTACCTCAGCACCCCACTGTTTCAAGACCCAGTTTTAACCGCGCCGCTGGTCACGGCCTAAAGCAGTAGCGGTCATCACGTACTGGTCAGAAACCCTTTCCCCTTTGCCCTTCCCTTTAGTCGATCGGGAGTAAGCTCGCACCTAGGCATTTATCCTGCCCTACAATGCCGATATGGCGAAACAATCTTCTAACCCTGGCACTGCCTCACCTGCTGACCATTACCAGACGCTGGGACTGGCGACTAGCGCTAGCCCCAGTGACATTAAGCAGGCCTACCGGCAACTGGCCAAGCAGTACCATCCCGATACCCGCAGTACTGTGGACGGTGTCGGGCATGATGCGATCGCGCAAATCAACGCGGCCTATGAGGTCCTGAGCGATCCGAAACAGAAGCAGGCCTACGACCAGCGTCGTCAGGCTGCATCTGCGGCGACGGCCCAGGCGCGGCATCAGCGGACCGCTGATGTGCAGCACTATTACCAGCGCCAGCGCCAGCGGGAGGAAAATACTGAGAACCAGCTCAAGACTTGGCTGAGGCAGGTCTATAACCCGGTTGACCGGCTGCTGTCCAAATCGATTAACGGCCTCAAGGGCGAGATTCGCACGCTGTCGGCTGACCCCTTCGATGATGAGCTGATGGAAGACTTTCAGCAGTATTTAGAAGACTGTCGTAGCGCGTTAGATAAGTCCCGGCAAAAGTTCAAGTCTATGCCGAATCCGTCTAAGGTGGCGGGCATTGCGGCCAACCTCTACTACTGCCTCAACCAGTTTGAAGATGGCATCGAGGAAATCGAACGGTTTACCACGACTTACGACGACAGCTACCTGCATACCGGGCAGGAGCTGTTTCGGATTGCCTCTCAGCTGAGGAAAGCGGCCAAGTCAGATTTGAAGGCGGTGATGTAGGGCTCACGCTACTATAGTTATCTGTCAGTCCTGATTGATAGTCCACCAGCGCCCTCTATTTGCTGCTACCGCGCTCCTTCTTGTTATGTCTCTTCCCGTTGTTGCAATTATTGGACGGCCCAACGTGGGCAAGTCAACGCTGGCCAACCGACTGGCTGGAGCGCGGGAGGCGATTGTTTATGATCAGCCAGGGGTGACCCGCGATCGCACCTACCAACCGGCCTTTTGGCAGGACCGGGAATTTATCGTGGTAGATACCGGTGGTCTTGTGTTTGACGACGACACTGAGTTTTTGCCCGAGATTCGTGAACAGGCCATGCTGGCCTTGGGGGAAGCGGCTGCGGCTGTCTTGGTGGTCGATGGCCAAACGGGACCCACCGAAGGCGATAAAGAAATTGCCTCCTGGTTACGGCAGCAGTCGGTACCCGTAGCTTTGGCGGTTAACAAGTGCGAGTCACCGGAAGAAGGGCTGATTCTGGCGGCTCAGTTTTGGGAGCTAGGGCTGGGGGAGCCCTACGCAGTCTCGGGCATTCACGGCAACGGTACCGGCGAATTGTTAGATGCGCTGATTGCTCATCTGCCGCCGGTTAGCGCATTAGAAGAAAACGAAGAGATTCGCGTTGCTATTGTGGGTCGTCCCAACGTAGGGAAGTCCAGTTTACTCAATGCCTTTGTCGGTGAAAAACGCTCCATTGTCAGCCCGGTTTCAGGCACCACCCGAGACACCATCGATATGGTTGTTTCTCGGCAGGATCAGCGCTACCGTCTAGTGGACACCGCCGGTATTCGCAAGAAGAAGCAGGTCAACTACGGGCCAGAATTCTTTAGTATTAATCGAGCCTTCAAGGCGATTCGTCGATCCGATGTGGTGCTGCTGGTGGTCGATGCGCTCGACGGTATTACCGAGCAAGACCAAAAGCTGGCGGGACGGATCGAGGACGAAGGGCGGGCTTGCGTGGTCGTGGTGAACAAGTGGGACGCCGTCGAAAAAGATAGCCACACCATCTACGAGTTCGATAAAAAGATCGGCAGCAAGCTGTACTTTCTAGAGTGGTGTCAGCGGCTGTACGTCAGCGCCCTGACCGGACAGCGCGTGCCCAAAATTCTCGATTTGGTCGACGCAGCGGTAGAACAGCATCGCCGCCGGATTACGACCTCAGTAGTCAATGAAGTGCTTGAAGATGCCGTGGGTTGGCATACTCCACCGACCACCCGGCAAGGCCGGCAGGGAAGAATTTACTACGGCACGCAGGTGACCAGCCGACCGCCGTCGTTTGCGCTATTTGTGAACGACCCCAAGCTGTTCGGCGATAACTACCGCCGCTACATCGAGCGCCAGTTCCGCGAAAATCTTGGGTTTGAAGGCACACCCATTCGTCTACTGTGGCGAGGCAAGAAAATGCGAGACCTGGAGCGAGACAGCGTTAACCGGGCCACCAAGGTTTCTGCGCAGAACTAAGTCAAGCCATGGCCCAACGATTGGCAACGGGTTAAGATAACGCGATGGATCTGTTAAAGTCCCTCCCCATTGGTCTGTATTTAGAGCAGCCGGTGACCTGGCTGCACCGTATTGATCCCCGCGTGAAGCTGGGCTGGTTGGTGAGCGTTTTGCTGGCACCGGTCCTTGCCAATGCCGCCTGGCGAATTGGGTTGGTGTTGTTTCTAATTGGCCTAACGCTGAGTGCCCGCATTCCCCTACGGGTCTGGCGGCAGCAGATGGGATTTTTGTTGACCCTAGCTACGCTGGTGACGGTATTGCTGATGGTGATGCCCGACGGGATTGCCGTGGTGCAGCACCCTCGACTGCCCTCACCCGAGCTGCTTGCACCTGTGGGAACGGAGTCCCAGAGCATACCGCTGCCGGCAAAGGACTACCAGTATGTGCTGCTCGACTGGCGGTTTATCACGGTTACTCAGCAGTCGGTGCAGCTTGCTATTCGAGTGGGTACGTTGCTGTTCACGCTGGTTTACAGCACTACGCTATTTCTGTTGACGACAGCCCCTGAAGAGATTACTGCGGGGCTAGAAGATCTGATGCAGCCGCTGCGCCGACTGAAGCTACCCGTTACCGAAATTGCCCTCACCCTGACCCTGGCGCTGCGATTCATTCCGTTAGTACTAGAAGAAGTGCAAAATCTGATTCGCTCGATTCGGACCCGGGCAATCAACTGGCGCAAGCTGGGCATGCGCCGTGCCGCGCAGATTTGGATTTTGGTGGCCGAGCGGCTGCTGGGCAACTTGCTGCTGCGGGCAGAACAGATTGCCAGTGCCATGCACGTGCGCGGGTTTGTTGGTCCTGATGCGCATCAGGTGCAGTGGCACCAGCTTCGGTTTCGCTGGTGGGACTGGGCACTGCTGCTGGGTCTTGGCCTGTTTTGGTGGCTGCGATTTGCCCTGGGGAATCCAATTTGAGTCGCCATTGGGCCTGTCTTGACCTGGGTGGACGGAGCGGTGGCGAGGTATTCTCTGCGCTATTTGGCAATTCGGCTCAGCATCCCTTGGCGGTACTGCTTGAAAGCCCGACCCAGTCTGAGCTCCCGCAGCTGTCTCGGTATTCGATCTGCGCAGGCGCACCCCACGTCGTGGATGGGCAGGCCCGCCTTTGGACACCTACCCTGGGTGGAATTTTGGAGACGGTGCGATCTCACCTCAAACCTGCCCCAACCCAGCTGTCTGGTCCTCACCTACCCACGCATTT
>CAWUKV010000040.1:0-29164 GCA_963923025.1 uncultured bacterium
CAGTGCGCTTCATTCCGCGCAATCCGCGAAAAGGTTGCACCGGATTGTTATAGCAGCTACCGTATCTTGCCAAGTCCTTGACATTTGATAGCTACATTAAGAGTATTGCTCACAAAAGAGATAACTTTTGGTCACTTTTTATCAGCGCTTTATCTTAATGACTATGTCATAACTGGGTCATAGTGCTGCATTTACTTGTTGGGAGTATCTTTCCATGTCTGCACCATACGTCATTGGAGAATCTCAGGTTCAACCCTTTAAGTTTTGGTATAATGGACAGTGCACCGATGTCGTTCTGTTTCGCGATCATCTCTATATCCTTAACAGGAGATTTCACTCAGAGGATCGCTTGCTGGCTTATAACCTAAGCGCTGAGTTGGCCAACTCAGCCGATACGTTGATGACGGTCAGCGCAGTAGGGTATCGAGTATGGACCAACCGATTTGCCGACTGTAACGCAGCGTAATCAGTTCGATACATTTTTGTCGGTACTACGCTAAGGGCGGCTACCAAAATATTGCTGATACAGCTCACAGGTCACTGCTGCCTCATTTCGGTCTAAACGGACCAGTCCTAGACTTTGCAGCTTAAACCCATGTACCTGGTCTACGCTAATGGGCTCAGAAGCTGCCAGAATTTTGTCAAAGGTTGCCCTGACTTCGGGGTATTGGTTCAAATAGCCCAAGTGTCGGTGCAGATGTTGACGATAAATGCCGGTATCGGTGGCGGCAGTCGCCAAAATCTCTTTCAGGGTTAACCCCTGAGATAAGTGGTAAAGGGTTAGGCGCACCAAATGGGGGTGCCCACCCACCCAATGCTCAATGATATCGATGTCGGTAGTAGACAGCGTCAGCTGATGGCGTTCGGCAAGTTGGCTGACCTGCGGAGAATCAAAGGGATGCAGGTGAATACTCAGTCCAACATTTAAAGGAGACTGGTTGACGTCTAAGGAGATGTAAATCTCCGTGGAGTGCACCATGATCAGGCGCAGTGCCCGCCACTGACCATCTAGCTTGCTGCGCTCATGCCAAAACCGTAGCAGGGTTAAAAACTCCTGGGCTACTTGGGGATATTCCAACAGTTCGTTGACTTCATCAAAAGCAATCACTAGGGGCGTTTGACACTGACGCAAGATATATGACTGCAAAAAGAAATTGCAGCTCATTTTGCCGCCCAAGTCTTCATCCCAGTATTGCTCTAGCTGAGGGGGAAGTCCGAGCTGCACGGCCAAATTGGCACAAATCCACCGTAACAAACGCGTCATATCAGACAGCACCGCCATTTCAGCCTGCTGAAAATTCAACAGGACGGTTTTGTAACTCGAGGTTTGGGCATGGGCCAAAATTCGATTCAACATAGAGGTTTTGCCCATTTGACGAGGCCCTCTGATGCGAATTAACGCCCCCGGCAAAATGACCTCTTGTTTGCAACGGTCATCGTCTTGGCCCCGTTGAATGTATAAAGAAGAACCTAGAGGCACACTGCCTTCGGGGTACCCAATCAGGGTTTGCTGACTGTCGTCGAGGGGCTCTAGCAAGGCCGCATCAATCCACTGGGGTTTGCCCGAAACCGGACTATCAATGGTGGGTACCGTAGACAGCGCTTCAAGGCTAGACTTCGCATCTTCGAGTGTCTGCTCAGTTTTGGCAAAGTAGCGACTGAGGGTCATTTTGACAGTCCCTTTGCTCACCTTCTCACCCGTAATGTCAGAAAGTAGTCGCCAAAGCTTGGGCCCTACGCCTTGCTGCAAGTAACCGGCGGAGTATTGATTTTCTTCGGCGAGCTGCTTATAGGTTTTGCGGCTGCCCTGCCAGGCTTCTTTAAATATCAGAACCTGCACAGCATTGAGATGCTGCCCTGTGTGCTGCCGAACCAGATCGTCGGTTAACGCGACGGCGCGGTTCAAATCGATGGATTGTGGGTTAGTCTCCTCAGCCATTGTGGTATCAGGGGATATATCAGCGCGAATCTAGGGGCTTTATCTATTGTGATTTGAATCTAATGGGAAGCGGTATCGCTAGGAGATAGAGGCTGAGCTGTTGCAGGCTCCTGTTCTACATAGGCCAATAGTTGCGCCCAAAGGGATTGAGCGGTGGCATCGGCAGGATCAGCCTCTAATGCCTGATAGAGCAGGGCAACGGCATCGTACCAGAACCCTTGTTGGGTGAAGGTGTCTACCTGTTGGGCCAGAGCATAAGAAGGCAGATTAGGCTGGCTAGCCCGCTGTACCCAGCCACTAAACACAGGATGGTATGGATTGACCTGACCATCACAGGCAACCAGGAGCGTCCAGCGATAGTTTTTGCCTAATTCTAACGAGGGATGCTCGGCAGGTAGTGCAAAGCCCTGAATAGGAAGGGCTGGGTCAACCACTAAACTGACTCGCTCGCTGTAGGTGCCCGTTTCATCTTCAAAGCGAAGGACCACTCGTGGCGCAATATGGCCCCCAAAGTTAATAAACACCATAGGGTGGGACTGAGTGGTGAGTCCAAAGTTTTGACTGGGCATAAGGGCTCCCATCGGTGCGATCTCGCTACTACCCTCTTCCGAATCCAAAGCATCGGCCGCCTCACAGCCGCCCCGTGCCCCGGACCCTCGGCTAGAATCAGGGCGGCCATCACCGGGCGGCTCAAAACTTTGAGGGAAGCTAAATACTGGCAGTTCGTCAGCGTCTGGGGTGATGCCTGGGGAACCGTCTAAGGAGGCGTTCATGACCTCTGCTGAAGCCAGATGGGGTGCCCCGACGAAAGGAATGGCCCTTACATCAGCGGCACCCATAGTTAGCAACACAAGACTTCCCATGAGAGTGCGTAACAAAGCTGGACTAACAATACGCATGATTACTCCCCGAGATCTTAGGTCTTTGAAAGTTTGATTCACCATTGCGGAGCCAACAATATTGCAGTTACCCCAATCACCTGTAGCCTGCCAGAATTAAAATACATAGCTTACTTATCCCCAATATAGGGCCCGAACTATCAGACCCTGAACTCATTACTTAAGCCTTACTTATGCCTCCTCGGCCATTGGTAATCCATCGCCAGGTAAAGAGCATATCCATAAATCAAAAGTCGCCATTGAAGCTATTGTTTAGATAGTCCAGTGTTTAGATAGTCCAGTCATTATTTTAATTTAACTGCCACAGTTTAAGCGATTGGGCCATTCAATGCTGCACTTATCTGCAAAAAATCAACAAAAACGAAAATAAATTGCTCAAATAGAAAACTCGACTTACCCGTAAATAGTTGATGCAACTGGTTCAAGGGATCCCTCGACCAGCTCAGAAAAAAAGCCTAAGGCTTTGCTTTAGAAGGCTTATTTGGATCTTGCCTGTCCTAAGATTTTTCCATCAAACTCCAGATTCTATCTGAAGTGATATAAAGTGATATCACAGTGATAAAAACCTATAAAAACCGGTTGTCCTCAGGCGCTTAGATGGTGTCTATTGTATTAATTTGGCAGTGTTGTATATGTTCTGAGCAGTAGCCTTTTCAAGGTTTCAATATGCTCTTGAAACCTTGAAAAGGCTATAGCTTCAGTGTTTACCATATTGATTATGATCGGTATAGCGTGGTAAACCACAGCTGGTTGTCACAGGGCAAGACATTCCTTCCTAACCCGCACCAAATGGTTCACGCAGTTTCTCGATATCAAGTTGGGGGTAGCTTAGCTGCAAATTCACCTCACTATGTGGAACGCCCCGCCGATGCCCAGCTTTACCAGGCCTTAGCTGCTGGGACGTTTTGCTATGTGCTCAATGCCCGACAAATGGGTAAGTCTTCTTTGCTAGTGCACACTAAACATCATCTCGAACAGGAAGGCGTGCAGTGCGCTGCCATAGATTTAACCGGTATTGGCAGCACCCAGGCTACGCCTGAGCAGTGGTATAAAGGCCTCTTCGTCAATATTTTTCTGGGCTTAGATCTATCGGACCGGGTGAACTTCAAGGCCTGGTGGCAAGATCATAGCGATGTGCCTCTAGCTCAACGCATCATTCTGTTGATTCAAGATGTTTTACTCACCTATTGCCCTGATCGACCGATTGTTATTTTTATCGATGAAATTGATACCGTACAGAGTTTACCCTTCTCCAGTGATGACTTTTTTGCGCTGATTCGGTTTTGTTATAACCAGCGTTCCGTCAACCCCCATTACAATCGCATCACCTTTGCCCTATTTGGCGTCGCCAATCCAGCCAATCTGATTCAAGATGCCCAGCGTACACCGTTTAACATTGGTACAGCCATTCCATTGACGGGATTTACCCTATCTCAAACTGCACCCTTGATCAAAGCGCTGCAACATACTGCCAAACTTCCCCTGAACCAGGCTAAAGCAATCTTAACAGAGATTTTGAACTGGACTGGCGGACAGCCCTTTCTCACCCAGAAGCTTTGTCAACTTGTTGCAGAGAAGATGGCTCAGGGTGAGGTTGCTGAAGGTCCATCATCGTCATCCGATTTAACCTCACGAAACGAAGCATTACCCTGGTTAACAGAGGGGGTAGCTACCGTCGTACAGTCTGAAATTATCGAAGACTGGGAGTCGAAAGATATCCCAGAGCACCTAATTACTATTGCAAGACGGGTATTGTGGCAACCACAAATGGCAGGCCGTCTGTTGGGCCTATATCAACGGATTTTGGCTAAGGAGGCAGTAAGGGCGGACTACAGTCCCGAGCAAACCGAACTGTTGTTGTCTGGCCTCGTGGTCAACCATAAGGGCATGCTCCAATGCAAAAATAAAATCTACCCATTAGTCTTTGATACCCTCTGGGTCGAACACCACCTGCAACAGCTACGTCCCTATGCGCCGCAGCTTAACCGATGGCTGGCCTCAGGGCAGTCCGAACAGCTACTTCAGGGGATGGCCCTAAAGGAAGCCCTAGCCTGGGCACGCGATAAACAACTCAGTGATACAGACTATCGGTTTTTGGGAGCCAGCCAAGAACAGGCGAATCAATCTACCGAACAAGAGCTAAAAGACGAGAAACACGATCGGGCCGAGGCCGAGCACATGGTGAGATCGCTACAAACGGCCACGCAGGTCTTTGCCCAGGCCCGACAGACCGCCCAGCGCCGGGTTCAAACCGCCAAACTAGGCCGACGATGGATTGGCGGCATTACCGCTGGGGTGACAGCAAGCGTACTGCTGCTGCGGCTGATGGGGCTATTGCAAGGGTTAGAATGGCTGGCTTTCGATACCCTAGTGCGATACCGTCCCATCCAGGCCACCGACACCCGAATTACCATTGTCACCATCGACGAGCCTGACATTCGCGCGGCAGGCAGTTATCCCCTATCGGGCCAGGTGCTCGCCACAGGGCTGCAACAGCTCAGTCGTCATCAGCCCGCAGTGATTGGCTTTGATATTTTTCGTGATGTACCTGTTGAACCCGGCCACGACACCCTGGTTGACACCCTAGGGACCCTGCCCCAACTCATCGGCATAGAAAAGGTGATCGACCCAACCATTGCGGCCCTGCCGGTGTTAACTCAACAAGGTCAAGTCGGCTTTGCCGACCAAGTTGTGGATGGCGACGGTACCATTCGTCGTATGCTGCTCTCGGTCACCTCCATTGATGAAGAAACTTTACATCTCAGCTTTGCCCTACGGATGGCACTTAAGTATTTAGAGATACAAGAGATTTTCCCAGAATCGCTAGACTCGGGAGCTACCCGGCTGGGTCAGGCCACCTTAACCCCTTTTGAACCCAATACTAGTGGCTTTTATGTCAGCGCCGAAGATGGCGGCTATCAAATGCTGCTCAACTATCGGGGTACGGTTAATCAGTTTGAGACCGTCACCTTGGAAGACGTGGTAGCGGGCCAGGTTGATCCTCGTATCATTCGTGATCGCATCGTCCTATTGGGCTTCACCGCCGAAAGCATTAACGATCTATTTCCCTCCCCCTACAGCCATCGCCTGTTTGGCAGCGCTAAGCCCATGGCAGGTATTACCCTCCATGCCAATATGGTGAGCCAAATCCTCAGTGCATCCCTAGACGGTAGGCCCCTATTGCGGGTGTGGTCACAGTCCAAAGAATGGCTTTGGATTGCCACCTGGGGAGGGATTGGCGCGATGTTGTCTTGGAAAGTGCAAAAGCTGGGGCGTCAGATTGGGGTGGTTGCGATCGCAACGGTTAGCTTGGTCGCCTTAGTTGCCTTAGCCTTTGTCAGCGGCTGGTGGATTCCCCTTGTGCCTCCATTATTAACCTTGCTGCTGGCCAGCACCTTTCTACCCATAGTCACTGCCAAACAGAGAGAAACCCTACAGCTACAACAAACGGTGATGATTTTAGCTGACACCGTCCGCACCCAACCCCTTGTCGGACAAATTGCGATCGCCTACCTTAAACAAGTCGAAGGCCAAGATCCCCAACGACGACGACTCATTCAAAAATCCTTCCAACAGGCGGGCATTGATGTTTGACCCTTAGGTGGGTATTGCCTACCCGTCCCTCTTTTCCCTTGCCTCACGTCCTACTACCCACGCCAAATGACCACCCCGCTTCCAACTGACCTCTCCTCCGTCCACACCCAGAGCCTGACCGAACTGCTCACCAGCGGCCAGTTCTCACTCATGGTCACTACTTACCAGGCCGGGAAGCTCATTTTGGTGCGGGCCGATGGAGAAGCCGTTAATACCCACTTTCGCCAGTACAGCCGCCCCATGGGTATGGCCGTGAACCCAACCCGTCTAGCCCTGGGCACCGCCCATGAACTGGTAGAGTTCTACAACCTAGAAGCAGTGGCCCCCAAGCTAGAGCCCAAGGGCAAACACGATGCCTGCTACCTGCTGCGCAACGTGCACATCACGGGCGACATCGATATTCACGAAATGGGTTGGGCTAAGGACGAGCTATGGATTGTCAATACTCGCTTTTCTTGTTTGTGTACGCCCGATTTAGCCTATAGCTTTGTACCCCGTTGGCGGCCCCCTTTTATTACCGGCTACAGCCCCGATGACCGCTGCCACCTCAACGGACTGGCTATTGTTGACGACAAACCCAAATACGTTACCGCTCTGGGCACTACCGATACGGGGGGCGGCTGGCGGGAAAACAAAGCCAACGGCGGCATTTTGATAGACGTGCCCAGCCACGAATATATTTGTCAGGGTTTATCAATGCCTCACTCGCCCCGCTGGTACGACGGCAAGCTGTGGGTACTCGAATCGGGCCAGGGCAGCTTGGCAATGGTGGATCTTAATACGGGCCAGCTCACCACAGTGACCCAGTTTCCAGGTTTTACGCGAGGGCTAGACTTTTACGGTCCCTATGCTTTTGTCGGGCTCTCCCAAGTGAGAGAATCTGCCACCTTTAGCGGCATTCCTCTGGTCGATCGGCTGACGGAACGGACCTGCGGGGTTTGGGTAGTCGACCTGCGCACAGGCCAAACGGTGGCATTTTTAAAGTTTGAAAGCGGTGTACAAGAGATTTTTGCTGTCAGCGTGTTGGCCCACAGCCGCTTCCCAGAGGTGCTAGAAGCTAATTCTGATTTCCTTAAGAGCTCCTATGCACTGCCGGATGAAGCCTTAAAAGAGGTGGCCATGCCGAGGTCAAAGATATGAGTTTTTAGCACCTGAAGCAATCACCATTTATGAGGTTTTCAGAGTTAGTCACTTCTAGGTAGCGTGCAACATAGTCCTAAGACGGTTTTTACGGATATCGCAGTCAGTGTTTACCCCTCGGCCAGATAGCAAATCTCCGTGAAAACTGATACTCCATAAATTCGTTAATCACCGATTTTCTTGTCAAGTTTTGGATAATTACTTTCCATGCTGAACAAGTTGGGAGATCACTTGAGAGACATCTATGTTCAGGCGCATTCAAACCCCTTTAAACGTTGCTTTATGGCTTGGCCTGTTGAGTCTGTCTGCCCAGGCGCAGGTTACCAAACCATCTAAGCCTGTAGCCTCCACAGTTCTTAGGTTGTCAATTATCTCGACAGCTGAGCCTTTGTCCGATAGCGTCCCCGTCCTTCCTGTGCGCGAGATGCCCGGTTATGAGGCCCAAACTAGCGAGACGCCAGAGCGCGACAATCCCTTACTCCCGTCGTTCTCCGTTGCCGATTTGGGAACTGTAGAACCGGCACAACGCATTGACTTTACAGAACTTGCGCCTGCATCAGAGGTGCCTAACCGCCCCATGGAAGCGCAAACTTCTTCCGAAGCAGAAGCTCCGCGATTCCCCTCCACCCAGCTCTATGGCCAGATTGTTTTTGGCGTGCAAAACCGCAGCTCCAACAGTTCCGACTTTGTTGATGCCAACAGCAACAGCCTCGGACGGGATGGTATTCCAGAAAGCCCCGATCCTCGAACAGGAACAACGGCAGGGTATAACGCACAGCTCTCCTTAATCACCCAATTTAGTGAACGGAGCTATCTGCTCACAGGAATACAGTCTGGCAACTTAAATACTGGCGTTAATAACACCCTATTTGGTTTTAACAATACTTTTACTGCTCTGGGCTACGAGCTGGACACAAACAATGACATCGTCATCAGCGATTTCAGCTATCGTCACCTGCTAGCCAATAACTTTGCCGTCATTGCAGGACCTGCGGGGGTTAACCCCGTTAGCGTCTTTCGAGGCCCCTCACGAGTCGAAAGTGCTGGGTTTGGACCGCTGTCTCGCTTTGCCCAGCGGAACCCTATCTTACAGATGGGGGGTACCAGCGCAGGTGTAGGGTTTGACTGGCAGGCAACCCCCGAGGTCAGCCTACAAGGCGTATATTCCAGCACACTGGCGTCTTCAAATCCGACAACAGGCTCATTAGGAGATACCTACACCGTTGGTCTCAATGCCTTGATCACCCCTACCGAAACAACAGATATAGCATTTTACTACTTGCACTCTTACTCAGGGGCAAATGGCGGTTTCCTACGAACCGGCGTTGGCGACGATCAGCTTTCGGCCAATCTCAATTCTCGCCTTAGTACCCACGGATTTGGTGCAACAGCCAACTGGGCCATTACCCCCGATGTCTCCTTAGGGGGCTGGGTCGGGTTTACCAACTCCACTGAGATCAGCAATAGTGAACTCAACAATGGCGGTACCGTCCAAACTACAAACTGGATGCTGTCACTACAGTTTCCCGATCTGTTTGCCGAAGGAAACTATGGTGGTATTGTCTTCGGCCAGCCCCCCCGCATCACAGGCAGCAATCTGCAGATCAACACTGCACTATCGGGCAATATCCCCAGTTTCTTTGAGGGAAAGGGGGGTACCACTCGCGGTGGACGATCTGATGCAGCCTATCATCTAGAAGCCTTTTATCGATGGCGACTGACGGATAATTTTACCGTTACTCCAGGGATGATTTTAGTTTTCAACTCGGGGCACAACCGCAATAACGGCACTATCGGCATTGCGGCAGTACGAACAACCTTCTCGTTTTAGAGACTCACAAATGCAGCCCCCAGCGAGCTTACGCTAATCTTAGTCACTGAAAGCGTAAACACCTCTTCCTAGCAGCCTCGTCTCCTGTCAAAGACCAGCGATGCAGGCATCAAGTTTCATCCTGAGTAGCCCATTCAAAGAGAAGCCGCTGTGACGCCTACGCCCTAAATCCTTCTTCCAAGAGAAGAGGGATTTTGAATCCTCTCACATATCAAAATTATGAAACAGCAATTTTTTACAATCGGTTGTCTCACCCTAGGCTGTCTGACAATAATGCCTAATGCCGTAATAGCCCAATCAGCCATCCCCATTACTGGCGGCACCATTGTGGTTGATGGGTTAAATACCCCCGAAGGCACCACCGCCACCTTTGTTACCCCTCAGGGCAGCATCGATAGCAGTACCACAGCTATCGTCAGTACCAATGGCTGGCTGAATCCCTGTTGTTCAATCGTGGGCCACATGAGTGGCGTGGGCTATTCGGCCAATGGGCCTGTTGTATTCTCAAACTTGCCTTGGGTCGTCGAGACCCCAGCCGGAACCCCCTATACGCCAGTTGGTGGTGCTCAGAGGGAGATCGTGGGTGGCGTGATTAATGGTGCCTACGACAACCCTATCAATCCTCGGTTTAATGGCATGCACACACCGGGTCAAAGCATTATGTTTAACTTATCGGTAAATAATGCCTTTGATGCCAGTGCTGGCGGATTCTCCTTTGAGCCGCTGCCACCACCAGCTGCCCCCACCGTGCTCCCACCACCTCTAGCCGCAGATCCAACAGTGGAAATCGGCAATTTTGAACTTCCAGAATTTTCCACCGTATCCGGTAATCCTGAGCAACAAGACCGCATTGCTTTTGCTCAGCAGGAATCTGATGCCAACTATAGCCCTGGCAATCTGTGGTCTCCGCGATTAAATGGAATCCACACTCGTCTTATTCCTGCCTGGACACCAGGGCTGTATCAATAAGCCAAGGGGTAGTGCTGCATAAGAATATCATCAGCACAACCTCACAAGTTCGCCAAATTGTTTTCCTAGAATCAGACTAGAAAACGAGGGGAGGGCTGAGCGGATGATGAAAGTGGCAGATATCATGACATCAGAAGTTGTGACGGTACGCAACTCTATCACGGTGGCAGAAGCAGCTAAGCTAATGCAACAGCGTCAGGTACAGGCGCTGATCGTTGAAAAAAGTCATGAGCTAGACGCCTATGGCATTGTCACCATTGACGATATTGTTGGACAGGTCATTGCCTTCGGACGCGATCCAAAGCAGATTCGCGTCTACCAGATCATGACCAAACCCTGCATTGTTCTCAATCCTAATTTGGGCGTTGCGTACGCAGCACGTCTGCTGACGCAAACACGCTGCCACAGCGCTCCGGTCATTCAATCCGAGCTCCTGGGGATTGTATCCGTTACCGATATCCTGGAACGCGGCAATGCGATCGCACACCCCCAGGAGCTGGAGCTGGCTGAGAAAATTCAACATCTATCCGAAACGGCCCGTCAAATTTGTCAGAAAAATGGTCCCGGGTCTACTGCTTGTGCCAATGCTTGGTCCGTTGTCGATGCACTCCAGGCTGAGTTTTCTCATCAGCAGCCTGAGCCATTGGAGAAGACCGCATCAGAGATATTTTATGATGCGTATCCAGAGGCCTTCAAAGACCGCGAATATGAGGCTTGGTGTAGCGGCTAATGGTGATGCAGAACTGGTGGTGAAAGGACTGATTTGAGTAATGGCGGAGGACTAAATCTGCTGCATCTGTTTTGCCAAAGCTACAAACTGGCGGGGAGAGGTAACATAAAACGCCTCTGCATAGTCCACGCCTACCTTTAGGCCGCGGTAGCGGTTGAGCCCAATGGCGGCCTCCTCGTAGGGAACAGAATGAATTTGAGACTCATATAGGCGAATGGCTTCTCGCTTTTGCGGCACTACTGTTGAAATATCAACTGCGGCATTGGGCCAAAGCGTGGACCAAATTTCGTAGCCCCAAATCTCTAAATCGTTGTCTGTTTTAGCCTGCTGTAGTGCGGTTGCCAAACATAGGCTGGTTGCTTGATGATCGCGGTGCATATCCGTGGGAAAGGGCGTCAGGATAATGTCGGGGTGAAAGGTCTCGATCTCTAGCACCATCTCCTTGACCAGCTCTGCCTGCTGACACATCACATTGCCGTCTGGAAAACCCCAGCCATCATAGTCACATCCCAGCAATTGGCAGGCTGACCGAGCCTCAGCCATGCGGGTGTGTTCGATCGTGTTGTCTGGTGCACGGAGTACGCCCGTGATAAAGATGACGCGCACGGTGCAGCCAACGTTTTGGGCCTTAGCCAAAGTACCTGCTGCTGCAATGGTTTCATCATCGTTGTGCGGTGCAAAAACAAGAATTTTGCCAGATGGTAAAGCCTTAAGCTGAACCGACTGACGATGCACAAAGTGTTGAGTACGGGCCAGCAGCCGGGAAACACCCCATTGGCGAAGTTGATGAACCCATTGAGTCATTAATGAGATGCCCATAGTCGAATGAAGCTATTGTTGGCCGTGGTACTAGTGAAGTTGACGAGCTGCCCGACGCATCGGTTCAGTCATCAGTGTGCATCGGTCCAGGCTCGACCCAGCAGTTGTTTGGATAGGTCAGGGAAAGCTCCTCCCGTCCGTAATCTCAGTAAAGTCATTGAACGGGCCGCCTCTAATCGAGGTAGGGCATAAATGTCTGGATTGGGACGGACAACAGGGTCGTCTGCTGTTGTAACCGCTGAACGAACGGACGTCTGCTTTAGGCGTGCCCGAGTCGCCGCGTTACAGCGGTTGTAAGGGTAAGCAAAATGATGGGGGCGATAGCCGGTTTCTGCCTCAACTCGCTGAACTGCGGTTTGTACCTCCCACGCTGTGGCATCAATATGGGTCGTGAGATCAATGTGATTGACGGTATGAACGCCAAGTGCAAAGTTGGGATACTCTTGCTGTAGCCGTCGAACATCGTCCCAGGTCATGGTTAGGCGAGGGGATGTTTCTAGCGGAGCCAGCTGAGCGCGTACCTCGGTGAGGATAGCTTTACGCAATGGCACAGGTGCTGTTACCAGCTGATCAACAATCCTAAAATAGGCATCCCGCAAGGTTAATGGGTTAACTAGTGTCCAGGTATTTAAACCAAAGTCAGTTAGATCGAGCTGCTGCCTAGAACGCACCCGAAAGTAGCCGTACAGCGTATCAATCCATTGGTTAGAGCCTCGATCTATGTAGTCCGTTGCCAGGTAGACCACAGCCGGTAACTGATACCGTGCCAGAATAGGCGCAGCCACTTCCAAATTGTCTAGGTAGCCATCATCAAACGTAATTGCGACTGTCCCACGCGGCAAGGGTTCTTGAGTATGAAGGGCCGCGATCAGGTAATCCAGCGATACCACATGACGTCGTCGGGCCAAAAATGACATCTGTCGCTCAAACACCCGAGCCGGCATGCTATTACACGGGTCTACCCAGCTATAGTCGGCTGGGGTAGGTACGCTGTGATACATCAAGATGGTTGCTGTCGGGGTCTGGCGCAGCCGAGAAAAGATCGGCGCTAGACCTGACCAGTACAGCAGTGGCTGGGTGCTTTTGAGCGCACGTCGTTTTAAGCTGTGGCGGGGCAGGGTATCGAGAGTATGTAAATGGGTGTTTTGGAATAGATACATCGGTCACAGGCTCAATCAAAGGCATAAACGGGATGGACAGATGCCGATCTTGTTTACACCATCATTTCGTTAGTTGTGGCCACGGGGGGCTGAGAAATAGTGTGGCGGCGCTGGTGCCACCGCCAGGCATGATGCACCATTTGCTTAAGGGTCGGATACTGGGGCCGCCAGCGTAGAACTCGGCTGGCTTTGTCGGTGTTGCCCACCAAGATGGGGGGATCCCCGCGCCTGCGATCGCAGGTCATGACGGGAATGGACCGGCCAGTAATCTGTCGTGCTGTGTCAATCACCTCGCGGACTGAACATCCGTTGCCGCTGCTCAGGTTAAAGGTTTGGCTGGTCCCACCGTTTAACAGATACTCCAGACCCAGCAAATGAGCGTTGGCCAAGTCACTCACATGAACGTAGTCGCGAATGCAAGTTCCGTCTGGCGTATCGTAGTCAGTCCCGTAGAGGCTAACCGCCGACTGCTGCCCCAATGCCGTTAGCAGAATGCGAGGAATTAAGTGAGTTTGTGCACTATGGCCTTCGCCGAGCTGTGCCTGGGGGTCGGCACCCGCCGCATTGAAGTTCCGTAAAACAACAGACTGGAGACTATAAGCCTTATCGAAATCGGCCAGCATGCGTTCGACAGCTAGCTTACCCGCGCCGTAGGGACTGATCGGACGCTGAGGGTGACCTTCAATAATGGGAAGGTCGTTAGCTAGCCCATAAACTGAAGCAGAGGAGGAAAATACCAGCTTATTCAACCCCGCCGATATCATAGCCTCTAACAACGTCAGCGTTCCTGTGACGTTATTGCGATAGTACTTAGCGGGTTCAAGAATCGACTCGCCGCTGTAGGCATGGGCTGCTAGGTGAATAACCGCATCAATGCTACAGGTCGAAAAGACTTGACTCAGCTGGTAGAAATCGCCAATGTCTCCGACGACCAACTCTGTCTCTAAAACAGTTTCAACTCGACTGCGGTGTCCGTAGGTCAAGTTGTCGAACACAATGACCCGGTAGCCCCGGGACTTGAGTGCTAAAACAACGTGAGATCCAACATATCCAGCGCCGCCAGTAACCAGCACAGTGGGGGTTGTCGTAAACATGTGAGGCGATTCATCAGGAGAGAAATAGGCGAGAAATAAGCGTGATATCAGGCTACCATTTGTTCATTAGCTGAGTCTTTGGCTGATCGGTGCGTCGCTAGCTGCGTAGGGAGAACCGGAGCTGCCGCAGGTTCAGGACGGATGGCAGGGGTTTGACCCTGGAGACGTGCTTTTATTACCTGGAACAGCAATCCGACTTCGTGATCGAGATTGAACTCGTTGCGAATCTTGGCACGGCCTGTTGCCGCAAACTCACGGCGCAGTTCGGGACTGTTGAGCAGCGTTTTGAGTGCTTGAGTCAGCGATAGGTTGTCGCCAGGGGAGACAAGATAACCGCTCTTACCCTGTTCAACTAAGTCGCTATGACCGGCAATCTGTGTCGATACAACAGGAACCCCCGCTGCTAGCGCTTCCATGAACACAATGGGGAGCCCTTCAGCAAAGGTGGGTAGGACAAATACATCCGACTGCTGTAGGTAGGTGCGGACCTCCGCCTGAGATTTGTACCCGACGAAATTAACTACGTCGCTAACGCCGAGGTCTGCCGCCATTTTCTCAAGCATGGGGCGTTCGGGACCGTCGCCTACCAGGGTCAGCTGAGCATTGGGGTTGGTCTGCTTGAGCTGAGCCATACTTTCCAGCAGAATGGGTACGCCTTTAACAGCGGCCAGACGACCCACAAACACCAGATTTTGCCGTTCTGCTGGGTGGCTGACACAGTCAAACAGGTCAGGTTCCACACCACAATGGATGAGATGCAGCTTGTGCCACTGCTCAGGCGGGGTAAAAATCATGCACTGACTACGGCAAAAATGACTGATGCAGCGGACAAATAGCGCTTCTCGGAACTTGACGTCCAGCCGCCAGCGGATAGCCTCGAAAAAGACCATGGGACCTTGAATAGAGAAGCTAAAACTCCGACCCGACAACGCCGCAGCCAACAGGGTGACATTACAGTTGGCGTCACCAAAGTGATTGTGCAGGTGGTCGATTTTCTGCCTTTGAACCTGCCGTGCCAAAATGCCTGCTTCTGCAAAGTAAAATAGACCGTACAGGTTGCCTTTGATACCGGACTGACGGATCTCCCAAGCCAAGGCTGCAGCTTTGAAATAGCGGATAGGTGACTGAAAGAAGAGAATCAGGTGGGCCAGGATCAGCGCGACGGGATTAGCGGCAGCCAAAACGTAAAATGTTCTTGCTCGCTCTTCTCGCTGTTCTTGTCCGACCATGTGCTTATCGTCGGTTTTGCGAATAGAGAAGGAAAAGACTTCTGCACCCTGCCTTCGCAGCGCTGCGATGTCTCGTTGAATAAAGGTATCGGTGGCGCGGGGATACTCCCCTGTAATGTAGGCAAGACGCATAGACTTCTCCTAGCTTGAAGAGTGGGGCGCGAAGTGAAATGCAGTTCAGAAAAAGTTTCAGAAAAAGCGTATCAAAAGTAACCGTTTTAATCACTCAAGGGTAAAGACGGGGACTAGATCAGCGAGTTCCGTAAAACCACTAGGCTGAGGGAGAACTAATTACTTCTTCATACGACCCTGACTGTTGCAGGCGTCCTTGATCTAAGCGATAAATGCGATCGCACTGCTTAATAGTTGAGAACCGATGGGCAATGATAATCAGTGTCTTGGAGCCAGCCAAGGTGTTAATGGCCTCGCTGACGCGCTGCTCGGTTTCGGTGTCGAGGGCTGAGGTAGCTTCATCCAGGACTAAAATCTCTCGACCGTGGTAAAGGGCACGGGCAATGCCGATGCGCTGCCGTTGCCCCCCTGACAGGCGCACGCCCCGCTCACCGACAGGCGTTTTAACCCCTTCTGGCAGCGTTGCAATCAAGTCTTCGAGCTGAGCCGCCTGTACCGCTTCCCACAGTCGGTCTGGGTCAATTTGGTCAATGGGTACTCCAAAGGCAATGTTCTGCTCGACAGTCTCGTCCGAAAGGAAGATGGATTGGGGAATGTAGCCCAGTAGGTTTTGCCAGGCCCGCAGGTTATTGTAAATCGAGACCCCATCCACTTTGATATCGCCTGACGCTGGCTGGAGCAGACCCAGCACAATATCGACTAAGGTTGTTTTACCCGAGCCCGATTTGCCGACTAGTGCGATAGACTCGCCCTTGCGAATGGTCAGTGATAGGTCCTCAATCGCAGGACTTTGGGCAGACGGATAGCGGTAGGATAGGTGCTCCAGGGTAATGTCGTACTGAAAAGCTGTGGTCAGGTGTGGGCTGTGTCCGGCCAGATTGGGGATAGGTGCTTGGGTGTTGAAGCGTTCCAGCTCCTTCAGATCGTGGTAGAGCATGTCTAGGGCATAGCTCGACTCGCGGATGCTGGTCAGGGCACTTAAAGACTGACTGGCAGCAGGTAAGAGGCGAATGGACGCCACGGCAAACACGCCCATTACCGACGTCAGGTCTTCGAGGGTGCGACCCATAATCAGCTGGGAGAAGACGATAAAGGCCAGCAAAAACAACACTAGAATGGTCTCGATCGTGATGCGGGGGAGAATGTAGAATCCCTCAACCCATACGGCGGCCTTGGAGAACGCTGTGGCGTGAGTGACTAGATCCTGCTCGAAGTAGTCTTCACAGCCGATAATCTTGGTTTCTTTCAGCCCGCCGAGACCGTGGTTGATGGCCCGGACCATATCGCCTTGGGTATCGGATTTAATGGCACCCCAGTTACGTACCCGGCGGCTCACGCGGGCAAAAATGAGGGAAACGGGGAGCAAAATAGCCAGCGCGACAACCAGCAGAGAAAAGTCGGTGTAGGCCAGTAGCGACAGCAGCACCACGACAATTACCACGTTCGCCACCACTTCTAGCAGCGGCACTAAACAGTTCGCAGCCAGTTGGTAAGACTCCACCACGATGTTCTTGATCATCACGGCGCTGTTGTGGTTCAGGTGGAACAGATAGGGAATGTGCAAATAGGTATGCACCAGTCGCTTTTCTAGCTCTTTTTTCTGGCGGTAGCTGAAGCGATAGATGTGAATTTTACACAGGAAGTAAGCGACAGCCTTGAAGCAGAATAGCGCCATCACCAGTAGCCCCATACCGATGATGACCTGGGATTCTGTTCGCAGGTTGAGCATGCCCGTCATCCATCGCAAAACCGGTTGCCGCTCGATAATGCTGGGGTCTGCCACAATGCTCAAAAAAGGACCAATCAGGCCAATGCCCAAGGCTTCCAGCAGCGAGGCAAAGACGAAGGCCACCAATAGAATGGCAAGCTGATGCCCCCTGCCCGATAAGACATAGAGCACTTTTAAAAGGTAAGTTCGCATGGGAGTCCCAAAAAGGTTGGTTGAGGTGAGAGCGGGCGCGGTACTAGGCCGCGATCGCATCTGGTGTTGCTCGCTCTAGGGGCACAGCATCTGTTGCTACAGCCAGCAGATCGGCCTCACTACAGCTGCGGGCAAAGGCTGTGGATAGATCGTAACGAGGGTGCCAGTTCAGCACCTGCTTAGCCGTTACGTTGGTGTAGCGTAGGGGTTTGAAACGACCGTGGACTTTGGCCGGGACTAGAATGCCGGGCAGCTTTGCCTTGCCCCCCAGCCAGGTTTGGTTCACCCACCAGGCTAGTCCGGACAGTGCCCGAATAAAGCTCCAGCTCACGGATGCCTTCGGCGCGGGATGACCAGCGGCGAGTACCTGACGCGTGTAGGCAGTGACCGTGGGTGGGTTGTCGTCCACCAAGTTCAGGGTTTGGCCCACAGCTGTAGGACGGTCAACCGCTTGGATGATGGCCTCAGCACAGTTTTCCACGTAGATCATTGGCAGCTGACCGCGACCGCCTACCTTGACCCAGCGGCTGCCGAATTCGGCCCCAATGAGGGCATGCCACAGGCAGGTGCGACCGTAGATCATGCCGGGCCTCAGAATGGTTACGTCCGCCTGCTGCTCCTGTTCGAAGGCTCGATACAGCCGCTCTTGAATCAGCTTAGTTTGGGCGTATTCGTCCCGGTGCTTGGCATCGGCAGGCTTGAGGTCAACCAGGGTGGGCGCGGTTTCGTCCAAAAGCTGCCCTGTCCGCATGCCAAAGTTGTCGTAAACCGAGAAGGTGCTGATGGCAATCAGTTTTTTGAGGCCCGCTTCGGCCATCGCACTCAAAAGATTTTCGGTGGCGAGAACAGTACCACCAAACTGGGTGTAAAAGTCGCCCGCTTTGGTGGCTGCCAGGTGAATGACAGCATCGGCAGGCGAGAGCGCTTCGCTCAGGTCTCGGCGCGATCGCAGGTCATGACGAACCACAGTGAGCCGCGGATGACGGTGCCAGCTAAAGCGTTCCACGCGGGTCTTGTCGCGAACGACCGCCATCACCTCGTGACCCTGTCGCAGTGCTGCGGCCACCACGTACTGACCCAAAAAACCGGACGCGCCAGTGACAAAAAGCTTCATAGCCAATTCTCCGAATTAAGCAGGGCATCGATGAGCTGACACGTGCGGGCCATGTCTGCGTAGGTGACGGGGGGCTGTTGCCCCGTGGCAATGGCCTGGTAGGTTTGGTCCATTAGCCGATAGAGTCCCTCATAGGGCGTATGCTGCATGACTTTGTTACGAAAATTGCGGACGCTGGAGCCCACCATTCCCCAGCCGTTCTGCCAGTGATTCACCAATGGAGAAAGCTGTTTACCGAGACTGTGGGGACCGTTGTAGCGCAGGAACGGCTGAAACAGGTCAACCTCAGCTGTTCCCTTGTTGCCTCGTACGGTGATGCTGAAACAGTCGGGCTGAGTATAGCTGCTAAAGCGAATGCGTCCGTGGGCATTACCGCAGATGACCGTGGCATCCAGGTCATCGTATTTGAACAGGTCGCCCCCGCCATGGTTACTCCAGGCTGCCGACACCCGGTCAAACTCGCCCTCTGGTAAGAACGTCAGCAGCAGATAGCTCAGGTGCGTGACAAAATCGTGAACCACACCCGCTGGTAACTGGTGGACTGGACTGGGTAGGTTCTCGTCGGCGTAGCGCCCGCCGCTGCGAATGTCCAGCGCCATCCGGACTTCGACGTCTTGAATGTCACCAATGGCCCCCTCAGTCAGCAGCTGTTGAATGGCCATAACGGGTTCGTTGAAGCGGTAGTTGTGGTCTTCAATCAGAACACGCTCACACCGCTGCGCTACCGCCCAAAGCTGTTCAAATTCGTTGGCGTTGAGGGCAATGGGCTTCTCGCACACCACATGCATGCCGCGCTCCAGGCAGTCTGTAGCCAGTCGCAAGTGGGTTTGGGGGGGAGTGAGAATGTGTACCACGTCGGGCTGGGCCTCGACCAGCATTTGACGGTAGTCGGTGTAGGCTCCTGCAGCTGCGAAGGTCTCAGCTGCATACTGAGTTGCCGCCGAGGAAAGGTCGCAGACGCCGACCAACTCAGCGCGATCGCTGCTGCTCAGAAAACTCAGGTGTTCCTTAGAAATTGCCCCCGTCCCAATTACGGCGGCCCGGAGCGGGCGCGTGGACGATGGGGATGCCGATTGATCGAGCGATTTATCTAACAGTTCTGCAGTCATGCAGCTTCTCTCCGTGAAGGTGATTGAAGGGCGGTAGGGGGAACAGAATGAGCGGCTGTCTCAGTACTGGCAGTCTCGTGCTGCGCGGTCTCCGATTGGGGCATCACGGATGGGGACACTACCGTCTTGTATTCGATCAGCTGCGGGGTCAGCCGCTGCCAGCGCAGTCGCCAGTATCTGATCTGTCCGAGCACCTGGGGCAGCTTTGAAATCGTGATGAACAGCGCGAATAGTCGGGCATTGGCTGGGGTATCGCCATGCTGACGGCGGCCCTGATAGATACGCACCGCCAATAAGGGATAAACCGAAAACAACAACAGACTTAGACCACGGGTCGGCCACAGCAGCCCCAGTGCCAGCGCAGGAACAAGCAGCCCCCACAGCCAGCCGCTGCGGTACTCGCGTCGCATGTATTGCTCGGGGGCCTGACCGTAGCGGGCGTACCCCTCGGCCACGGCCCAGCCTGTGCGGGTCATGCGTTTCCACCACTGGCTAAAGTGATGCATGTCTGAGTCGTGATAGGTCATGGGGGTTGCCAACCGCCAAATTTTCCAGTCCAGTCGTCGCATCCGCAGGCACATTTCCGGCTCTTCGCCGCAGATGAGCTGTGGGTCAAAGCCATTCACGGCCTGCACCGCTGCCGTCTGCATCAGCGCAATACCTCCGCAGGCAGTTACTTCGCCGGGTCGGGCCGTGTCCCATTCCATATCGGCCAGCTGGTTGTAGCGGGTGGCAGTGGGATACTTCTCGACGGTACGACCGCAAACCACCGCAATTTGCGGGGCTTGAGCAAACTGATTTAACGCAACTGTCAGCCACCCGTCGATGAGCTCACAATCGCCATCAATGAATTGCACATATATTAAGTCCCCATGCTGCTGCATGAGTCGCTCAAACCCGGCGTTGCGGGCTCTGGCTGCCGTAAAGGGGATGGACATATCCAGCTCAACCACCTCGACCCCTTGACTGCGGGCAAAGGCGACGCTGTCATCGGTCGAACCCGAATCAACATAGACAACCGGCAAATTAGGCGGTAGCGATCGCAGGCAGCGCTTCAGCCGTTCTCCTTCGTTTCGCCCGATGGTGACAATGCCGATATCGGCGCCAAGCTGGTTGCTGCACCCGTCGGATTCAGTTTGATTTAGCCCAAGCATATAAACACCGCTCGGTAATGGCTGTACTCCTTAACAGATGAGCAGTCTTGTAATCGAAAAGTTCCAAATGGAAACCGTTCATGAGCCCTTGTTTGCAAACTGTGAAGTGTCTCCTGTTCTGGAACTTCTCCTACGCGAAATGGCTCTTATCAACAGCTGTCAAAATGATGTCAATACGTAGGATGCTAGGTCATGAAGGAACGCCGACTGCTCATCGTACGGCAAACTGAAAACTACCGTGAGCTAGTCACTTCGCGCCGCTTGCAGTTTCGGCCTCAGGCCATGCACGCGATGGAAGCAATGACGGCCTGGGGCTTTCAGCTGGGTGAGGTGGGCGTGATGGCCTGCCAATCTAATCAGCCCTTCAACGAAGTCCTGGAGACTGGGGTGCGGGTGATTGGCACAGGCCTACCGGCAGATGCTGACCCTGAACTGGTGCTCAAAGTTGTTGCAGATTTTTGCCCCACTCACCTCATTTTGCAGGTGCCTGAACCCAGATATTTTCGCTGGGCAATCCGCAACCAAATCCGCATCATGGCCCTGTTTGAGCAGCCTTTTGACACGCTTTCTCTGCAAACTCGATGGGCCAACTACCGACTGTCTAAACTGCTAAACCACACGTTGGTGGACTGGGTTGGCAACCAGGGGGTTGGGGCCTGTCAATCGCTCCTACAGATGGGGGTATTGTCTAGCAAAGTCGTGCCCTGGAGCTGGCCACAGCCGATCACTCAGCGTCAATTTGAGCCGCGCCAACTGCGCAGTGCCTTAACGTCTTCCCGGACGGCCCTACGACTAGTTTACCAAGGTGGGATCTCGTCTAGTAAGGGATTAGGCGATCTGTTGATTGCGATGGCGCATCTACTTTCGAAAGGCCGAAGTGTTCAGCTCCTAGCCATTGGTAAGGGCGAAACCGACCGCTTTCGGGCGCAGGCTAGACGGCTACAGTTGGCAGACAAAATTGAGTTTGTTGAACATCTGTCGGAACAGGAGCGTCTGAACCGTATTCATACGGCGGATATGCTGGTGGTTCCCAGCCGCCACGACTATCCAGAATCTAGCCCCAGTCTGTTGTACGACGGGCTGATGACCTGTACGCCGATTGTGGCCTCCGACCACCCTCTGTTCCTAGAGGTATTGCATCACGGCACTAACGCCATGATTTTTCCAGCGGGTAACGCGCGGGCGTTGGCGCATCGGATTGAGCGGTTGACCCATCAGCCCCAGCTCTATGCGCAGCTTTCTGAAGCCGGGCTCAAGCTGGAGTCGACGCAGCAAACGTCGATGAGCTGGGCAGAGCTGATCAACCGATGGTTACAGGATGGATCGGATGATCGGCTATGGCTTCAGCAGCAGTCACTGCGATCGCAGATGAATTCTGCCTCGCAGCCCCAGCGGATGCCGACCAAAGTGACCGTGCTCACTCGTTCAGCCTAGCCGCAGCTCAGGGCAAGAGCAGCCCTGAGCTGCTCTTACTTTGGGTTGCTCTATCTTGTTGTTTCTCTAAAGACGCCGTGCGATGAAAGATTTATCCGTGTCCAGTCCACCGTCTCTTAGGGATGGTGACCGTCACCATCAGTCTTCGCTTGGAATCAGTTACCGTTCAGCACGCCACTACCTATGGCTGTTTGGGATTGCCCTGTTGATGGTGGGTCTACGATTTTTCATGATCGGGCACCAGAGCTTTTGGATTGATGAAGGCTACACGCTCTATTTTTCTGACGGTCCTACCTTCGGTGATGCGGTGGCTCGCCTGCTAGAGACCGATTTGAGCGATCGCTATCGGATGACCTACTACCTGATCATGTATGGTTGGCGGCATCTGTTCGGTGATAGCGAAGTCGCCATTCGTTCGTTTTCTGCGCTGTGCAGCGTGATTTCTGCTGTGCTGGTGTATTTTACCGCCCGCTATTGGTTCGGCAAACGGTATGCCCTGTGGGCCTTTCTGACGATATCTCTCAGTGCTTACTGCATTTACTACAGCCAGGAAGCACGGGACTATGCGCTGTCCATCATGGTGGTTTCGGCACAAATTTTTGCACTCAGTCGAGCTTTTTCACAGGGACCGCAGTCGGTTGGTGGGGCAGACTGGCGGTCACATATCGGCTTTAAGGCAATGTTTGTTCTATTTACTGCCTTTGGTGTGCTGTTGAATGTGCTAATGCTGTGCTTCTCTGCTGGCTTGGCTCTGGCGCATCTGCTGATGATGAAAGGGGTGAGACGTTGGCTAAGCTGGTGGGTCCCAGCTGCGCTACTGTCAGTTCTCCCGATGATGATGTATCTGCTGGCCCCTACGGCAGCCTCACCTGACGAGATTGGCGTCTCGCGGTTCTATCTGCCGTTGCTGTATAATGTGTCCTATGCGGTTTATGGCTTGCTGGCAGGTACAACTTTTGCACCGCCTCAAATACTGCTCAGAACTGGTAGTAAGCTGGCCGTCGTCTCCACCTACTGGCCCATGTTGGTCTGGTTTGCAGTAACCTTTGCTGGGATTGCCGCAAGTTTTGTCGGGTACTGGCTGTGGCATTGGCATCGTCGTCCGGCGGCGTATACCCTGGAGCGGTTTTTGACCTATACGCTGGTGCTGTCCTTTGGTGCAGGCATCTTATTGGCCTACATTACCAAGCTAAACTGGTTGCCCCGACACGTCTTCTACGTCTCGCCTATTATTGCTCTGATTCTACCTGCGCTGTTTCGACGGCTAGAGGTGCGACTGCCAGGGGCCAATACGCTGCTGCGAGTGGCTGCCGGTTCGTTGGTCGCCATCAATTTGGTGTCGCTCAACAACTATTACTTTGGTGAGCTGTATCAGAAAGATGACTTCCGAGCCGCTGCGCAGTATGTTGCTCAAGTCAAGGACAACAACCATGGTGCTCAGCTTCAGTCCGTCCTCATTGGCGGTGCTGGCGACCCTAGGCTCATGCACTACTACGGTTCGCTGGAAACGCTGGATGGCAAATACATTACACCTACTATTCAGACCGGGGAATTTGCTGAAAATGTACAGGAACTGACGGCGGCAGCTGATGAAGTGCTGCTCGTCTCGAATCGCGAATACGTTATTGCAGCGGATGGCGAGGTCTTGTCTGAGATGGAGAAAGCCTACGAGCTGGTTGATGTTGCTGAGTTTCACTACTTCAAGGTTTATCACTTTGAAAAGCACACAGCCTAAGCGTGGTTGAGCTGAGATACACTCAGCTTTGTCGACGGAGTAGATGGCGGCAAAAAGTGTAGCGCGCCGGGCAACTTGTTCGGTGCGCTGCGCGTCTGTGCTAATAGCAGTCTGTCGTTTTTTGTTCTGATTTACACTTCTTCCTAAATATAAAATATGCTGGCCCAACCTAGGCTGTCGTCACCTTCATCAGCAACATCTTCGGCGATTTCACCTGTCACAACCCATAAACGGTCTACCTTTGGAGTGATAGAGGCCGCTTTTGCAGTATACGCACTGCTATTTTTTACCGGGGGCATGGAGACCGTCCTGGGCAGTCCTACGCTGTTCTCGCTGATGCGTTATTCGATCTTAGGCGGTAGCGGTTTACTCGTCGCGATTCGGTGGCAGCGGAGTCTGGCTGTAATGCAGAAAGGTTGGCTAATGTGGGCATTGCTGCTGCTCATGTGCTTTTCCCTTTTTTGGTCGCTTTACCCCGAGGCCAGCTACCTCAGCATTAAAGGGCAAATTGTTCCCTATACGTTTTTCTGTGTGTATTTCGCTTCTCGGTTTAACATGCGCCAGCAGCTGCGGTTGATGGCTGTGGCCTTAGCCATTGTAGCGGGGCTATCACTGTTTTATGCCTTGGCGATTCCTTCGGTGGGGGTTCACGTTAGCCCCATTAATGGAGAAGTCGCTTGGCAGGGCATCTACGCGGAGAAGAACGCATTTTCTGGGATGGGAACCATCACACTACTGGTGTATTTTGTTCTGAGCTTGCACAACCGCATTCGGATAGAGAAGCGGATTGCTCGAATTGGTGTGGCCGCGACCATTGGCCTGATTCTGCTGTCTGCCTCGAAGACGGGACTGATTGTATTTTTGGTGCTGCTGGGCTGCATTTTGGCGTTTAACCGCTACCGCTGGCAGGGCAAGCGAACAGTATTTATCTCGGATATTCTGATTTTCTTACTGCTGTTTGGGGTGGGTTTCATTATTGTCTACTGGTACGACATTACTGCAGTGTTGGGTAAAGATCCCACGATGTCCAGTCGAACAACCATCTGGGCCGGTACGATGGAGAAAATTTGGCTGCGTCCCTGGTTGGGCTACGGCTTAGAAGCATTTTGGCAGGATGGCAACCCGATGGCTGAGGACGTGGGGCGTGTCATTCACCGTAACTTTGTTCCCGCCCATGCTCATAATGGTGTAGTCGATATCTGGCTCGACATTGGCATTGTTGGTCTGATTGTTTTCTTTCTGGGGTACATCAGTACAGCAATTTTGGCCTTTAAACGAGCCTACCGAGCCAACCAGCCGGAAGATTTTTGGCCGCTAGCGATGGTTTTGCTCATGTTCTTCTACAACATTACTGAAACCTGGTCTTTTAAGCAGGGAAATTTTTTCTGGGTGATCTACACGATTACGTTTTTGTCGGTGCGGGTTTGGCCTCGGCAGTCTAGTACATGAGCTTAGGCTACCGAGGTGCTTTATCTATCTAACGATGAGTTAAAAACGCGTTAGTCGGTATCAGTCACAGGGAACGTTAAAGGCTAAATACGTTTCGCTATTAATATTGACCCCCCGTCTCGACCATGTCTTCTGACCTTCGTCCGTTAGCCCCCTTCACTGCCCTACTCACGCGCGACCAGTACGCAACCTGTCGGATCGTACTGCCCGACGAGCCTAAGCCCCTAGCCGCCATTCGTCTGGGTGAGCGGTACTACAGCTTTTTTCGGACGGTTAACCGGGCCGAGTCGGCCCTGTCGCTGGTGACGAAGCTGTGTTACAACAACAACTGCGTTGTATTAGTCAAAATTGCGCAAGGATACAGCGTTTGGGTAGAGGAACCGGATGCGTTTCCCCACAGCTTTTCTAAACTGATGGACTACCGGCCTGAGCCTGCCTTTTCCCATTTGTTGGTTGAGAAGACGCAGTTTCAGTCGCGTAGCCTCAATGTACCGGATCTAGATAAAACCATCCCTGGTATTGAATTTCAGCGACGGTACTATAGTATTTTTCGCCGTGAGTCTTCTGCAGAAGCCGTCATTCAAATTATTGCCCAGCTGGCTGGGCGAAACGATGAGTCAGTGCTGCTGTCAACCCCACAGGCTTGGACAATTTGCATTGCCGAACCGGAAGCCGTAACGGCGTTAATGGCGGTCTAGGTCTAGAAAAGACGTTGTAACCAACGCCGTAGCCCCCTTTGTGACGGTTCTGCTAACTGAGCAGCGCTTGGCACTGTGGGGGACAATTGGGCCGGTGCCAACGACTGGGGCATACGCTGTGGGGAAATATGCGGTACGTTTGCCTGTTCATAGGCACTGACTTGAGCAATGGCAGCTAGATGAAGTGGAATATCGTCGAATCTGTGTTCACTGTTGAGATCGCCCAGTCCCGCCAATGCCCAGTGCAGCTGCTCAATGAGGCTATGGGTAGCCAGCAGATGTTGGGCTGCTAATCGCTCTCGTACATCCAACAAAGCCCGTGCTGTTTGCTCAACGCTGACAGCATACTGATGAGATGCCGTCGCTGGAATACCGCCAGTTTGCTTAAGCATTTGGTTAATCAGGGCAATGTCGTTGTCGTGGTTGCACAGCAGGCAGTGGGGACCGACTGGAGCCAGTCCTTGGCGGACCCGAGGCTGATTTACAGCGGCGTCCCAAAGACCCACAATGTAGCCGAGCAGGTGCAACGGGTCGTAACTCCCATCTAGCTGGCTACTGCCCAGGACGGCGTAGGTTTTGTCTTTGGGCAGTAGAATCGAGATCGCATATCCTGATGGACGCGTTACAACCGATAAATAGGATTTGAAAACCGACATAGCGTTCTGAGGGCGGCGGTGCGATCGCGCCGATGTGTCCGCTGATTTCTTTCTATACCTTTTCTTTTCAACGCGGGTGCTATTCAACCAGGACAATCTTGACCGTATTCCTCTGCGCCAGTGCCATAGCATGCTAAAAACAGTGTCAACCCCCTAACATTGCTAGGAGCCTGGACCGTGAGCCGTTTTCTGGTAGGCACGATACCTGTACTGGGTCATGTATCACCGATGCTGCCAATCGTGGCGCGGTTGGTGCAGCGGGGGCATGAGGTTTGGTGGTACACCGGCAAGCTGTTTCAAGCTCAGGTCGAGGCCCTTGGCGCTCGCTTTGTGGCAATGGAGCGGGCAATTGACTATTCTGTTGTCGACGAGGTCCCGCCGGAATGGCCATCGCAGCGGGCAAAGCTAAGTGGGCTGGCCAAGCTGCGCTTTGACCTCAAGCATTTTTTTATTGACCATGCCGTTGACCAAGTCCATGATTACCAAGCAATCTTGGCGGACTTTCCCGTTGATTTGCTGCTGAGCGATTCATTTTTTCTGGGAGCGGCCTGGATGCACGAAAAGGGCGGCCCGCCCTGGGCTCAGCTGGGAGTTTCGGTTATGGCCTTTGATGGGGATGGGATTGCACCCTTTGGCCTGGGTTTGCAGCCCAATCAGTCCCGCTTGGGTCAGCTGCGCGATCGCGCGCTCGGCACAGTAGTCACAGCGGCACTCAGGGGCATTCGTCAAGACATCAAGCAGGCCCGCCAGTTGCTAGGGCTGCCGGACAATCGACTGGGCTTTTTTGATACGGTTTCGCCCTATCTCTATCTGGCGGCGACGGTGCCTGGGTTTGAATATCCTCGGCGCAACTTACCCGCGCAGGTTAAGTTTATTGGCCCGCCCCAGTCCCGCATCTCGACGATGTTCAAGCGCCCCAACTGGTGGAATGATTTGCAGTCAGACTGTTCGGTCGTTCACGTTACCCAAGGCACCATTTCTACAGAGCCCACAGATCTACTACTCCCCACCCTCGAGGCGCTCAAAGATGAAACGGTGCTGATTGTTGCTACCACTGGCAACCAGCCAGTTGAGGTCTTGGGCGACGCACGACTACAGGCCAACGTTCGGGCTGCGCAGTTCATTCCCTATGCCGAGCTGCTGCCCCATGTTGATGTGATCGTGACCAACGGCGGCTATAACGGGGTCCAGAAGGCACTCTCCCATGGCATCCCACTAGTTGCTGCGGGAGAATCTGAGGATAAGCCGGAAGTTTGTGCTCGCATTGCCTGGAGCGGTGTCGGCCTCAATCTCAAAACCCAGCGGCCCAAGCCCCAGCAAATCCAAGCTGCCGTTCGTGAAATCTTGACCCAGCCCCAGTATCGGCAGCGGGCACGGGCACTTCAAGCTGAAATTGGGCAGTATTCGTCAGCAGAACTGGCTACCTGTTATCTAGAGCAACTGATTGAGACGGACGTAGAGGCTAGTTAAGGGCTGTAATAGGCATGAATACGGGGGTGCATGAGTCGACGGACGGGCTGGTCTTGCGTTAGATGCTGTTGGACGATGTCGAGAACGTCGGCTTTGGTGGCGACGCGGCAATACCAGATGTTGTCGGGGGCGACGCGGACCATGGGACCGGAGCCACACTGCCCTAGACAGCCACTACCCGTGACGATGGCGTCTCCGGGTGCTTCGGCCTGCAGGTAGGCTAGTACTTGGTCCGACTGACTGCGTAGGCAAGTACGGTTCTGGCAGACCTGAATCTGTCGGGCCTCAGTCGGTGGTGCTGGCTCAGCGGGTAGGGACTGAGGTGAAGCCGGGTCGGGCGTAGGTGCAGAAGACAATGTGGGTGTGGGAAGATTTAGGGCGTCGATTTTTTAGTTATAGCAGTGCTACACACAGCAAAACCGGACAGGCGCACCCGTGAAGTAGTGTCCGGTCCGGTTTTTAAAAGGCACAGCTAGCACCATTTATGGGCTACTGTGATCGAGCTTGTTTTGGGAAACACAACCAACTGGCTTGCTTCTTCAGAGTCTCACCCTTGCCGACGTCAAGGGAACCGCCAATATGCTGAATTGTTCGCAGTATGGTCAGGTGTCGCCTTCAAAGACATTCGAGAAAATAGCTAGAGGGTAGCTGGCTACTGGGGACTGAGCATGCGGTTGACGCGGCTGACGAGCTTGCCGACGGAACGCTGCATCAGGCGTTTGCGCCTCCAGCCTTCAAATTCTTTTTGGTAGCGGTAGCCGTCGCGCTGGTAGGTTTTCCAGGCGTGGAGGGATAGGCCGATGCCCCAAAACAGCAGAATGTAGAGCGAGAACCCTAGCCCGCCCCCCAACAGGGCGTCGATCAGCATTAGGAAGCCGTTGACGATGC
>CAWUKV010000041.1:0-29077 GCA_963923025.1 uncultured bacterium
GACTGACCTGACCGTTAAGCGTCACAGCCTCATCCACACGCACCAACGGTCCCTGGCTACAGAGGCCCATGCAGCCAACCCCCGTGACCGCCACCTGATCGGTAAGATTGGCCGCCTCAACAGCGGCCTCTAGTCGGGCCTTGACCACTAGTCCATTGGCAGAAAGACAGCCCCCAACAGTGCAGCAGCGGATGCAGTGGGGCTTAGCGTCGGGCTGTGACTGTTGACGAAGTTCGTTGAGATCCATAGCGGTAAGGTGAAGGAGATCGAGGACTATGGGGCAGATTTAAGGCAATCGTGCAGTCGAACAACAACCTGTTCAGGGGTCTGGTGCCCCTCTAGTTGGCCGTCAAAGACAACCGCTGGCGCAATGCCGCAGGCCCCCAAACAGCGCGCTGTCATAATCGAGAACTCGCCATCGGTGGAGGTGTCTCCAGCCTTGATACCTGATGCTGCCTCCACAGCGCTGAGTAACTGGGCAGCCCCTTTGACATAGCAGGCAGTGCCCATGCAGACAGTGCAGGTGTGAGTTCCTTTAGGTGAGAGCGAGAAGAAATGATAGAAGGTTGCCACGCCGTAGACCTGGCTGGGCGGTAGCCGCAGGCTGCGAGCAATATGTAGCAACAGATCAGGGTCTAAATAGCCAAACAGTTCTTGCGCAGTGTGCAACACTTCGATGAGCGTATCTGGCCGATACTGGTGGCGTTTCATCACCGCCTCTAGTAGTCGCCATCGTTTATCCTCACGCGCATGTTCGGATGGCGCAGCTTGCTGGGATTGGGTACCCACAACAGGGGGGACAGTGGTCATTTCGCTACCGCTGCCAAATCGGCATTCTCATCTATAGCATCCGCATCGTCGGGCTGGTGCACCACCATGACCGAACAGGGTGCATGGTGCATCACATAGTTACTAACGCTACCTAGAAAGAGTTCACCCAGCCCCTTACGTCCATGGCTACCGACCATGATCAGGTCAGCCTGCCAGGTTTCTGCCTGTTCACAAATGGTACGGCCAGGGCTGCCGCCTGTTTGGGTAACGGTGGCTTCGATGCCAGTAGCCGCTGCTTCATCTGCAAAGCCCCGCAGTCGCTCTAGTCCGTCCGATTCTCGCTTCTGATACTGGGTTGCGTAGGTCCCTCGTAGATCCTCATCCACTGCTAAGGGATAGAAGCCGAACCCTGGATAGGTAGGCAACAATAGACTGGCATCATCCATCAGGTCTAGCACGCTCAGCAGCATAAGCTCAGCCCGCGTTGCCTGAGCAAGCACTACTGCTTGGGCAAATACCGTATGACAAGTGTCCCCATTGTCGAGGGCGACAAGAATTTTGTTAAACATATTGGCTTCCTCTCCTAGCTAGGCTCAACCCTGCTTTCCCAAGCTACACCGCCGTTGCCAGCACCGTTCTAGTAACTGGACAGCCTCAGCACGCTCATGCAGGTCAATCTGCCAACAGTCTTCTAGCCACTGAATGCATTCTCGACGGGCGCGGTCTGTAAGCTGATCTGGCCAGCGGGAAAAAGTAGTGGCATCTCGCTCAAACAGCGGCTGGTTCAGATAATGCCACACAGCTCGGCAGACAGTGTTGAATTGATTTCTCCAAATATCCATATCGTTTTCCTCGGTCTCAAACTGCACTCAAACTGCATCAATCCAGACAACTCAGATCAAGAGCCTGAGAGCATTAACAAAATAGTCTCAGGCTGCTGATATCAGACAAGCCAGCATCAGCAGGTTAAAGCAGCGTAAGATTCAAACTGAGAGACGGCTTTGCCCTCAACTAAAACCTAAACAAAAAACTTGAGGATAGTATGAGGACGGACGGACCGCTGCTGCTTAGCCCAAACCCTTGAACACTCACAATTTCCCCATATCTTCTCCCTACAGTGAGATCAGTCAGCACTTATCCCATCAGCGCTGATGGTAACCAGGAAATGTAACGCCCTGTGAGCAGAGACCTATGCAGAACAATACCAACCGTCAGCCACCCCTGCCTGAAGACAGTTCACCAGGGCCTCGTCAGTGGATGGGCAGCCTGACCTGGATCATTATCTGGGTTCTACTCATTACGCTGTCGATCAACCGGGCACCTCGGCAGCAGGAGGTGCCCTACAGCCAGTTTATCGACCAGGTTGAAAGCGGAGAGGTGGCAACGGTCAAAATTGGCGCGAGCAAGATTGAATACCAGCTAACGCCGACCCGAACCGGTGAAGAGACAGCGGATGCGGAAGCGCCTGCCACGTTGAGCACAAGACCGCTGCCTGAGGATGCCGAACTTCCTCAAATTCTCCGGCGTCACGATGTCGAAATTACTGCACTGCCTGCGACAGGGGGATGGTTCGGTGGCATCATGGGGCTGCTGTTTCCGCTGCTGCTGCTGTGGATTTTGTGGAACGCCATGTCGCTGCGATCGCAAGCGGGTCCGGCGGCCCTCAGCGTTGGCAAAAGCAACGCCCGCATTTACTCCAACGGTCGGCACCCGGTCACCTTTGACGACGTTGCTGGGGTAGACGAAGCCAAGGCTGAACTCGAAGAGATCGTCGACTTTCTCAAGGATGCCCAGAAATACACCCGACTGGGAGCAAAGATTCCCAAAGGCGTCTTGCTGGTCGGCCCACCGGGTACCGGCAAAACCCTGCTGGCGCGGGCCATTGCTGGAGAAGCCAAAGTGCCCTTCTTTAGCATTTCTGCCTCGGAGTTTATCGAGCTGTTTGTGGGTGTGGGCGCATCACGGGTGCGCGATCTGTTTGAGCAGGCTAAACGGCAGGCCCCCTGTATCGTCTTCATCGACGAGCTAGATGCCCTGGGCAAATCGCGCACTGCTAAGGGGCCATTTGCGGGCAACGATGAACGTGAACAGACCCTCAACCAGCTGTTGGCTGAGATGGATGGGTTTGAACCTAATACCGGTGTGATTTTGCTGGCCGCGACCAACCGACCGGAGGTGCTAGACCCAGCCCTGCTAAGGGCGGGCCGATTTGACCGACGCATTGTGGTAGACCGCCCGGATCGCCAGGGACGCAGGGCAATCTTAAACGTGCACGCAAAGGGGGTTCACCTGGCAGAGGATGTCGAACTCGAAAAGCTAGCCGCGCGAACCCCTGGCTTTGCCGGAGCAGACCTGGCCAACTTGGTCAACGAAGCGGCGCTGCTGGCCGCCCGCAGAAATCGTCTCGCTGTGCAGATGGCCGACTTCAACGAAGCGATTGAGCGGATTGTTACCGGACTGGAGAAAAAATCTCGCATTCTCAACGAAACCGAAAAGAAAACGGTCGCTTACCACGAAGCGGGTCACGCCATCATTGGCGCACTGGTGCCCGGTACCGGCCAGGTCGAGAAAATTTCAATTGTGCCGCGCGGGATGGGCGCGCTGGGCTATACCCTGCAGCTGCCCGAAGATGACCGCTTCTTGATGATTGAAGATGAGGTCAGAGGACAGCTGGCAACCCTGCTGGGTGGACGGGCTGCTGAAGAATTGGTCTTTCACAAAATCTCTACAGGAGCAAGCGACGACATTCAAAAGGCGACTGACTTGGCGGAGCGCTGCATTACCCTGTATGGCATGAGCCCAACGCTTGGTCCCGTCGCCGTTGATCGTAGCCAATCGCCCTTCTTAGATGGATTGGCCCAGCCCCGGCGAGCGATTAGCCCTCACCTGTCTGACGTGATCGACCACGAAATCAAAGATGTCATCAACCAGGCCCACCAGATGGCGATTGAAATCCTGATGAGAAATCGAGACGTGTTAGAGCAGATTGCTCAATCTCTTCTGGCTCAGGAGAGCCTAGAAGGAGAGTCGCTGAAGCGCCTGCTGGCGCAAATCCATCCGGTCACTGGCCTGTCTGACTGGTTGGCCAGAGGGAGGCATCAGCCGTGCCTAGAGCCTGCTCAGCCATCGGTTACTCATCAACCCTCTTCTCATGGGAACCATCACCATGCAAACACAAATTAATCTTCTCATCGCGTTCATGATCTTTGCCGCCCTGCTTTGGGTAGCGGTGTTACGGTCTCCTCAGTACTGGTTTCTATCTAGAGTCGTTCAGCTATTTTTGCTCACGGGGCTAGCGCTACTGCTGATGGGTTGGTGGTTTACGCCTGTCGCCGCAGCCGACATGCAGTTCTTCAAGGCAGCAGACCAGTGGATTTATCAAGCCCAGCAACAGCTCAGCGACACCCATGGAAACCGATGGGAGGTAACGGCCCTAAAGCAAATGCAGGAAGACAATCCGGGCGTTTACCTACGTTTTTTTACCGCCTCCCAAAACGTTGAACTAGACGCTGCGCAGCCCCTACGACTAAAGACGCCGATGGGTGAACAGCTAACAGCAACCAATATCACCCGGCAGTATTTTGTGGGGGAGCTACCTGCCCCCAATCTGGCCCAGTTTGACATTCAGCCCCTGATTCAACAGCTCAAAGACGAAGCATCTTTACAGGTAACACTTCCCTCGCGTCAGGGGCCTGACGTTACCCTGTCTATCCCGTCCAATGTGTTAGAAGAATGGACAGCAGTAGGCTCCTGCCAGTATCTGATGTGTGATGATGCCTGAGACAATATGCCTGAACCAGACAGGACCTTAGCCAGCTGGGACCTTAACCCGATGGACTGAGACGAACGGTGGCGCGGGCAACCTTCATCCACTGATAGCCCAACCCGTTCAGTATCAGCCCGACTAAAAATAGCAAACCCATCAGCGTCAGCTGGTAGCCAGGAACGGCAATCACCGCATCAAGAATGAGATGCATGAGATTGAGACCAGTATAAACCAGCGTCATGCCGAAATGTAGACTGCGAAACCAGCGCGATGGCGTCAGCATGCAGCCTATGATAGCCAACAGCGGTAGCGAGAAGAAGATAAGCATAAACCACATGATTGTGCTCATACTAATCGCTTCGTGCAGGTGGGATTCTGCAACGCTGGCCCCGTGAAACAAGGGCATCAACGCTAGCTGGGTGTGAAATAACGTTCCTAGCAAAAACACGGTCCACAGGAATAAAATCTTGATCGGGAGCATTTTATTTGAAGGGTTTTGCATAGCCAATATTGAAGTAATCATCTGTAAAACATCACTCCATAGTCCTTTTCTGCCCCTAACACTAGCGGGCAATTGTGAGAAATTTATGACGCCGAACGATACTGATAGTAGGCCGCACAGGCCCCTTCCGAAGAGACCATGGGAGCCCCCAAGGGATGTTCCGGGCGGCAGCGGTTGCCAAAGGCTGGGCAATCGCAGGGCTGCTTCAGCCCTTGTAAAACCAGACCACTAATGCAGTCTTGATTGTGGGTCGTTGTCTCGATTGGCAACAACTGCTGAAATCTTGTTTTCGCATCTAACGAGTCGTAGGGCGCTTTGAGGCCCAAGCCACTTTGAGACAGATCGCCCAGTCCGCGCCAGGTTCGCGTCACGGGTTCAAAAACAGTCTCCATTAGCTGCTGGGCTGATATATTGCCCTGTTCTTTGACAACCCGGGCGTATTGGTTCTCGACCGTTGCCTGACCGGTTTCCAGCTGCCGCAGACAGAGGTACACCCCCTGCAAAATATCGACCGGTTCAAACCCGGTAACAACGATCGGTACATGATACTGCTGTGCGATCGCACCGTACCCCGCATACCCCGTCACCGTACAAACGTGCCCCGCCGCTAAAAAGCCCTGCACCTGACAGTCGGACGACGCCAGAATGGTCGTCATGGCCGGGGGCACCAGCACATGGGCCACCAGCACTGAGAAATTTTCAAGCTGCTGCTGCTGGGCCTGATACACCGCCATCGCTGTGGCTGGTGCCGTGGTCTCGAACCCGACTGCGAAGAAGATGACCTGCCGGTCGGGGTGCTGTTTCGCCAGCACCAGCGCGTCTAGGGGCGAGTAAACAATGCGTACATCGCCACCCAGCGCCTTCACACTCAGTAAATCCGTCTCGCTGCCCGGTACGCGCAGCATATCGCCATAGGAACAGAGAATAACGTCTGGTCGGGCCGCCAGGGTCAGGGCCTGGTCGATCAAAGCCGTATCGGTCACGCATACCGGACAGCCAGGACCATGAATGAGTCGCACGCCCTCGGGTAGCAACTGGTCCAAACCATACTTCACAATGGTGTGGGTTTGGCCGCCGCAGACTTCCATCAAAGTCCAGGGACGGGTGACGAGCGTTGCGATCGCAGCCACCCAATGTTTTACCCTCGCTGCGTCCCGGTACTCGCTAACGTACTTCATTCGTCTGAACCACCAGCCGTCAGCGCCGTCGCTATTCTCAGCGCCTTATCCATTATTTCCACCTCAGCCCCTGCCTGTGCTGTCGCTGCATCCCCCAAATAAATGCCCAGGTTATACGCCGTCTGTACCCACGGGTCATGCGTGCCGACCGGACTAGGGCACTGCCGCAGCCGGTGGCGCTGTTTAATTATCGGAATCACTTGACTCAGTGGTATATTGCTGACCTGTCCACTCGACCAGACCACAAGCTGCTGAAACTGTTCTGCGGCGATCAGCTCTACCGCCCGACAGCCAAAGGCCGATGCAATCAGTCGGTCAAACGAAGACGGCATACTGCTGCGCTGAATATGCCCCAGCGTTGTCGCCCGCGTTTCTAGATGTTGGAGACAGCAGTAGTCCGGATTACCACTCTGACACAGCTGTTGAGCATACTGCTGCACCTGTTTCGCCAGCACATCACCAATATATTTCTCTTTCTCGCCAAGCTGATTTTTAACCCCCTCGGCCACCACTACCAGCGCAAACTGCCGGTCCGACTGACGCAGCTGCACAATCTGTTGACAGATACCGGCTAGCACAGGCTCACTCAGCTGCGGGGTCAGTTCAGGAATCAAAATCACGTCGGCCCCACCGGCAATGCCGGACTGCAGCGCCAGGTGCCCAGCATCGCGCCCCATCACCTGCACCACAATGATGCGGCTGTGGCTGGCGGCGGTAAACGTCAGGTCGTATAGAGCACGCGTAACGGTATCGACTGCCGTATCGAACCCCAGCGCCCGCTCCGTAAACGGCACGTCGTTGTCGATGGTTTTGGGAATGGCGACCCAGTTCCATCCGCCCTGCTCGGCCAGGTCGTGAATAATATCCAGGCTGCCGTCTCCACCCAGAGCAATCAGCGCGTCTAGCTCTAGTCGCCGGTAGCCGTTTAAAATCTCCTTTGCGATCTCCGGGTCGCTTGGACTGCCTTTGTTCAGCGACCCCAAAATGCTGCCACTGAGAAACTGCAAAATGTCTACCCCGTGGAGCAGTCCCGGAATGTCAAACCCGTGGTCCCGCAGGCGAAAATCTTGCGTGCAGCTGTTGCCTTTCTCTAGGTTAATCAGCCCCTGCGTGCCGTAGGGAATGCCGTAAACCTCCCAGCCCCGCTGCGTTGCAGACTTAACTACTGCTCGAATCGCGGCATTGAGGCCAGGGCAGTCTCCTCCACTGGTGAGAATTCCAATCTTCTTGGTCATATTGGGTAATCGTTACCTCATTATCAAAGAACAGCTGCCTTAAGAGACCGGAATCCCAGGCCGCTCCACGGAATATGTCTGAATCGACTTCACATACTGAGCCCGTTCGTAGGCACTCGGATCCGGACAGTTCACCTGACTCATGCTCCCCTGCAGCTGTTCAATCGACGTATATTCGTGCGCCTCTAGCCAGCGGTGCAGGTCTTGCTCGACCGTCCGTAGGTGGTCAATGCCATGACGCAACAAGGCACTGACCATTTGCGTCACGTCCGCGCCCACCATCAGCAGCTTAATCACGTCCTGGACTCGGTGAATGCCGCCCGTCGCGGCAAAGTCCATTGGCAGCGTGTGGTACAAGATGGCAATCCAGCGCAGCGGCAGCCGCAGATCCTGCGGCGTACTGAGCAGCACATGGGAAGACACATCCAGCGCTTCCAGGTCAATATCGGGCTGGTAAAAGCGGTTGAACAGCACCAGACCGTCAACGCCCGTCTTCGATAGCCGATTGGCAAAGTTCGCCAGGCTAGTGAAGTAGGGGCTGAGCTTCACCGCCACCGGAATATTCACAGCGTAGGTGACCGCACGAACAATCTCCAGATAGTCCTGCTCCAGGTTAGCGGCGGTTTGCCTCAACTCTGTAGGCACAGCGTAGAGGTTCAGCTCCATCGCATCGGCTCCGGCTGCTTCAATCTGCTGAGCATAGTCAGTCCAGCCGCCCGGCGTATTGCCATTCAAGCTAGCAATGATGGGAATATCGACCCTGGCCTTAGCCTGGCGGATATGTTCTAGATACGTCTCGGCGCTGACGTGAAACAGCGGCTGATGGGGAAAGTAGGTCAGGGCCTCAGGGTAGCTTTCGGTCCCCTGGTTGAGGTAATAGTCCAGCTCAAACCGGTCTTTTTGCAGCTGTTCTTCGAATAGAGAATGGAGAACAACAGCCCCCGCTCCGGCATCTTCCATATGACGGAGGTGGGACAGGTTTTCGGTCAGCGGGCCGCAGGCCCCTACCACTAGCGGTGACCGTAGCTCAAGGCCCAAATAGTTTGTAGAGATGTCCATGATCGTTTTAATTACTCCGGCTGCTGTTCTAGGTAGTCAAGCGAGTGAGTGTGATCTGCCGGGGGCGAGGATTCCACCGACCGAATGCCGTAGCGAACCAGCAGCGTTGCCCCAAAGCCAAAGAGAACGAGCAGGCTGATTAGCAGGCCTCCGATAAAGGGAATCAGGCTGACTAAGAACAGCACCAGCAGGCCAATCCAAAAATGCTGAAACTTCGCCTCAAGGTTTTGTCGACGCAGCCGCTCACCCAGCCAGACGGCTACAGCCGTGCCGCCAAACAGTCCGGTCAGCAACGCACCCAGATTCGCCAGGGGAATCAGCAGCGCACCCAGGACACTGCCCGAGAGAAGAATCGCCAAGAGTGCCAGGGAGGCAAACCCGCCCAATCCATACAGCAGGCTCGTCAGCGGGCGATCGTAAACGGCGACGGTGACGGCGTTAATATGCTCTGGCAGTAACGTCAGGAAAATAAGACCTGCGATCGCAGCCAGCACAAAGCTCAACGTCCAAAAAGTGACATGTCCTAAATACAGCGTACCGAGCACGCCGAAGCGGTTGAACACGCCGCTCAGCTGCTCCATCACCGTAAAGGTATCGCCCTGGATCACCGCCGTCTCATCGCGAATTAGGCGACCGCCGACGGCAAAGGCATCTCCCCCAATCTGAACATTTTTACTGAGAATCAGATTGCCCCCGACAGCGAAGGCATCCCCTTCTACGGTGGTGCCTGGGGCGACGGTCAGGTTACCGCCAATGGCAAAGGCTTCTTCGATGGGCTCGGGACCAGTCACCACCAGGTCGCCACCAATTTTGAAGGTGCTGCTACCCGTGTCCATCATCCCGGGACCAGCATAGGCCGGGAGGACTCGACCGCTGGCCCACAGTGCCCATACCAGGGCAATTAAGGCGACCAGCCACCATCGAAGGGGTTTCCAACTTACACGTTTGAATCGAGGCTTCATCGTGGATCTCCTGAAGTGAGGGAGCTTAGTTAAACGGATCAAAAAAGACTTTATGCGTCTCGGTCTGTAGATTCAGTGCCCATTTCCGCCAGGTACTGATAGAGCTGCCACCGCGTCTGTACGTCCTGCTGGGCCTGCTGCTGTAGGGTTTTAGCCACCTCTGGGTGGCTGTGGGTCAGCATCTTGAAGCGATTCTCGGCCTGCATGGTCTGGGCCACCGGCAGCTTCGGCGCGCGGCTATCGAGCTGTAGTGGGTTTTGCCCGGCAGTACGGCGGCGTGGGTCGTAGCGGTACAGCAGCCAACGACCCGAGTCGACAATCGCTTTCTGGTGGTGCATAGCAGTAGACATGTCGATGCCGTGGGCGATGCAGTGGGCATAGGCAATGATGATCGAAGGGCCGTCGTAGGCTTCGGCCTCTAAAAAGGCTTTGAGCGTATGTTCGTCCCTAGCCCCCATCGCCACGCTGGCGACGTAGGCATGGCCATAGGTCATGGCCATCAGGCCCAGGTCTTTTTTCGCGGCAGTCTTCCCGGCAGCGGCAAACTTGGCGACAGCACCGCGGGGGGTCGCCTTAGACTGCTGACCGCCCGTGTTGGAGTAGACCTCGGTGTCGAGTACGAGAATGTTGACGTTGCGATCGCAACTCAGCACATGGTCCAATCCACCATAGCCAATGTCGTAGGCCCAGCCATCACCCCCCACAATCCAGACGCTCTTTTTCACCAGGTAGTCAGCCAACGTCAGCAGCCGCTGGGCGCTAGGTCGGAGAGAATCCGGTAGAGACAATTCTGCCTCGGTCAAAATCATTTTCAGCTGTGCAACCCGCTCACGCTGCTCAACAATATCCGCCTCGTCCGCCTGAACAGCCTGCAAAATCTGCTGGGTCAGTTCCGGTAGGGCCGTATGTCCACTCTCCGCCGCCACTCGACTGAGTAATGTCCGGGCATCGTCCCGCTGCTTGTCAAGGGCTACTCGAAAACCCAAACCAAACTCAGCATTATCTTCAAACAGAGAGTTTGACCAGGCCGGACCGCGCCCCTCGTCATTCTTGGCCCAGGGGGTAGTCGGCAAGTTGCCGCCGTAAATGGACGAGCAGCCCGTGGCGTTGGCCACCAGCAGCCGGTCACCAAACAGCTGGGTCAGCAGCTTCAGGTAGGACGTTTCGCCACAGCCCGCACAGGCTCCTGAAAATTCAAACAGGGGCTGCTGCATCTGCTGCTGGCTGATCTTGCGCAGATCAAGCTGCTGCCGGTCAGGGTTGGGCAGGTTCAAGAAAAAGTCCCAGTTGGGTTTCTCTTGCTGCCGCAGATCGACAGGTGGGTGGGGTTGAGAATCGGTTTCGGATGCAGTCTCAGCGGGGTCGTCCGGCGTCTGGTACACGGGCGTCATGTTGATCGCCTTCAGCCTGGGTACGGCCTTATTCTTCGCTGGGCACACGTCTACACAGATGCCGCAGCCAGTACAGTCTTCCGCCGCCACCTGTAGGGTAAATTCTTGCCCGACCCACTCCCGCGCTGGGGTGTGCTTAAACGTTTCTGGGGCAGTGTCTAACTGTTCTTTTCCGTAAACCTTGCCACGAATAACGCTGTGGGGGCAGGCCATGACACATTTGCCACACTGCACGCACACCTCCGTGTCCCATACCGGAATCGTCTGGGCAATATTGCGCTTCTCCCACTGGGAAGTCCCGGTTGGGTAGGTGCCGTCACAGGGCAAAGCACTGACGGGTAGTGTATCGCCCTGGCGCTGTAGCATTGGCCCCAACACCGTTTTCACAAAGTCAGGCGCAGCCGCGTCTACGGGCGAAGGTAGCGGTGGCAGGGTTGCCGCCTGCCTGTTCTCTATGGGAACCGGGTGCAGGTACTGTAAGGCCTGGTCAACTGCCGCCAGGTTTTTGGCAACAACTGTTTCACCCTTCTTAGCATAGGTTTTGCGAATGGCGGTTTTGATCGCCTCAATCGCCATCGCCTGGGGCAGAATGTTGGAAAGCGCAAAGAAACAGGTTTGCATCACTGTATTGATACGTCCACCCATGCCTGCTTCACGGGCGACCTGATAGGCGTTAATCCCGTAAACCCGGAGCTGTTTCTGCACAATTTGTGCTCGAATCCGCTCGGGTAGCTGCCCCCAAATTTCCTCGGCTGCGTAGGGCGAATTGATCAGAAAAGTCGCCCCTGGCATTGCCGGTCCTAAAATATAGAGAGCGTCCAGAAGCATCCACTGGTGGCAGGCAACAAAGCTAGCCCTGGCAATCAGGTAGGGTGCGTGGATGCGATCAGGACCGAAGCGTAGGTGAGAGGTTGTGACCGACCCCGACTTTTTAGAATCATAGACAAAGTAGCCCTGGGCGTCATTGGTCGTCGTCTCGCCAATAATTTTGATCGTGTTTTTGTTGGCCCCTACCGTTCCATCGGACCCCAACCCGTAGAAAATGGCCCGTACGGTTTGGTCCGACTCAATCGAGAAGGCTGGGTTGTAGGCCAGGCTTGTGTGCGTCACATCATCGTCAATACCGACAGTGAAGTGATTTTTTGGCTGGGTCTGATTGTCCTGAAATCCGTCTAATAACAGGTCATCGTAGATCGCCTTAACCATAGCTGGGGTGAACTCTTTTGAGGAGAGCCCGTACCGACCACCCACAATCGTCGGGAAGCGATGATCGGTATTGGTAAATTGCTGTTCGACTAGTCCAGTTAAGACATCCAAATATAGCGGTTCGCCAGCGCTACCCGGTTCTTTAGTTCGGTCAAGCACGCTGATTGCTTTCACCGTTTTTGGCAGCGCTGCGACCAAACGCTGGGCATCAAAAGGACGGTAGAGCCTCACTTTTACCAGACCAACATTCTCCCCTTCTTCGTTGAGTACATCGACTGTCGCCTGCACCGTCTCGCAACTAGACCCCATCAGTACAATCACGCGCTCAGCGGTAGGGCTGCCGTAGTATTCGAAGGGCTTGTACTGCCGCCCCGTTAGCTCAGCAAAGCGATCCATCACTTGCTCCACCACATCCGGACACTGCTGATAGTAGGAGTTGACCGATTCTCTCGCCTGGAAGAAGACATCGGGGTTCTGTGCCGTACCGCGAATGACGGGGTGATCGGGCGACAGCGCCCGCTGGCGGTGCTGGGCAATCAGCTCGTCATCCATCAGGTCTCGGAGGGTTTCAGCCAGGAGAATTTCTGTTTTTTGAATCTCGTGGGATGTGCGAAACCCGTCAAAGAAGTGAATAAAGGGAATGCGGCTGGCCAGGGTGGCGGCGGTTGCGATCGCAGCCAAATCCTGTGCTTCTTGGACCGAGGCCGAACATAGCAGCCCAAAGCCGGTGCTGCGAGCCGCCATCACATCGCTGTGATCCCCAAAAATCGACAGGGCCTGGGCCGCCACCGAACGCGCTGCCACGTGAATGACGCAGGGCGTCAGCTCCCCCGCAATCTTGTAGAGATTAGGTAGCATGAGCAGCAACCCTTGGGAGGCCGTAAACGTAGTAGTGAGGGCCCCGGTTTGCAGGGCCCCATGGACCGCTCCGGCCACCCCCCCTTCGCTCTGCATCTCGACAATGGCAGGAACCGTACCCCAGAGATTGGGCTGCTGACGGGCCGCCCAACCGTCGGCCCACTCTCCCATTGGAGAGGCGGGAGTAATGGGATAAATTGCCACCACTTCGCTGAGCGCATAGGCAATGCGGGCCACAGCCTCGTTGCCATCCAGGGTCGCATAGGTCCGCTGGCGAGTTTGACGGGGCTGGTGTGAAAGAGAAGTCGTCATTGGCACAGTCCTCGGCAGCGTCCAAGCAGCAGTGTGGAGCCACCTGCAGTCACATAAAACGTCGTATCGATTGCCTATCAGATTAGAAAGAAAATTTGGGGAAGTTGTGAAGCCGCTATACACACTTACCAAGCTCAATCATCGCTCCAAGCTTCATCTGGCAACAGATCGACAATCCGATCTCGCAACAAATACTCATGCTCTTCTAAGTCAACTTCAACGCATTCCCACTCTCGTTCAGGGATATAGCGACAAAGGGTATAGATGGGCTGTTGGCGATTGACAACACCCTGATTGACCAGCGCCTGGACCTCATCGCGTAGCATATCAAGGGTGTACGTTTTTCTTTTTAATGCAGTAGCCATAGTGCAACCCCAATAACAACGGCTTGGGAAGCCTAGCCTCCCAACTTTCAGCGTAGTGACGAATGTTGGGGAAGCTGTGAGGAACCGTAGCAATGAATACAAGACCACCTATCGACCTGATGAAGCCTTTTCCTCGGCAACCAGCCAAGGCATCACGGCAAAGATACATAGCATTGCGTAGTAAACCGCTCCAGAAACCGGATCGCGGCTGGCGACGTATTCGGCAATAGAGAGACCTTGGAGCCTTAGCACCAAACCGAACTCGGCAACTAGCAGAACGAGAAGCGCGATCGCACCCACGCCTAACCGAGGCCATAGCAGCGGCGGCACCGCAAGTCGTTGGGTGACCCAGCGAGCTGCAAAAATGATCGCTACCAGCATCAATGGCATTTCTAACAGCTCACCTAGCCTCACACCAAATTGGGGAATGGCCCAGAGGATACGAATAGGCCCCAGCACACATCCCACCCCAAAAACAACTGCAAAATACAGCAGTCCAGCTTTGAGAACAACCCAAGGTATCGGCCGAGGTGGATCGGCCCGGTTACTACAACCGGTCTGTAAACTCATTCGGTGCTTAGAATGACTCAACATGGCAACCCCCAGTCTGATAAGTACAGAAACCGTAGTGATGACTACTGCGGCTGACGCTGTCCCCAAATCAGCAGCGCTAGCCAGTTTTGAATTTGAGCCCACAGCGTTTGATGGGTGGCACTGATCCGAAGTTCTTCTTCTAAAACGGCCTCGGTGGGTGTTAGCACTGGTCGGCTGGCGTGGGCTGGAATACGGGGCACCGTCGGATCGCCCTCAGGAGAGAGTGCTCCTTTTACAGCCGGGGCCGCACCAATCTCATGGGCTGGGTCAAGGGGAAACTGCCAAGATTGGCGAACCTGCTGCGCGCGATCGCGGGCGTGCTGCTCCCACGGATCGGGAATAGGTGATCGGCGACTATTGTTCACCGATCGTTTTTGATTGGCACGGGTGTGGTCGGTCATGGTCGTGACCTCCGATTAGATAAACGGACAAAAGCAATCTGTTCTATCAGAGTGTTGAAAGGTCGGGCTTGCATTGAAAGATAGCCTGACTAAGATAGGCATAGAAGCTGGCCAGGCCCTGACCGGTAGTGGCCGATAACTCAAAAATGAGCGCTTGGGGGGCAATCAGGTGCAGGTAGCGCAGCGCGGCCTCACGGTCAAAATTAACATAAGGTGCGAGATCAACTTTGCTAATCACAACTGCGTGCGCCGATTTGAACAGGGTAGGATACTTCAGTGGTTTGTCTTCGCCTTCTGTGACTGACATCAAAACAATCCGCAGATCTTCACCCAAATCGTAGACAGCGGGGCAAACCAAATTACCCACGTTTTCAATAATCAGCAGGTTCAGGGCATCCAGGTCCAACTGTCGGGCAGCCTGGTAAACACCATCAGCCTCTAAATGACAGAGCAGACCCGTCGTAATCTGCACTGCTGGTACGCCCGTTCGGCGAATGCGTTCGGCATCTCGCTCGGTGGCTAGATCGCCGACAATAACACCAGCTTGAATGGGTTCAGGATGGCGCTTGAGAGGGTCCGCTCCAGCCAGCAGATCCCGTTCTTCTAGCAGCCGAGTCACCAACGTCGTCTTACCGGCCCCCGGGGAAGAGAGCAAATTAATGGCCAGCAGGTGGCAAAACGCCTCCCGGTTCCGTTCAGCGTGACTGTTGTTCTGAGCCATCACGTTTTGATGAAGCTTGAGAACTCGGGACGAAGTGGTTTGAGTCGCCACCGGTGGCGGTGACTGATGGGTATCGCAACCACAGTGACCACACATGTTATGACATCTCCAAAAGCGTCAGATCCAAATTTTCTCCCTGGCAGACTGTGGCAGTAAGGTGTTGGCAACGGGGGCACGCATAAATCCAATCTGCCGGATGAAACGCCTGCTGACAGTAGTCGCAGTAGCACAGTATCGGAACAGACTCAAGCTGCAGTATCGCCCCCTCTGCCAGGGATCCCGGACTGACCACTTCAAAGGCTAGGGCCAAGGCTTCAGGAACAATGCCAGAGCGTTCCCCCACTGCCAGCCCAATCCGATGAATTTTCTGCGCGCCCTGAACCCTAGCGTGGTCTAAGGCCAGCGCCAGTGTCGCTTCCATCAGGCTGATTTCGTGCATCGTGACGGTTGAGGGGAGTAGGATAGTCCGGCATAGGTTACAAAGAACTGCTCAATCGTTCTGAGTACGCGATCGCACCCCTGCTGAGCCGTCGGCGAGAGCTGTTTGCCCAGGTCAAAGCACTCAATCGGCACCTGCAGTAGCCACGCTTGGGGATGATACCCGTATAACGACTCAGTGAGCTTGAGCAAGGTCCAAGGCTCGTAAACATGACTACTCGCCGGGTGAGCGTCGTGTGATGCATCACCGATGACAATGGGCTCAATTTGAATCGAGCGGTTGCAATTTTGACGACAGGCATCAACGAAGATGACGTAATCGGCCTGAACAATCTCTTCAGTCAGTTCCGGGAGTAGCTGCTGCACGGATAGCGTACGGACCGAGGGCAGATGCCAATCGGCCACGGCAGCGGCCACAATTGGCCCAGCGGCGTCGTCTCCTCTCAGCTCGTTACCGTAGCCGATAACGAGAAAACTACAGGGAGCGGTCGTTGAGGATATCCCTTTTTGGGAGCGAGCAGACGTCAGCATCACCGGTTAACCTCCTCGAAGGTAGGATAGGAACCCTTACTATCAGTTCTAGAGTAAACAACGATCATGAGGAACCTGTGAAGGCGCTAGATTAAGCCCGACACAGTCTCCCACCTCGGCTTCATCGGGCAGCCACTGCCGCCGCATTAGCCATAAAAGCGTCCGCCAGTTTTGACTTGTGCACTACTAAAACAGAACAAGGCGCATGATGCATCACATAGTTGCTGACGCTGCCCATCAGCAGCTCATTCAACCCCTGACGACCGTGGCTACCCACCATAATCAAATCGGCCTCCCAGGTCTTGGCAAGTTCGCAAATGGCCGCTCCTGGATTTCCTGGCACCTGGGTAAACTCAGTTAGCACACCGACAGTCATTGCTTTGTCAGTAAAGCTACGCAGTCGGCGGAGTCCGGCCATTTCGTATTCTCGATAGCGTTCTGTGTAGGTCTCCCAGAGCGTCTCGTCCATGCTCATCGGATAATACCCCGTTCCTGACAGGGACGGAATCGCCAGACTGCCGTCCCCCTCTGGGGTGAGGACACTGAGCAACATCAGACTGGCCTGGGTCGATTGGGCGAGCACCACAGCCTGATCGAACAGACGACAACAGGTATCGCCATGGTCCACGGCAACCAAAATTTTGTTAAACATGGTTTGAATCCTCCAAGACTGAGAAAAGAGTGGGAAAGAGCGCAGTCAATCAGCCTGCCAGATAGCCACCTGACAACTAAGCACAACGCCCGGCGACAAAGCTGACACTGGCCTAAAACTGCCCTGCATCTGCAAGCTGTGTTTCCATATCGGCAACCGCCAGGGTTGTTTTCAAGACAGAGTCAGCATTGAGGCTGATGGAGTCAATCCCCTGCTCGACTAGAAATTGGGCAAAGTCCGGATAGTCACTAGGGGCCTGCCCGCAGATGCCAATCTTGCGATGGCACTGCTTGGCTTTTTCAATCACCATACGAATCATTTGCTTAACCCCGTCATTGCGTTCGTCAAACAGGTGAGCGACCAGGGCCGAGTCGCGATCGAGCCCCAACGTTAGCTGGGTCAGGTCATTGGAGCCAATGGAGAAGCCATCAAACACCTCACCAAACTGTTCTGCCAAAATCACATTGTTGGGGATCTCGCACATGACGTAAACCTGAAGTCCGTTTTCCCCACGGACAAGACCGTGGCTCGCCATCTCTGTTAGGACTCGCTGCCCTTCTTCCGGCGTACGGCAGAAAGGTACCATCGGAATCACATTGGTCAATCCCATCTCTTCGCGAACCCGTTTAAGGGCAATACACTCCAGCGCAAAGGCCGCCTGATAACGAGGGTCGGTATAGCGAGACGCGCCGCGCCAGCCAATCATGGGGTTCTCTTCAGCCGGCTCAAAGTTGTCACCACCCAGCAGATTGGCGTACTCGTTACTCTTAAAGTCGGATAGGCGAATGACAACGGGCTTGGGGTAAAACGCAGCTGCAATCGTGCCTAACCCATGGGCCAACCGCTCAACAAAGAAGTTAGGCTTGTGGTCATGGAGGGCGGTAATGGCGGCAATGTGCTGCTTCACCGCGCCGTCTTCAATCTCATCAAAATGCAGCAGCGCCAGCGGATGCACCTGAATGTGATTGGCAATGATAAATTCCATACGGGCTAGACCCACGCCATCACAGGGAATGTGGGCTAGCCGGAAGGCCTGTTCCGGATCACCCACGTTCATCAAAATCTGGGTGCGGGTACGCGGCAGCTGATCAATCTGGGTCTCGTCTATGCGGAAGGGCAGTAGCCCGGAGTAGACCTTACCGACTTCGCCCGAAGCACAGCTGACGGTGACGGATCGCCCCGACTCAACCGCCTGGGTTGCCGTACCACAGCCCACAATTGCGGGAATGCCCAACTCTCGGGCAATGATAGCCGCGTGACAGGTCCGTCCGCCCTGATCGGTAACAATCGCGCTGGCCCGTTTCATAATCGGCTCCCAATCAGGATCGGTGCGCTGAGTAATCAGCACCTCGCCAGGCTGGAAGTCCATAATATTTTCAACGGAACGAATCACCCGGGCCTGTCCCTGGCCAATCATCTCGCCGACCGCCTGGCCAGTAATCAATGGTGTCTGGGTCGCCACATCGGTCTCTAGCACATAGCTTTTCAGCACCGAGGTCGACTTTTGCGACTGTACGGTTTCCGGGCGGGCCTGGACAATGAACAACTCTCCTGTCAGGCCGTCTTTAGCCCACTCCATGTCCATTGGGGTGGGGACACCGCGCACCTGGGAGTAGTGGTCTTCAATGATGCAGGCCCAGCGAGCTAGGGTCAAAATCTCATCGTCGCTAAGGGCATAGCGCTCTCGGTCAGCCTTAGAAACCGGCACGTTTTTGGTCAGCTTACTACCGCCAATGTCGTAGACCATTTTGATTTCTTTACTGCCCAGTCGCTTTTTGAGAATCGGCCGATAGCCCTGCTGTAACGTGGGCTTAAATACAAGATACTCATCGGGGTTCACAGCGCCTTGCACCACCGTTTCTCCGAGCCCATAGGCCGCCGTCACCAGAGCAGCATCTCTAAAGCCGGTTTCGGTATCAATTGAGAACATCACCCCAGAGGTGGCCAGATCAGAGCGCACCATGCGCTGAACACCGACCGACAGCGCCACGGTCAGGTGGTCAAAGCCTTTGAGGGTCCGATAGGAAATGGCTCGGTCGGTAAACAGCGAGGCAAAGCATTTATGACAGGCTTCGAGCACGCCTTTGACACCGTGAACGTTGAGGTAAGTCTCTTGCTGTCCAGCGAAGCTGGCGTCGGGCAGGTCTTCTGCCGTGGCACTAGAGCGCACCGCTACGTCAACATCAGGATGCTGGCTGCGATCGCACAAATCCAGATAGGCTTTGGCAATCGCCCGCTCCAAATCGGCCGGGAAGGGCGTCTCTAAAATCAGAGAGCGCACCGTGCGACCACAGCGCCGCAGCGCTTCGACGTCTTCCACATCAAGGTTGGTAAAGTGCGATCGCAGCTGCCCCTCCAACCCAGCCTGCTCAATAAAGTACCGATAGGCATCGGCAGTGGTGGCAAAGCCCGTGGGCACACGCACACCCTGGGGTGCAAGCTGTTGAATCAGCTCACCCAACGAGGCATTCTTCCCACCAACTAAGGGCACATCATGAATGCGAATTTGCTCAAACTCAAGAGTGAAGCGAGGTTTAGTAATATCTACCGTAGCTGGAACGGACAGTCGAGTTTGGACCATGATTGACTCCAAAAATTGACGTCTTAGAAGCCGCTTTCAACGCTTCCAGCTTTTTTATAAATGAAGAGTTTGAGGAAACTATGAGGGCAAATTGTTCTCTAGAGCAGTCGGGAAGTCACTATCCAGACTGCCTCGCTAAAGCAGCTCTACCATCCGCAAAGGTCAGTGGCTTGCTGTTAGTCAGCCGTGCCGCAAAAATGACCTTAACCCAACCAAGAAGGACCTTAACCCAACCAAGAAAGACCTTAACCCAACAGCGTTGCTACACAAAAATTGTTATTTGCTGCGAAGCTTTGTGTAAAAATATAGATGGAATAGGGAAAGTATCACCTATTCCTTACCTCTCCAAAGCGACCAATCGTCCCTGCCGTGACAGGATGCGGTACCCAAGAACAGTGGTGGAGGGTAAGCCCATAACACGTACGGTCTCACTTCAGCAACCAGGCTTCCAGGCCCGGTTACCGTACAACGAGGAGGTTCTTATGAAAACGCGTTATCTTTCGCCACTTCCACTATTAGCTGCAATTGTCCTAGGCAGCGGAGTTGCCATCCCGGCATGGGCTGAAGCCCCGATGACGCCTGATTCTGTTCAAGACTTCAGCATCCGACGGCTGCGCCTGACTAATGCCTGCGCCCGCTGCGACCTCTCGGGGGTTGACCTGTCGAACCAGCACCTGATTGGAGCTGACCTGCGAGAGGCCATTCTAACTGGCGCAAACCTATCTGGTAGCAACCTGGAGGGTGCCGACCTGACAAAGGCTGATCTGACGGGGGCAAACTTGTCCAATACCTTTCTAAACGGGACTAGTCTGGTCTCTGCCACTCTCGACTATGCCAACCTGTCTGGCGCTCAGATTTACTATGCTGACGTAACGGGCGCTTCGATGGCCGAGCTTAACCTGGCAGGGGCAACGGTTGTGGGCACACCCCTGAGCATTGGCGACGGTCCCGAAATCATGGAGGAAGCAACACCCCCAATTCTTGACTTCGAGGATTTCTGGCCGCTTCCGCCGCTGGAAGACCCCGGTCCATATCCTGACAGTCTGATAGATGTTCCTCCTCAGGTTCTTCCTGACGTGTAATATAGCTAGCGCCATATAGCCTAGGACACCGAGTACGGCAGTCCCGCTTAGCGTAGAGCTATATGGCGTCGCAGCCTTGTCCTAACGGATCTGGCGGCTGCTATAGATGTCGGAAATGCTGTTAGACGAAACTGCCGTTAGACAATGGAGAGAGCCGCCTAACTGAAGGTTGGCTCTCTCGACATGTAGAAGTGACTTGGCTTCAACACCGGGCACTTGAGCGCCAGCACTGTCCTAAGCAAAGTGGCGGACGCTACACATAGCAAGTTTCAATTGCATTGAACTTGCGCCTCGCTTGACCTGCTGTTCTGCCAAGCTTTTGCCAGGATAGAACAGGTCAAGTCAAGCGAGAAACGCTATATACAGAAAACACCGCTCACGGATCGGTGCCATGAGCGATGTGCAAACAAAGTCTGTCATAATAGCCGCCTCGGGCTAGCGGCTATTGTGACAAAGCTCAATGCTGATGTCGGGGGTCGGGGATATCCCCCTCAAACGGCTGTGCGCCGGTCTCTGGATAGTTGTCATCGCTAGCGCTAAAGAGCCGCTTTGCCGCATCTAAAAGCCACTCCCCTGCCTGCTGAACAGATCGACCGGCTGAAGTGATGCTTTGCTGTAGTTTGCCCATGAGCGTTCTCCTATGTAGGCTTTCAGAATCTTTTTAAGAGACTAAGGGACTAACCCCCTCGATTTAGAGAATAGAGCGAAAGTGTGAGATTCTTATGAGGGCTTGTCATCGGAGCCATGTTGGCTGACGGTCTCTGTGATGATAGTCACTAGCGTCTGAAAGTCAAACGGCTTGGCAACGATGGCAGATAAGCCATGTTTTTGTGCTTGCAGCTGGTCGTAGGTGCGATCGCGCTCCACTAATCCAATCATTGGAATGCTTTGAGCCGCTGGTATCTCCTGCAGCGCCTCGAGCACTTTATTGCCACAGCTAGACACATCTATCAAAATCAGATCAGCGGCAGACGCTTGGATCAGACACTGCCAATCCTGACCAGGGCGCACTGCCATGACAGAAATCCCACCCGTTAGTCCCAAACCCAACTGAATGAGCATCTGTAAGCCAATGGAGTCTTCTAACAGCAGAACCTGTGGCGGAGACTGGGTAGAGGGTTCTGCCTGCTGCAGTTGCGGAATCCTCAGCAGGGGATATCCCCTACCCGCTTCTGGTTTAATCGCAATCATATCAAGCTCACGTTAGACAATAATTGTCTTCGCCATCTATCGCTTTGGCGACTTTGCTTGAGCCACACCAGTAATACTACTTTTTAAAGAGATAATAGTCTAAAAAGATAGGTGAATAGCCTTGTCCTAACAGATCTGGAGGCTACTATAGCAGATTTTAAATCTTCACAGCTGTGAGGATATTAACAACTTAACCCGTAAACATGAGGAACTTGTGAGCAGACGCATGCTCTATTCAAGCTTCTAGAGGCCAGTCTAAAAAGCCAGCAACCTGACTCGACAAGGTAGTAGGGTCAAAGGGCTTAGTAATCACCCCTTTAGCACCAAGTCGATAAAACTCGAGACGGCTAGCAGGCTGCGCTTTAGCAGTAAAAAAGATAACCGGAATTTCTTGTGTAGCAGCGGTTGCTTTCAACTGCTTGATGGTTGCGGCACCATCCTGCATGGGCATCATCGCATCCAGCAAAATCGCATCAGGCTGAGCTTCTACAGCCAAACGGACCCCTTCCTCGCCTGAAGACGCCGTCACGACCGTCCAGTCAGTTGTCAAGGTGAGACCGATCTGCGCGATTTTATGAATATCTTGCTCATCGTCAATGACAAGAATACATTTACTCATTGGTTACCATCAGCACTCGTTTTTTAGATGGGTCGCCCTTGGGCAACGTAAAGAAAATCTGGCTACCTTCCCCCAGCGTACTCTCCGCCCAAATCTTCCCACCATGACGCTGCACAATTTGTTTACAAATTGCCAGCCCCAACCCTGTTCCTCCCCGCTGTCGGGAGTCCGACGCATCCACTTGCTGAAACCGCTCAAAAATTAGCTCTAGCTTGTCAGCGGGTATCCCACGCCCTTGGTCAGTCACGCAAACGCTCATGTCAGGATCACAGTCTGCCGCATCGACCTGAACAACTGTTCCCGCGGGGGAAAACTTGATGGCATTACTCAAGAGATTGGTCAGCGTTTGTAGCACGTGATCGGCATCGGCCCACACGGTCGCCTGGGTTGGCACCACCTGTAGCTGTATCCCCCGTTCGTCAGCCATAGCCGCCATGGTCTGCGTTGCCTCCTGCATGAGCTGCATAAGCGAACAGGACTGGGGCACCAGACTCACCCGCCCAGATTCAATCCGCTCTAGGTCGAGTACATCGTTGATAAGCCGAGTTAACCGCTCGGTGTTAGTGATCGCGATATTGAGGACTTCTTGCCCCTGGGGCAGCAGGGTACCCAGCTGACCTGTCGCCAGGAGTTTCAGGGAACCATGGATAGACGTCAGTGGCGTTCGCAATTCGTGACTGACAATCGAGATAAATTCGTTTTTGATGCGCTCAGTGGCCTTGCGATCGCTAATATCACTCACCAGCCCAAAGCAGCCTTTAATCTGTCCGCCCTCGCCAACGTCAGGAATATACGTCACCAAGAGGTCCCGTCTGGCCCCATCTGGAAACGTAAGACTGGTCTCGTATTCGACCTGCTCCCCGCTGAGGGCTCGCGCGATATAGGGACGTGCCCGCTGATAATAGGCTTTGCCCTTGACCTGTTGAACGGTGCGGCCCTGGAGCTCGGCTGCTGAATACCCAAACCACTCCTCATAGGTTTTGTTGTTAAAGCGGTAGCGATGCTCGCTGTCAATGTAGCAAATCAGCACAGGCAGGGCATTCGCCGTGAGCCGCAGTCTTTCTTCGCTGCGCTGCAGGGCCAACTCAGACTGTCGCCGCTGGGTAATATCTTTTAGCATGACGGTAAACAGCAGCCCGTCTTTGGTCATCAGCTTTGAGATAGAGGCCTCCGCCGGGAACATTTCGCCCGACTTCCGCTGCCCGTAGACATCTCGGTTGCGCTCGGCCATTTGCCGCGCCCTTTCGGTCGCTGCCCCAAACCGCTCCACGTGTTGACGATGGATAACTCGAAAGGCATCGGGCAGAAGTAAGTCTAGCGACTGTCCCAAGCTTTCTTGAGCGGTGTAGCCAAAGATGCGCTCAGCCCCCTGGTTATACATGACAATCTGCTGCTGCTGATTGATCGAGATGATGGCCTCGTCTGCGTTTGCCAAAATACCACTGAGCCGCTGCTCGTTTTCCCGTAGCGCATCTTCCACCTGAATTCGCTCTTGGACCTCCTGTTGTAGCTGCTCAGTACGCTGAGTGACCTGGTGTTCAAGCTTGGTTAGCAGCTGCGCATGGGAAATGGCCACGCCCAACTGGTCGGCAAGCTGACGCGTCAGCTCGACCTCAAACGACTGCCACTGATAGGGGTGATCGGCATAACCCGCCACAAGCAACCCCCAAAACTGTTGTTGAACATAGATCTTCGCTTCCAACGAAGCCTGTAGCTGGTGCTGGCAGAGAAACGCTTTGCTCAACGAAGAACACGACTGCTGAGAAAGGTCATCGCACACACAGGTTTGTACGGTCTCAGACGCCAACTGATACGAACTTGATAGATGGGCTTCTGCATCACTGCGCTCAATGACCAAGGCGCGATCGCACCCCAATATCGCCTGTAGACCCTTCACCGCCGACTGCACAATGTCGTCAATTTCCAACGAGTCACGCACCTCGCGGGTCAGCCGACTCAGCAGCTGGCTTTGCTGAGATTGCTGCTGTAGCGCTTGCTTAGACTGTCGCACCGCAGTGATATCTCTAGCCGCTGCATAGATGAATCCCCTCGCTAGGTCAGCAACCGAATTCCAGCTGAGCCAGCGATAGGTTCCGTCTTTACAACGGTAGCGGTTTTCAAAAGCTGACGTCGCCTTACCAGCAGCCAGCCCCTCAACCGCCTGGTCGGTGGCAAGCCGATCTTCTGGATGAACAAAGCTCACAAACGGCTCAGCCATCAATTCGTCTTCACTGAAGCCCAGCACCTGAGAGAACAGCGGGTTTAGACGCTTAAAATATCCGTCCAACCCTGCAATGCATAGCAGGCTCGGTGTTACCGCAAAGAACTGCTCTAACTCGTGCTGGGCCTGCTGTCGCTTCTGTGTTGCCTGCCCCAATGCCCCCTCTGACTGAACGAGCTGTGCGGCCTGTTGCCCTAGGCGCATCTCTAGCTGCTGATTCGCCTGTTTCAACTCAGCCTCAAGCCTCTTTCGTTCTGCCAGTTCTACCTGGAGCTTGCGGTTGGCTTCACTTAGCTCCGTAGCCTGCCCGTTGACCACCTGCTGCATTTGCTCGACCTCGCTTAGCAGCACAGCCGGGTCTAGCGGGTGCAGTAGACTCGTTTGTGTCACAATGCCAGCTAGGTATCCCAGGTTATCTGCTACAACCAACCGCCGTGTGCGCCGCTGCTGCATCTGTTGATGAGCCGTCCACAGTGAGTCCTCGGGTCGGACTAAAAATAATGGTGCGCTCATGACGGCCTCGGCCAAGGTCCGTTCTAACGACAATCCCATCATCCGAAACTGCACAATATCTCGCTCAGTCACAATCCCGATGGGACGAGCGAGAACAATATCTGTTGAGGAGCGAGCGTCGTTTGACAGGCCGGTTGGGTCTGTAATCACAACACAGCTAACCTGCCTAGCCGCCATTCGTCTCGCAATGCTAAGCAAACTCTCGGTCCGTCTGCCCTGGACCACCACCTGCGACATTACCTCGCCGATGCGGCGCAGCTTTAAAAAGCTCAGAGGCTGCATCGCCTGACGAATAGACGTCTGAGTAATTAATCCAACGATCTCTCCCGCATCGTCTAAAACAGGGACCTGACGAATACGGTGCTGCCTTAGCGTTGCCAAAACAGAAAATATGCTTTGAATTCCGGCTCGCTTGAGCGATATCACTGGCTGGCTCATCACCTGCGACACCGGCGTACGGTCTAGGTCAGTGCCGTCGGCCACGAGTCTCACCAAGTCTCGCTCCGAAAAAATTCCTAGCAATCGGCCGCTCGCTACGACCAATGCGCAGTTAAAGTAGGCTCTATCCAAGTCTTCCTTAGCCTCACTGCCGTTTAAGTGGCAAACCTCTCCCACTGTGCGGCTCATATACTCGACCGTTGCAGAGACCGTCGTGTCGGGAGCGACGACCAGTGGATGGCGCTCTAAAATTTGATCCACGCTGAGCAGATGAATCGCTTGAATAGGGTGAATCGTCATAGTTGGGTTCGCTTAAGGCGGTTAACGATCCGGCTAGGCAGATCCGCTGCCATAGCTGCTTTGCTTACAAAGTCATCGGCACCAGCATTAAAAGCTGCCTGCTGTGTCTGCGTGTCTTCGTGAATCGTTAAAAACAAAACCGGTAAATGTCGCCACTGGTCGTCTGCCCGCAGCACCTGGCAAAGCTCTAAGCCGCTGGCTGTGGGCATTTCTACATCTAGGATGAGTAGGTCAGGCTTGAGCTGGTTAAGTGTTTGCCACAGCTCGGCAGGGGTTTCTAACGCTGTCAGCTGTATCCCCCAGGGAGCCAGTAGCGTCTTGACCAACTTCAGCACCTGAGGATCGTCATCAACCATCACAATCTGGGCAGCGTGGTTGGCCTGCAGCAGCTCGCGCAGGTCTTTAACAACATGAGAGGCGACCGTTTTTGTCGGTAGAATTCTGTCAGCGCCCTGCTGTACAAGATTCAACCGCTGCTGAAAGTTTTGAATGTCGCTAATTAGCAGAGTCGGGATAGATCGCTGCAACGCTGCAATCTCTCGTAGGAGAACAGTCGTATTTTCGTAGCCCAGCTGATCTACCCAAATCACAGCAGCGTCCAGGGTGTCCTGCTTTAAGCAAGATTGAGCCTTAGATAGGCTCTCTACAGTGCGGCTGCGAATACCCATCGTCGTTGCATCCGCAGTCAGATCAGCACAGCCATCGGGGTCAACGCTGACCATCAAAACCTGGGGACTCCCCGCGATCGCAGCTGACGTCACCACCTCACTTGTGCCGTTGGCTAAGTGATGCCGCAAGTCCTGAAGCAGGCTTGAAACCTGCGAGACATGCTGCTCCTCTAGCGGAGCCTCTAGCTCTAGCAGCTGCTCCAGCTCACGAGCCAAACGAGACCCTTCGGCAAACCCAAAGCAACCCAGCGATCCGGCTAGTTTATGCGCCTGAGATCGCCCCGCATGCTGTAGCTCGCTGCTCAGTCGGCCAATACCTAGCGCTGCCACGGTGGCTTCTAGCACATTCAGACGCTCCTGCATCATGTCTTGGTGGGTATCCCAGGCTTGCGCGATCGCAACCGATACTGCAGTCTCTGACGGGGAGGGCTCAGTCAGGGGAGCCGCTTCCATCGCCTTCAGCCGATAGCCAAGCCCATAGACCGTTTCGACAAAGTCTTTGGGGGCTCCCCCAGCTTTTAATTTCTGACGGAGCCCTTTAACGTGGGTTCTGACCGCATCTCCGCCAGGAGGGTCGTCAAAAGACCACAGGTTGTCAATAATGGCGTCTAAACTAAAGACGCGACTGGGATTTCGCAGGAACAGCTCTAACATGGCATATTCCTTCGGCGTTAGATGGATCTGATTGTGGTCATAAAAAACATCTAGTGTCACCGGATTAAGGCTCAGTGCCCCCCACTGCAGCTCTGTTGTCCCCGGACTATTGCCCCGCAGAAGCACCCGAATACGGGCAAAGAGTTCTTCAAAGTCAAAGGGTTTTACCACATAGTCATTTGCACCGGTGTCCAGCGCTTTGATTTTGTTGCTCCGATTGTCGTTAGCCGTCAGCATCAATATTGGACAGTCGATTCCCCGCTGCCGAAATTGATGACAAATTGACAGACCGTCCGTATCTGGCAACAGCATGTCAAGTATAATCAGGTCATAGGAAAACAAATCTACAAATTCGCCAGCCATCTCACCATTAGCCGCGACATCCACCGCATAACGCTGCCTGATGAGCTGCTGTGCAAGCGTTTCGGACAGTAAATGATCGTCATCAACTAGCAGTAACCGCATCTGGACCTCGCATTACAGCGATAAAATCTGCGCTATACAACCTATCAAGCAGATCCTATCTGTATTGTGTCCCCGTGCGCTTTATTTCCTAAGAATTGCTAAGTAATTGAGAAAATGCCGCTTTGTTTTGCAGGGCGCTCGTTCACTATGAAAATGGTCAAGGTGCGTCGGCGTTGCAGCTTAATTGTTTCTCATGGCAAACCCGGTTTACATAAGTTAGATCTCTTTAAATAACGTTCTGTAGAGGGCTTAGGAGACTGACCTCAGAGCCTGTCGTAGCAGCCAGGAAAAGACTACGGTTGCTCAACAGATTCGAGGAAGCTGCTCACCGCTGAGAAAGTCTAGACTCCGCTCTAACCCCAGCGTGTTCTGAACAGTCACTACCGGAATAGCCCTACTGTCGACATTGCCTACGATTGCGGCTGTAGGATTGTACTGGCGCAGACAATTCAGAGCAGTGATTGCTGAGTCTTCAGGAATAAACGCCACAAAACGACCTTCATTAGCCACGTATAGCGGGTCAAGCCCCAGCAGCTCACAAGCGCCTTCAACCTGCATATCGATGGGAATGGTTTTAGCCTCAAGCCGCATGCTCAGCTGACTAGCCAGCGAGATCTCATTCAGGGCACTGGCTAATCCGCCACGCGTTAAGTCTCTTAGACAGTGAACCGGTACCTGCTCCAGCAGTGACAATACAGCCGGAGCCACGTTCGCTGAATCGCTTTCAATCGTCGTCTCGAAGGAAAGTCCTTCACGAGCGGACAAAATTGCAATACCGTGTCGCCCAATGTCGCCGCTGACCAGAATAGCATCGCCAGGTTTAACCTGTTTTGGACCGATTAAGGCCATCGGTTCAAGTACGCCAATACCCGCAGTATTGATAAACAAGCCATCGCCTTTACCCTTTTCAACAACCTTTGTATCGCCCGTGACGATGCGCACTTGGGCTTTCTCAGCCGCCGCCCGAACCGACTGCACCACCCACCAAAGCGTCTCCATCGACAATCCCTCTTCCAATATGAAGCTCAGGCTCAGGTAGAGCGGTCGCGCTCCAGCCATGGCCAGGTCGTTAACGGTGCCGTGGACGGCCAAAGAACCAATGTCCCCGCCCGGGAAAAACAGCGGCGTAACCACGTACGAATCTGTCGTGAACGCTAACTGCTGACTCGGCAGCGTCAGGCTGGCCGCGTCGTGCTGCCAGTCAGCTTCGGGTTGAAAGGCAGCCTGAAACATGTCCTGGATGAGCTGATGCATCAGCCGACCGCCCCCGCCGTGAGCCATCAGTACATGGGGGTAGCGCTGTAGCGGTATGGGACAGGTAAGCAGTCTTCTATCCACGGGGTTCAACTTTGCGGCCCTCTTGAATTTGGTCGCTGGGGTGCAGGATGACCTGTTCGCCGTGG
>CAWUKV010000042.1:0-29047 GCA_963923025.1 uncultured bacterium
GGCCATAGGTTGTCATCACACTGGCATCGAAACCGGCAGCTTCGAACTTGCCGCTGGCCTGCGCCTCAGCGGGCTGAACAACTTTTGAAGTAGGCGATTGAAGCGCGACCAAGGCAAAACCTCACGAGAGAAGATTAAACGTTATCGCTCAGTGTAACTGGCCCTATGGGGTTGGGGTGTCACGGTTTTGCAGCAATTCCTATCAAAAGTTTTGATGATGGTCGTAAATACCTCCGTCGGGGTGTTCAGCCTTTTGACAGATGACGACTTTGCCAAAGCAATGAGCTTAGCTTTTGTGCAATAAGATGCTGACGTCTTTACAAAAGTTCATTTATGCTAGAGGGGCCAACGTTCCTTCTCCACCCACCCATGCAGCAACTTCGCCGCCTCCTACCCGTTATCTTTACCGTCTGTGCCGTTGGGGCCTTTGTTTTCCTAGGTGTTAACCTACGAGCCCCAGCAGAAGCTGGTCAGATGAGTTATGTCGTTAAGGAAACCCCTCAGCCTGACCTTATCTATGTCGAGCCTCGCTTCTCCGACCACATCGACCTAACGCGAGATCAGTACTTCAAAGACTTCGACATTCAGGCATTGGGATACATCGTCGAAGAGGAGCTATCCAAGGACTACAACATTAAAGCCACTTACTACCACACCCGCCCCGTCCACGGGAACGAGGTACCTGGGCTCTTTGTGTTTCTGGATGACAAATAACACGGATGTCCGGGCTGTTACGGCTTCAAACATCCTGAAAGGAGGGGTTACCAAGCGGGTTTAACCCCTCCTTTGTTTCTGGAACAATAGAACCTCAATGCTACGACCAAAAATCACTGCCGGTGTAAGTCACGTTTGGAATAAACCAGCCGCTGGGGCTGATGTAGCGGTATTGAATGTCAATGTTGTCTAGCCCAGCACGGGCCTGATCGGATAATTCATGGTCTCCAGCGGCCAGGTTCTCTGCAATGCGGCCTGGGTTAGCCGACTTAGGAATCACGCAGGTCCCTCGGTCAATCGCCCAAGCAATTAGCAACTGAGCAGGCGTTACACCGTCCTTTTCGGCCAACGCCATGACTGTTTCATTTTCCAGCAGCGGTGGCTCGTCAGCCTGCTTCATGCTCTCTGCCCGGTCTTTGGAGCCCAGAGGAGAATAGGCCGTCAGGAGAATGTTTTGTTTTTGGCAGTAGTTCACCAGCTCGGGCTGAGGGTTATAGGGGTGCAGCTCCACCTGATTCATGGCGGGGATGAGACCACTTTCGTCAATTAGCTGCTGGAGCTTTGAGACGCTGAAGTTCGAGACCCCGATACTGTTAACTAGCCCCTTCTCTTTCAGGTCTGCCATTGCCTGAAAGGTTGTGGCCCAGGGCAGTTCGGTAATCGGCCAAAAGTCTTCAGTGCCGTCCGGCATCACCTTACCGGGGCAAAACGAAACCGGCCAGTGGATGAGGTAAAGGTCTAGGTAGTCTAGCCCCAGCAGCTTTAGCGTGTCTTTGCAGCCCGCCTCAACGTCTTCCGGTCCGTGAAAGCTGTTCCACAGCTTGGAGGTTAGAAACAGCTCCTCGCGTTTCAGGACACCTTCATCAATAGATTCACGAATGGCCTGCCCGACTTCGTCTTCGTTGCGATAGATCCAGGCTCCATCAACATGACGATAGCCGATTTGTAGCGCTTCTTTGACAGCGCTGTAGGCGCTGCCGTCCTGCGCCTTCCAGGTGCCCAGGCCCAGCGCTGGGATTGAGTTGCCATCGTTGAGGGTAAACGTTTTCACAGGTTGCCTTACTTACACCACCCCAATAGTAACGACTCAGTCAACGTTAGCCATTTACCATGCCGATGAGTGAGACGATCCGTCCGTGCAACCCATGCAACCCATGCAACTGAGCCTATTGCTAATCTGTCTAGCGGCTATCTCTTGGGGCACGACGGGCACTAGCCTGGTGTTACTCAGTCGCATGGCCGAGATCCACCCAATGGTGGTGGGGTTTTGGCGGATGGCGCTGGCCGCGCCGCTGCTGCTGCTGTGGGCGGGTAAAACGCTGCGGCCCAGGCAGCTGACGGCGAAGCAGTGGCGGCTTTTGCTGGGGATGGGGGCCTGTATCGCCAGCTATCAGGTCTGTTACTTTTGTGCGGTGCCGTGGGCAGGCGTAGCGGTGACGGCGCTGGTAGCCATCTGTTCATCTCCCGTACTGATCGCACTAATGGCCGCTGTTGTGCTGGGGGAACGGTTGACGCTTTGGGTCTATCTGGCGCTGGGGTTGGGGGTAGCGGGTACGGCGCTGCTGGTATTGGGGCCGGGGGCTGTGGCGACCTCACCCCTGTTTCTCGTCGGTGTGCTGTTGGCCTTTGGGGCAGCGCTGTCCTACGCGGGGTACGCGGTCATTGCCAAGGTGGCTGTGGCAGAGCTGGCTCCCGTTGCGATCGCGGCCTACGGATTCACTACTGCAGCAGTGCTGCTGCTGCCAACGCTGTTCCTACAGCCAGCCTGGTCCGACTTTACGCTGGCCCTACCCTGGCTGCTGTATCTGGGACTAGTTACCACAGGCGTCGCCTACGGCATCTACATGATTGGCATTCGCAGTACGCCTGCCACCGTTGCGGGCATCGCCGTACTGCTAGAACCCCTGACCGCCACGCTGATTGGCGTTGGCCTATTTAAAGAAGCCATTGGTCTCGTCGGGCTGCTGGGTGCGGGGCTGCTGCTAAGCGCGATCGCACTGCTTACCCTCAGTCCTCGTGCCCAGTAGCATTCTCTCAGTCCATGAGCAGAATAAGAAGAGTCTTCCGTAGGGCGTAAATTGACCCTCAACAAATCCGCCCAGAGAGAAATGAAAAAAATATTTAGAGCGCCTAGCATGCCCTAAGTAAGACAAGAGAAGCAGCCATTATGAAAAGCTTTTTTAACTCTGCCGTCAACGGCAAAGCTCTGCTAGGTAGCCTACTGCTAGCGGTTTCCGTCACTCTGTTGGGGGCCTGCTCTGAACCCGAAGCTACGTCACCGAGTGAGGACAATAATATACAGGTCGAAGACCTCAGTGAAGACACCACAGCACTGGCTGGCGAGATTGTTTCCGTCCGCGGCGACGTTGCCGAAATCATTGACGAGACCGCCTTCCTGTTGGACGACGACCAGCTGTTTGGTGGTGAAGATGTTCTCGTTATTAACGCATCTGGCGAAGGGCTCCTGCTCCCCGAAGGTGAAGGGGCTGAGATCCAGGTCACGGGCGAAGTACAGCAGCTGGTTTTAGCCGAACTCGAAACGGCCTATGGCCTAGTCCTCGACCCAGAAGTCTATGCAGACTACGAAGAGAAGCCCGTGGTAATCGCGGAATCTCTAGCTCTAGCCCCGGACCCTGAAGAAGTCACGAGCGATCCAGAACTCTTTTACAATCAGGTGATTGCCGTTGAGGGCGAAGTTGACGACATCTACAGTCCCAATGCCTTCACGCTAGATTCTGAGAAGCTGTTTGGCGAAGAAGATTTGCTGGTTATCTCACTGTTAGGTATGGAGATGATCGAAGACGGTGAAACGGTGGTCACAACAGGCACGCTGCGTCCCTACATCAAGGCCGAGTTCGAGCGCGACTACAGCTTCAACTGGGATACATCAGTAGATACGGTTGTAGAAGCTGAGTACGAACAAAAGCCGGTCCTGGTTCTAGATAACGTCTACCCTTCTGCGGAAGATTAGTCTTAGACCTTCAACACACTGCACAAGCACGAGGAGTCAATTACTGGCTCCTTTTTTTTGCCTTAGACTTTTTGCCAGTCCTTATCTCCCCTGCGGAGCAAGCGCTCCCTTCGGATAAGCAATCCGCTTGTGGTTGTACTGCTGCCAAACCTGCACAAAAATGTTGGCAATCACCGTCATGTCGTCTCGGGTCAGACACGATTCGACCAGCTGATTGTCTCGCCAGCGGGCCCGCAAAATCTTGTTCACCATCGAGTAAGCTTCGGCAACAGAAGCTTCTTTATTGAGCGATCGCAGCGCCGCTTCGCAGGAGTCGGCCAACATGACAATGCCGGTTTCTGGCGATTGGGGAATTGGCCCCACATAGCGAAAGTCATCTTCTTTGACCGTGATGGCTGGGTCGTCTGCAGCCTTCTCCTTGGCCTGGTGGTAAAAGTAGCTGATTAGCATGTCCCCCTGATGCTCGGGGATAAACGCCTGAATCGCTTTGGGGAGGCGGTGTTTACGGGCCATGACCAGCCCCTGCGTCACATGTCGCTTGATAATGTCGGCACTAATCCAGGGGTCGTCAATCTGGTCGTGCTTGTTGGGACCACCCATCTGGTTTTCAATAAACCCTTGGGGGTCGTGCATTTTACCAATGTCGTGGTAGAGCGTCCCAGCGCGAACCAGTTCCACATTGTGGTTGAGCGCTCGAGCGGCCGCCTCCGCCAGGTTGGCCACAAACATGGTGTGCTGAAACGTCCCTGGGGCTTCAGCCGCTAACCGCTTCAGCAGGGGGCGGTTAGGGTTTGACAGCTCGGCCAGGCGGATCGGGGTAATGACGTCGAACATCGACTCCAGATACGGGCTCACCCCCAGCGCGACAATGCTCCAGGCTACGCCAAACAGCCCCTGCAGCGCCGCTGTCGTTAGCAGGGTATACCAGGCCGAGGCCGACACCGCGTTGAACATCAGCGTCAGCAGCAGGTAGCTCACCCCCTGACTCAGGCCGACAAAGGCACTCAGCAGGGCAAATTCTTCGCGAGAGCGCAGCCGGGGCGCAATCCAAGCGCCGACAAAAGCCGCGATCGCGCCCGCAAAAACAGCAATCGTGGTGATGTTTGCCCCAGCGGGCAGCAGCACCATCAAAATACCGACGACGGTGACGGCCATAATGGTGCCGTAGAAGCTCCCGATCAGTAACCCTACCGTGGGTAGTGCCAGGGTAGGAAACTGCAGCGCCGCCATACCGGCGATGGTTAGCATCAGAAACAGCACCAAGACATGATCGCTGGGGCGCAAATTGGCGGATTGAGCATGATCAACCCACAAAAACAGCGCCGATAAACCAACAACCAGTAAACCAAAACCAACGAACCCCAACCAATTGAACCGCCGTCGGGTCAGCTCAAAGTGGTCCAGCAGAACAAAGTCCCTCTGGGTAATCGTTTCGCCCCGCACTACGATGGTCTCACCAGCCTCAACGGAGACCATCACAGGTTTGACCTCATCCACCGCCTGTTGAGCCCGCTGACGGGTCCGCTCCGGGTCTTCAATCAGGTTGGGCGTCAGCGTAGACATCAATAGGTCAGCCGCAATTTTTGAGAGTGTCGGCGACAGTGGCTCCCCTTCAACCGTGGCCTGGAGCTGTAGATCTACAGCCCGTCGCAGCAAATCGTCCGGCAACCCTTCGACAACGCCCTGAGCCAACATTCGCTCCTGCGTCTTGCGCACGTGCCGTTGCAGATTGCGCCAGTCATTATCTGACAGCGTTAGCAGGCCGGAAAATAGACGGACTTCGCTAACCTCAGAAGCTGCGGCCAGCTGGGCCTGGGCAGCTGCATACTGAAGGCGATGGGCCTGGACCTGAGCCCCCACAGCCCGCAAAGACTGTAGGGAGGTCCGCTGCCGGTAGTCGACCAATTCTCCTAGGGCCGTTGCTTGCTCTGTACTGAGGGCACTCAACTGTGCCTGTAGCGCCCCTGTCTGGGTGGGTTGCTGTAGGCGGTCTGTCGTCACATCGGCCCGCTGGGCCAGCGACCATACCGTCTCCCACTCTTGGTCATTGCTTCGATAGAGATAGGTTTGCGTCGCTTCAGAAAGATTGGTCGCCGGCAAAATCGGCTCCGCCGCTACCTTCTGACGCGCCGCACCAATCTGCTGCAGCTGCAGCTCTAGGGACTGGCGGGCTTGGTCAGTGATGGTTTCGTCAAGTCTTAGGACCTGTACGGCCCCTGTCCTGGCCGCCTGACGGTTGGCTTCGGTCGTTTGTCGATCGACCAGGCTAACGGCAGCAGGCGCTCTTAGCGTTTCTGGTGCTAGGGTTTCTACAGCCAGTGTCGGCTGATTGTAGAATCGCTGTCCCAGGGCCGCTGTCAGCAGCAGAATCGCCAGGACCGTAGCAATTTGAGTTTGATTGAACGGCGTATGCCGCGAGATAAAATAAAGCCCGGTAGAGGGCCGCGTGGATGTCGTCGATTGCCGGATAGCGGTACTGCGGGTCCGCAAGGAGGTAGACACGTCCTCCCACGGTAGCCACTGATGCAAGTAGCTGGAGCAGGTACAGCGCAGCTGCTGCAAAGGTTTTGTGATCGGGCGTAAAGACCTCTGCAGCCCATTAAAAAAGTTTTGCCCGCTCGTTTCAGGCTGAGTAAAAGACCCACGCTTTTTCATAACCCTTCGGAAGACACCGCTTCAGATGACCGTTAACGGGGGTAGTTGGCTTAAATTCGGATACAGCACTAAATCAGATGCAGGCGTTACGACATTATAGTCCGATTTTTTCGGGTCGGATAAACGAGCAGCTCAGGGGTCTATCAGATAGGTTCTACAGTCTCTTGGGTTCTACAGTCTCTATGGCACGGTCTCGGGAAATCAGTTCGAGAACTCAACATTAACCTTGGTCGTGTTTAGAACTGGAGTCTTCCCAGTAAACAAGTTATAGGTTGCAGATCATAGGTTGCAGATGGCACGTGGTCGAACCACTCGTATAGGGGTTGAGCGATGGCAGGACCTATGGCAAAAGCACAGCTGGGACCTCAGACAGGGCAACGCCAGCGCTTGTCGGTTCAATCGGGGAGATAACTGCAATATGCCCAAGTCCAGCCCAATGCCCCCACAGCTGCTGGGCCTGCGACAAAACTAGCTGCTCGGCATCCGTGCGAGGGGACTGCGGCTGGCCTTTGCACAACCCCCATAGGAAACCTGCGATCGCACCTGCCAATTCTGGTTCAGCACCGCTCTCCTGTGTCATATTCTGGGCCAACCGTACGGTCAAATCATAACTTTCTGAAGACTGTAGTAGTGCCGCCAAAGCAGCAGTGGTAGGCGTAGGGGACGCGCTGCCAGCCGAATAGAAACCCCAACCCGTCCCACAGTCTGACCCAATGACATCTGGCCATACGATATCTGGCCAAACAACATCTACAGCATCTAAAACCGGTCGTAAGCGCGGCAAGACCTGGGCCCACAGCGTCCGGTGGGTAATTGGCTGGTTAGTCGAACCAGACAGCGCCACTAGCTCGGCTGCGATCGCCTGCAAAAGGACAAGTTCAGACCGCACAGTTGACTGATATGGGCTGATCCAACTGTCAGCCGCTCCTTGACCAACGCTAAGCAGCACAGTCGGTAACCCGTAGATGGTTTGATTGACAGGCTCGTCCGGCAACGTGTCTAACCTTGAAGCCGCCACCGGATCGGCGGCTGACACTGCCCCCTGGTGCAACGCTGTCAGGACACTAGAAAGACCACGCTGTAACCAGTCAGCCGCTGTCGGCATCGCGCGAATACTGCCCAGCAGTGCGGCCTGAAACTGAAAAATCGTCAGAGTCTGCATAAGATTCGCTAAGTCTAAGCCCAGGATACAGATCAGTGGTTTAGAGTAATCAGGCAAAAAATGACAGGTCCGTCGGACCTAAAAAACCGTCACACGATCGCCAGCCCCAATCTCGAGCTCCAAAGCAGCCGAGTCATTAGCAGATCTGCATCGTTGGGTCGGGTGCTTTTACATGTAGCCTACTGAAAAGGTCAGTCTCTATGGAACACAACCGTCAGTCTGCGCAGTGGTTCAGCCTCTTAGCGGCCAGCATGGGGCTGCTATCGGGTGGGGTTGCACCACCGATTCAGGCGGCTGAGCCATTGACCACCGCAGACCGCCCATCCCAACCACCGCAGACTCACCGTGCAACAGTATGGCTTGCCCAGGCCCGTCCGGTCCTTCAGCTGGGCAGTGCGGGCAGCGCCGTTTCCGAAATTCAGGCATTGCTCACGCTCATGGGGTACTACACCGGCCCCATTGACGGATTCTATCGAGAGCAAACCCAGTCCGCCGTTGCTCAATTTCAAACCGATGCAGGCGTCGAAGTGGATGGGATTGTCGGCCCCACGACCTGGCAAAAGCTACTCCCGCGCCCCGAAGACTTAGAAGGAAGTACCGTCGCCTCGACGCCGACCCCTGCGCCAACGCCCGCTCCAGTCCCAGCGCCCACACCGGCACCAGCACCGACCCCAGCACCAACGCCCGCCCCGACCCCAGCACCAACTCCGGCACCGACCCCTGCTCCAACCCCGCCCCCTGCTCCAACCCCGACACCAGCACCTGAGGCTGTCGGTTTACCCGTTTTGCGCGAAGGCATGTATGGCCCAGCAGTCACCCGCCTCCAAGAGCGGCTGAAGGCACTCGGCGTCTACAACGGTGCAATTGACGGCGTGTTTGGCCCTCAAACCGCCGCTGCTGTGCGTCAGATCCAACAGCGTAACGATCTCACCACAGACGGCGTTGTGGGGCCTCAAACTTGGTCGGTGCTGTTTCGTTAGCCCCCTCAGTCTTAGCTTCCCTCAGCTCTAGCGCGACCTCAGTCCTAGCGTTGCCTCAGCCGGGTATCGCATGCTGAATCGGGCAAGGTCAGCGCTAATCTAGCCCGCCCAGTCGATTGATGGGCCAAAATCTAACGACGGCGCGGCCAATAATATTTTCCTCAGGCAAAAAGCCCCACTCGTGGCTGTCATAGCTGTGGTTGCGGTTGTCACCCAAGACAAGATAGGTATCTGGTTCCACTTCGGCAGGCCCCCACTGATAGGTCGGGGGCGCTTTGATGTAGTCCTCCGTCAACGGTTCACCGTTGATCAGTACAGCGCCATCGGTAACTTCCACCGTTTCACCGGGCAACCCCACCACCCGCTTAATGTAGGCATCACGCTTCTGCCCTTCAGGAAACAGCTCATCGGGTGGCCAAAACACAATAATGTCACCCCGGTCAGGTTCGCTGAAGTGATAGCCGACCTTTTCTATTACCAGGCGATCGTTAATTTTGAGGGTTGGCTCCATCGAGCGGGAGGGAATGTAGCGCGCCTCAGCCACAAATTGACGGATACCCAGCGCCAACACAACGCTCAGACCAACGGTCTGCAAGCCTTCAATCCAAGGATTGGGTTGTTTTTCTGACATGGCTGGCCCCTCTGGTGCTTAGTCCAATCCACCCAGCCGATTGGGTGGCCAGAAGCGGACCACCGCTCTGCCAATGATCTGGTCTTCGGGGACAAACCCCCACACGTGGCTATCCACGCTGTTAGGTCGGTTGTCGCCCAATACTAAATAGGACTCTAGCGGAACCTCCTCGGGCCCCCACTGATAGTCGGGCGGCGCAAGAATGTAGTCCTCTTCCAGCGCCTCACCTTCGACCAGAACGGTGCCGTCGGTGATCTCCACCGTTTCACCGGGCAAACCAATCACTCGCTTAATGAAGGCTTCCTTACGGGCCCCTACGGGGAACAGCTCGTCGGGCGGCCAGAAGACGACGACATCACCGCGCACGGGTTCGTTAAACCGATAGCTGACCTTTTCAATCACCAGTCGGTCGTTGACTTCCAGCGTCGGCAACATAGATTCGCTAGGAATGTAGCGCGCCTCGGCAACAAACTGCCGAATGCCCAGAGCCAAGAACACGCTTAGGCCAATCGTTTGAAGGCCCTCGATCCAGGGATTTTGCTGCTTTTCTGACACTGGTGATGGAAATATGGCGATAGGTCAGCTTCCATTCTAGTCATGCACCGGACCAAACGACCAGACGCTAAGACCACCGATGTAACCGACTACTGCTTGATACACGTATGATCTGGGGCATCACCTGGGGCATCACAGGCCAGAGAACTATGCTCGCCGCGTTGATTTAATCATCAGGCGAAACTCAGCCAGGCTGATGGTGCCATCGCCATCTACGTCTGCCATTGCCATCAGTTGCTGAATCTGTTCCTCAGACAGCTGAATATTTTGTTCTGCCATCAGGGTCGTCAGCGCAGTCCGGTCGATAAATCCGCTACCAGTGGCGTCTACTGCATTGAACAAGCTATCGCTAGGATACTGAGCCATATCTCTTCGGGGTAGGTCATTTCAGTGACCTTAAGGTGCCCCTACACTCAGCGTTCTCTCAGTGTTTACAGGAGTTTTATGTATCGCTTTATATTGCGGTAGTGGAATGATTAGAGAGAAACGGCGATCGCTAGATCTACTATTCAGACGCTGGACTATCTAGCGCAGTCTTGGTTCGGTCCCAGTCACGAATCGTATTTTCAATCCATAGCCAGTTACGACTCAGGCTACTCCGCAAAAAGGCCGTGCCAGACTCGGTAAGGGCGGTATTTTTTGCATCGATGGCCTGACGGCGCAGCGACTCAGAATCTTCACTGTCTATCGACTCGATCTCAGAGAGCCGATAGTAGACCATTGCCAGACCCGCATGGGCGTTGATAATGCTCCCGCCTTCTTCGCTGGGTTCGACAGCAGCAGCAATCGTATTGGCCTTGAAAAACCGGCCTCTGCTAAGTGCGATCGCTTCTTCCCACACTTCTCTAGCCTTCTCAAAGTCGCCGTTGGCGTAATGGGCAAACCCCAAGGCAATCAGGGCATCTAACCAGCGCGGCTCTAACCGCAGGGCTAGCTCCCAGCTCCCCAACGCGTCATCTGGAGAGAAGTCGCCCAGCGGTTGGCGCTTGTACAGCTCCCATTGGGCTCGTCCCCGCAGAAAGGCAATGTCTGCATTGGACTGGTAGGACAAAAGATTGTCGTCGGTCAGCGCCAGCGCCTTGTTGTAGTCGCCGTCTAGGATAAGCGCGCCGAGATAGCGGGCTGCCTCGGAATAGTCGCCCGCATTCAGCGCCTGCTCACCTTGCACAATCGTATTGTTGCCTAGGGAACCCAGCTGGGGGGAGTCACCGGAGTTGGAGGAAAATAGGGTAGGGAGGGCGATCGCCGCCAGGACGGCAACGGCAACGCCCCCCAGAACCGCCGGACGCTGCCAACGTCGCTGGGTCGGGGAAGCCTCGTTTGGCACATCCGCACCGGATGACGCCATAACGGGTAATGGATTCGCCTGCTCGTGCTCTGGGGGCGAGGTGTTATTAGCGGTCGGCGCTACCGGCTCAGCGCTGGGTTCACCAGCAGACTCAGGTGAGCGGACGGTGGCTGGCGCTTCGGTCGGTAGGTCATCGTAGATGCTGAGCCCCGGCGTTTCTAGCGGCTCCGGCAGTAAAGACTCTTCCGCATCAGCTGGAATGATGGTATCTGGGGTCGGCGGCTGCGACAGCTGCTTTACCAGGTCGGCCATAATGGCAGAATCTTCGCTGTAGGACAGCAGCTCCTCATACTCCAGGGTTTCAACCAGAGACTCTAGATCAGATTCTGCAATCTCTGGTTTGGTAGGCGGTATCGTCGCCTCCACAGGGGGGCGATCGTCGATTAGCCCGTCGTCAGCTTGCGTGGCAGGCGGCGTTTTGGGGCTGGCCAAGTCTTGCAGGGTGGGTTTAGCGGGCTGAAACAGCAGCTGATCAAACTCGTCTTCAACGGCGCTGCCCGCACTCGATAAATAGCCATTGAAGCTGGGCTGCATCGAGAGAATCGGCAGCGCCCAGTAGTGCTGTTGAGAGCTGTAGCTGGTCAGCAACGCCTGACGGGTTCGGTTCAGCGTCAGGTCAATGGGACTCCCAGTTCTAAGGTTGCGATACAGCAGCTTGGTAAAGTCAATCGCCACATCGTCGGGAATCTGCTCGGCCATGGCAATTACTGCTGGGATGCCGCGATTGACCAAGGCCTGGGCCAGGTTTTGTTCTTGCCAGCTGTTGCCGTCATCGGCGGTGTAGGCTCCGCGACAGGAGTTAAACACGGCCAGCTTGACGCCGTTGTTCACCAGGAGTCCGGCCAGGTCTTCCCCGCTGAGGCGTTCCGTCAGGCCCGTTTGACCGCTAACCAAGTAGAGGTCACCGCCTGCGTTGCCCAGGTTGCTGTGCCCGGAGTAATGAAAAGCCTGAAAGTTGCCCTGCTCTAGTGCCTGCGTTAGCTCAATGCGGCCTGGCTGCTCCAGAATCTTGAGCCGGACATCTAAGACAGGGGCGTCCTCTGTGCCGTTGCCGCCCGACCGCATCGTTGGGGGGTGCAGCTCGGCCTGTAGATTGTGGACTTCTCGTTTCAGGTCTAGTCGGTCCTGGTCGGAGGGGGCCGCAATCACCATCAGAACATTGATGGGCTGGCTGTAGTCTGGCAGCACAACACTGTTGTAGTCGGCCGTACGCCGCCGCTCAGAGCTGTAGCGAGAAAAGGCAATATCGGTAACGGTGGTCAGGGGACGATCGCCCCCGTGTAGGACCTCCCAGGGGAGCTGCTGCAGGCGGTTGTCCTTGAGCCCCAGCCGCAAACGCAGCAGGTAGCCGCGATTTTGGGCAACACTTTGGGCCGCTAGCCAGCTGTCGCGCAGCAGGCCCCGGAACAGGTGGTCGTAGAGATCTTTGCCCAGGTCAACAATGGTTCCTGGAACCTTTCCCCCCGCATCGGGCTCGTTATACCCGCCAGCCCGTAGAATTGCAGACCGGGTCACCCGTCCCTTAGCCAACCCCAACAGGGGGTCGTGCATGAGCGCTTTGGTTTGGGTCAACCAAGATTCGACGGGCCAGATCAGCTGCTCTTCAGCCAAGGGAATACCCGGCGCGAAGTTCTCGGTCCGCACCAGATATTTGTCATCACCCACCGTAGTGATGGATATATCGAACTCCAGAATCACCGTCTCAGTATTCCCCGATGTAGCGGAAAGGACTCGCGGATGGGAAAAACACAGGGAATACCGGTGCTATCCATACTGCAAGTGCCAGAGGCAGCCCGAAACGACATGTGAATGTCCGTACAAGCTGTCAGTACGATGCCACTGTCTAGTATCCCCGAAAGCCGAAAATAGATGTCGGCAGGAACCCCAGTCTGTCAATTGGCACGGCCTTTCTTAGGTTAGACCACGCAACTCGCAACCGTCCGCAATCACCCCGAAACCTGACGGTGTCAGCATCAAAGGTTCATAGAGTCGTGAAATATCAACAAATTTAAGTGTGCCAGCAACAAAACTGAGCGGCCCGTCGTCACCTGCCTGTTGTTGGATGGCATTTGTTAATCCAGCCATCAATCTAGCTATAGCAGCCGCCAGTGACATTAGGACAAGGCTGCGACGCCCCATGGTTTGATGCCAAGCAGGACCGTCATACGCGGTGTCCTAACCTGTGTGGCGCTAGCTATATTTATCAACCATTTATCAACCCAGCCAAGACAGCAGCACCTGATAGGCCAGGAAGAAGGACATGCCAGCCACGATGGTGAGTAGCAGGTTCTTACGCCAGACCGCGACCAACACCGTCGCGATCGCACCCACCAATCTGGCGTTATCCACCCCCACCCACAGCACACCATCGGGAAACAGCACCGCCGGGACAACAATTGCCGTTAACACCGCAGGCGGCACAAACCGTAGGGCCTGGGTCAGCCCCGGCGACAGCACCATTCGACCACTTAAGGCGATCAGCACATAGCGGATGCCAAAGGTCACCGCCGCCATCCCCAGTACCAGCACGAGCGCTTCTATGGGCGTCATCCGTTTTGCTCCAGTGTTGGGGAAGACATCGGTGGGGCAAACCGCCGCTCAGTCAGCACCCCCGCTACCACACCTGCGATCGCGGCTACCATAATGCCCAGCTTGTGCGGTAGCCCATAGGTGAGGGCGGCGGTCACGCCCGATACCACGACGGCGACCAGCATCGGCGATCTCGTCACGTAGGGCACTACCATGCCAATGAAGGTCGCCGCCATGGCGAAGTCCAGTCCCCAGTTAGCAGCGTTGGGTATCATCCGCCCAGCCGTAATGCCCACCAGCGTACAAATTTGCCAGTTTATATACATGGCCAGTGCCCCACCCAGGTAGTGCCAGTGCTTGTAGGGGCTTGTGCTACGGTCCGACAGACGGCCAATGGAGGCTGCAAACGCCTCGTCCGTCAGAAAAAAACTAATGACAACCTTCCACAGCGGTGACAGCTGCCGTACGTGGGGCACCAAACTGGCCGCGTACAGCAGGTGGCGCAGGTTCACGACAAATGTTGTCAGAATAATCAGCGGTACCGCCGACCCTGCGGCTACCAGCCCCACCGCCACAAACTGCGCCGACCCAGCGAACACCACAGACGAGAAGCCCACAGCCGCCCAAAACGATAGCCCCGCGTTTTGTGACAGCGTGCCAAAGATGATGCCGAACGGTGCTGCCCCCACAATCAGTGGGAAAATGGCTCGGACCCCGGCCCAAAATTCTTTCACACGTGGATCGCTCATGGGTCTCTCTGAAGCCGGTGGGCTCGTCCCTCGATGCAGGATGGGGCAGGCCCTAAATAGCAGAACTCCATCATCACATCACAAAAATCTAATCCGCGATTGAACGTTATTGCACGGGTTGCTAAGCCGACTTTGCCAGCGCTTGGGGACGGTAGCTCTCCCACAGTCGGCCAAACGGAATGCCTTTAGAGCGCCAAGGTTTATGGTGGCCGCCACTCCAGTGGATCACATTCATGCCCTCTGGGTTCGTGTCAAACAGCCAGGTCAGCACGCGCATGTTGCCGTAACCACAGCGGTTCCAGCTTGAATCTAACGGCAGGTAGTCTCGTTTGAACATCAGGTTCATCACCGTTTCATCGCCCAGGTTGTAGAGCTTGTAGTCGTTCTGTGCGTCCCAATCGAGGTAGTACTTGAGGCGATCGTAGGTTTCATCGGTCCAATAGGTCAGGTCGGTGAGCAGCACACCGCTGTTGAAGGTGCGATTGAACTGTTTGACTTCCGCCCACCCCTTCAGCGGGTTGCTGAAGTAGCCCCACGCCGGAAAATTCTGCGGAACGGCCCCCACATACTGCTCGGCGCTGAGTTGCTCACCTTGGGCGTACAGTTCCCCGACGTCTCCTAGCACAATAATGTCGGCATCAAAGTAGACCAGCCGCGTCACATCGGGCATGGCCGCCTTGAAGAACAGGCGCGAATACTGCATGTAGCGGGAGTTTTTACGCGTTTCACTGTCGGGCTTAAAGCGAGCATCCAAGTAGTCGCGCAGGTACTGAGGCGGCAGGTATTCGAGCAGTCGAATCTGCTGGTGGCGACGCGGGAAGGCGGCACTAATTTGCGGATCAAAGTCAGGTGCTGCACCGGGCGGAATCACGACGTTGAAGCGCAGGTCGTCAGGCCGCTGGGCGTTTTGAATGATGGAGTTGATCGTCACCATCAGCGGCAGGGCCAGGGAGCGGTTTACGGAAAAGGCAACGTCGATGGGCATGGGTTTGGGGGCCTGAATTGGGACCTGTAAAGCAGGCTAGCGTGTGTAGCAGCCGCCAGGTCCGCTAGGACAAGGCTGCACGTCATTTCGTTCTGGACTGAGCAGGATAGCCGTCCTCGGTGTCCTAGCGTAAATGACGAAGACTAAATATCCGTTTTCTATCGTAGTGCGACGAGGAACGATGATTATATGACGAGTGGCTGTACAGAAGGATTAGTGATGACAACGGTGATTGTGGCGACGGGCAACCCCGGCAAGCTGGGGGAGATGCAGGCATATTTAGGTGACCTCGGCTGGTCACTAGCACTCAAGCCCGCGGAGATTGATGTGGATGAAACGGGCACGACGTTTCTAGAAAATGCCCGGCTGAAGGCGTCGGAAGTGGCAAAGGCCACCGGGCAGTGGGCCATTGCCGACGATTCAGGACTCGAAGTGGACGCCCTAAACGGAGCGCCGGGGCTCTACTCAGCCCGCTACGGCAGCAGCGACCAGGACCGGATTGAGCGGCTACTGCGAGAATTAGGGGACAACAAGAATCGGCAGGCCAGGTTCGTCTGCGCGATCGCACTGTCAAAACCCGACGGCGCGATCGCGATAGAAACGGTCGGCCACTGCCCCGGCGAAATCCTCACTGCTCCCCGAGGCAGCGGCGGCTTCGGCTACGACCCTATCTTTTACCTACCTGAGCAGGGCAAAACCTTTGCTGAACTCAGCCGCGAAGGTAAAGAAAAGCACAGCCATCGTGGGGTCGCCTTCGGACAAATCATGGCAGAACTGAAAGCGCTGGACGTGTGAAACATCAAGCCGGAATCGACACCGCGGGCAGCCACCCAATCAGCACCTTCGGACACGGGCGTCCTACAGCCCGCTACAACCTGAGAAGGATTCATGCCACACCTGCCGCTCCATGAGCCAAAACGGACAAGAACTTGAAGTTCTGTAACGTTAATTCTCAGCAAAGTATGAAATCATAGAGGTAACTAAACTTAGGGCAATCTATATCCTGTGATGCAGCCTGAAGCGACGCTGAACCAGCTCAAAGCCACGATGCCTGACGGGCAACTGCCCTCCAGCTTTGGCGTCTATTTTAAGAACACGCTTGTTGCGCTGTGCCACGCGCTCGAAGATCACATCCTCCAGAGCTGCAAGATTGAACCGGAAGATCAGCCCTTGGTGCTGGTGACCTTTCAGCAGGGCAAGTGGTACCTGCAAGAGGCCGATCGCTACAACGACATTGCCGGTTGCTCCAGCGAAATTGCGATCGCTGCCGTCGCCGACAGCGGGTTTTCTAGTCACCCCACGAGCCAAAAGCCCAATGTCGATTTGGTCCATCTCGACCCAGCAGACAGCCTGACCAACGAATGGAACCTCATCATTCTGGCTCCAGACTACGCCGCAATGGTGCTGTGTCACGAGCTCTCCCAGGACGATTACCGAGCCGATAGCCCACCCAGCAATGATGTTGAGCGTAAGTTCTACGGCATGTGGACCTTTGACCGCAAGCTAGTAGAACGGGCAGCTGAAATCTTAATTGGGCGGATGCGGCCCTACCACGAGGCGCTAGCCGATGACTTGCTGAAGCGCCATAGCGTCATTCAGCAGAACCCCTCGCCCAATCCCGCCGATCTCAGCGATGTGGTCACGCGCATTGTCAATTACCTCCAGAGTAGCCAGCAGCAGCTGGTTACCGTCAGTCGCCAATCTCGTGAACTGTGGGAACTCGAGGGGCAGGCCCTGCGACTCAGCCGCAACCTCACCGCCAACAAGCTACAGGCCTTTTTACGCATGGCCCAGCGCGTGGACGAGCGGGACCTCAGTAACCCGACCGCATCGCTACAGGTGGCTGCCCTGGCCGAAACCGTCGGGCAAATTCTAGACCTGCCGACCCTAAAGCTGCGACGACTGCGGCTGGCGGGGTTACTGTTCCGCATTGGGTTGGCCGAAGCGCCCATTGAGGTCTTTCAGCAAACCGCCGACCAGTTAGAAGAAGCCAGCTTGGTCTTTTGGCGCGATCGCGCCCTACTCGGCGCACAGCTGTTATCGTCCATGCCAGAGCTGTCGCCCGTCAGCAACATCGTTGCCCACCAGCTAGAGTATTGGGACGGCAGCGGCACACCCGATGGGCTTAAAGGCGAGGAAATTCCCGTTGAGTCCCGCATTCTGGGTCTCGCCGCCTATTTCCAAGAGCAGACTGAGTCCCGTGGCGACCGTCAGGCCTTGGGCCTGTCAGAGGCGCTAGCCAAATGTCAAGACCGTAGCGGTCGACGGTTTGACCCCGCCCTGATTGAAGCCTTGGGTACAGTGGTGCGCCTAACAGAAATTGGCATGATGCAGTTGCCTAACCGCCCCAGCCAGCTTCCCAACGTTTGGCTAGAAGAAACCAAAGACGCCCTACGCTCGGAGGTAGCGTAATGGGAGATGTCATGGACCCGAAGCTGATTCGTCAGGGCCAGCAGAAACAGTTCAATCAGGCCCAGCTGGCCGGGGCTAACCTCGAGGGTGCCGACCTGGTGGATGCCGATCTCTCACAGGCCGACCTACGGGGCACAGTACTGACCGGGGCAAATCTGCAAAAGGCTGACCTGCGCGCTAACCTGCGCGGAGCCGATCTCATGGGAGCAGATCTGAAAGGGGCAGACCTACGCGGAGCAGACCTGCGAGGCACTGTGATGCTTGAGGCTGAGACGGCGACAGCCAGCTTTGCCGGAGCCTTTCTAGCCGGAGCGGTGTTGAGCAACCTAACGCTCATGAACGCCGACTTTCGCGGGGCGGACCTGCGGGGCGCGTCGTTGGCCGGGGCCAACCTGATCGGCGCAGATTTTAGCAGTGCCAACCTGTCAGGGGCCGACCTGTCCCAGGCCAATCTAGAAGAGGCGAACCTGTCTGGTACGGTGATGCGCGGCACCAACCTGACCCGAGCTAACTTGCTCTGTGCGCGGGTAGAACAAACCGTCTTAGACGGGGCCACACTAGATGGGGCCTGTCTGGAAGGGACGCCACTGATGATGATGTAGCACAAAGCTGTTGAGACTCATCACCGGCATCTCTCATCACCTGCTCAGAAGTCCCTTACCCTCTCCTTAAGGTTTGGTCAGGCTACTCTCAAAACGGTTCGGCACACTATCCATGAACCATCCGAGACGATGACCATGGAACTGATCTGCCCTGAAACTTTGCCCTCAACCCTGCAAACTACCTGTCAAAAACTCACGCTAGTGCCCGACCAGCGGCTATTTCGTCAAGGCGACCGGGCTGAGACGGTGTATGTGTTGGTCGAAGGTCGATTAAGGTGCTTTCGACGCACCATAGAAAACCGCGATGCGACCCTGGCAGTCTCCCTAGCATCCAGCATTCTGGGCGAAGAAGCGTTGTTTGGAGATCGCTACACCACAAACGCGATCGCGGATACCGCTACTGTCCTGCTGGCTTACCCTGTAGCTCCCTTAAAAGCCGCAATCGCCCAGCACCCCAGTTTGACCACCCACTTACTTTCCCTGATTGGGAAAAAAGTACAGACCCTACAAACGCTGGTCGAGCTGCGCAGTATTCGATCTGCAACCCTACGCGTACAGCAGTATTTGCAATATCAGGCCCAAATGGCGCTGCCGATTCAAATCGAAGGTACCTGGAAGGCGATATCTACGGAACTGAGCCTGACGCCTCAAACCCTTTCCAAAGCCTTAGCGCAGCTTGAACAAACCGAGCAAATTAGACGCACGCCCGAGGGCATTTATTTACGCGAGGGTGCCTAAGAAAAAGACAATCAGTAGCAACCATCTTCGGACACTGCGCTGGAGTACCTCCGAAGATGGCTGCTGCTAGCACCATGTCGTTCTGTGTCAGGCAGGATCGTTGCACTCCGTGTCCCAACTAACCTATTGCATTTGTCGAGTTGCTGGGGACAGTTTCTGGCACTGAAGTTCTTGACGCTGGAGCCCCTCGACGCAGTCGAATGCTTTAACCAACTCTTCGACTGCCATACATGGCATTAACGACAGATGGTGCTAGCTGTAGATCAAAAGGTTCAGCCAAATGTGGCAACCCCAATTGGGCAAACCGCGTGGGATTGCTCAGAAATGCCGGTGTTCATGGACTGAAAGGACACTTAATTGCCCTATTTAACGTCACAATACACAGCCTAATAAACTTGCTGCGCACACCGAAGCTATGGCATCAGGCACACGTTCGGTGCGCGCATGCTGACACTGTTTGTTGGGGCAACGCATAGGGTGCCGCGCTCAGCTCAAAGTAAAGACTACAGCCCGCCGCTAGTGCCGTTCGCACAAGGCTGCGACGCCATCTTGCCACTTCCTCAGTAAGGTAGCGATATTTGGCGTCTTAACGTCAGTGGTAAGGACGACATCCTTTAGGGCTAATAGCTGTTGCAGAACTTTGTCTGAGCTAAATGTTGTACGGTGGTCGCTCAACCTAATAAACCACGTCCAGCCTGAAACCTGTAGTTCCGAACCGCGTATAGCCTGAAAATCTATGGCTTTTCCCCTGGGAAAACTCCAGTTCTGGACGTGACAGAGGTTTATGGCAAGGCTGCACGCGATTGCTTTAGGGGTAACGCCGTCACGATCTAGGCAGCTAACCTTGCTCAGTATTCTCGTGTAGATGGCAAAGACGTTCCTCAGCAGACCGACGCTTTTCCCAACAGAACCCCCTACAACCGTTGGGACCTTAATGCGACTAGACATCACTCACAATATCCACCGCTTTAACTGGGCTATTCGCGCAGCCGCAACCCTATTGAGGGCAAGGTCAAGCGTGCGTAACTTCACCATTCGACGCAACACGAAGGAGATAGCGTGATTTCTCATCTGTACAATTGCATTTTTATTCATATTCCCAAGTGTGCCGGCACCAGTATTGAATCTGCCTTTGGGCATCTGGATGGGCACGTGGGCCTGGATGGTCAGGACCATCGGTCTATTCGGATGATTGAGAAACCCTCTCTCACCAGAGATATTTTATCTAACAGAGACAACGTCTGCGAATTTTTCCGGGGAATCAAACATCAATATGCCAGCACGGTCAAAAACTCTCGTAACAAGCTGACGGTTACTCAGCAACAATACGACAGCTACTTCAAATTCACAATTGTCCGTAATCCGTGGGACCGGGCTTATTCCTGGTACAAAAACGTCCTCCGCGATGACAGACACCGAAGCCGCTACGGCATCAGCCGCGATATGCCGTTCAGCGATTTTTTAGTCGCCTACATCGGGACTGACATGCTAAAGCCACAGACCTACTGGCTAAAAAATTATGCAGGAGACATTGACCTCGACTACATTGGCAAATTTGAGACCCTGGCTGAGGACTTCAGAGAAATAACAAAGAAAATGGGGGTAACGCATATTCGGCTGCCCCATAAAGTTCGAGGCAGCCAGAACAGCTACAGAGAGATCTACGATCAGACATCAATTAAGCTGGTGAGAGACTACTATGCCGAAGAAATCGCCTTGTTTGGTTATGACTTCGACGCAGTAATCTCTCCCCCTTCGACTAGCTCAGCAGCTCCCCAGTCTCCTGCAAGGCGTGCAGTCGGTGATACAAACCACCCTGGGTCAACAGCTCAGCATGGCTGCCCATCTCGCTGATGTGGCCCTGATCGAGGACAACAATTTTGTCGGCCTCTCGCACGGTGCTAAGACGGTGAGCGATGATAATCAGCGTGCGTGTGCCAAAGAGCGATCGCATCGCCAGCTGAATCGCCCGCTCCGACTCATAGTCGAGGCTCGAGGTCGCCTCGTCAAACACCAAGATATCCGGGTCAACCACCAGGGCTCGGGCAATGCCAATGCGCTGTCGTTGACCACCCGAGAGCCGTACACCCCGCTCACCCACGGTGGTGAAATACCCCTTCGGCATTTGAGTGATGAAGTCGTGCGCCTGGGCAATTTTGCACGCTTCAACCACCTGTTCAAAGGTGGCGTTGGGGTTGCCGTACAGCAGGTTGTCGATCAGGGTGCCGTTAAACACGTCCACTTCCTGATGCACAATTGCCAATCGCTTCCGGTAGGCGGTAATGTCTAACCGACGAACATCCTGCCCGTCGATAAGCACCGTACCTTGGCTAGGCTCAAAGTAGCGAAACAGCAGCTTCACCAACGTTGACTTGCCAGACCCGGAGCGCCCGACCAGCGCCACGGTCTGGCAGGGCTCAATCAACAGTTCGATGTCGTTCAACACCGGTTTAGCCGGGTTATAGCCAAACGTTAGGTGGTTGAAATGCACCTTACCTGTAAACCGATAGTCGGGCAGTCCAGCTGTGGCCAACTGTCCGGCATCTTGCCCAGCAGGCAGCTCCAGAAATTCCTGGAATCGCAGCATGGCCGCGTACCGACGGGCAAACATTTCTGCCAGGTCGCAGATGGGGTCAACCTCGGCAAACGCCATACTCGACACCGTGAACGTGGTGACAAAATGCCCTAGCGAGATCTGACCCTGTACCGTTGCCCACAGCGTCAGCGCCAGAACAACAAATACGCAGGTCTGCACCAACGATCGCTGCCAGGTGGCAATTTTGATATAGCCCAAGTGAATGCGATAGTCCAATACCTTGAACTCCCGGTCCAGGCGTTGGGTTTGGCGCCGTAGCTCGCGGGTTTCGGTGGCAAACGCCTTCACGGTTTTGATGTTGGTGATAATCTCTGAATTTCGGCTTTCAGTATTCTCGACGTATTTGTCGAGCTTTTCTTCTTCTTGAGTCATGTTTTTGAGCCCCAAGAAGCTGTAGCCAACAATGAACAGAAACGTGCCCAACACGACCAGCGCAATCCGCCCGTCAATAAACCAGATCACGGCGAAAATGCCAAAGACTCGAAATATTCTAGGAATAAACTGACTGACAATCTCTGGATAGGTCCAGTTGTAGTTGGATAGCCCCTTAGCCACCCTAGCCGCAATTCGACCGGGGTTGTTCTCGTCATAAAACTCTAGTGGCAGTGTGAGAATTTTCTCCAGCGCTGCTTGAGCATGCTGACGACGGGCACGGAAGGCCGTATCCCAACCAAACCAAGGACCAACCCAGGGTTGGATAGGCGCACGCCCCACTGAGACAAGTCCGATGGCAGTCAAGAGGACGATCAGTTGAAAGGACATTGAATTGGGTTGATTGAACCACTGCGCCAAGGCGTCAAAGCTGCGCTGCAGTGCAGCATCAACAGGCTGCCCAGAAATCACATTGAGGATTTGGCCAATACCGTAGGGGACAGCCAAATCGATGATTTCGAACAGGCTCATGCCTAAGGCACTAAATAGCGTGATTCGCCAATAGTCCTGGTAGTACCTGAGAATTTTGAAAAACTTACTCATGGGAATAGCCCTGAATGCGCAGCCGAACTTACCGCTGGATCAACAGCGAGCAGGCTGCAAAAACAAGTAGAGACGCAAAAATGGCCTGCTGTTGCAAAAGCAGGCGTGTATGGGGGCGAAAACTCGCAACGTCTGCACGGACTACGGTGCTTGCCCAGCAAAAGCTACAGTCCAAAGGATCGGACAAGCTTAGGGGTTAACTAGGCAAAGCACCGCAGCCAACGGCATCAAAGCCTTAGCTCAGGCTTGATATACGTCGGAATTTCACACTTAGGAATAAGGGGGTGGACGAGCTTAACGTTGGAAGCCGCTGAAATAGCGCTTTTTCATGGCTGAAGCCTCCTGATTTGACGTCGAATTGTTGTTTACATCACTTTCTGGGCGGACAGTCGCTAGATAAGCATGGTTCAACCGGATAAGAAGGGTGGAGGAATAAAGGAATTGCTTGGGTCTCAGAAATCGTGCTACGACCTGTAGCACCACAAGATATACAAGGGTAAACCAAGTATTTCGGATTTTCAATATTTTTGTTAGGAAAGGGTTATCTATTGCACAGGCAAAGACTGTAGGCCCTCACCCAGCGCGCCCCTACAGTAGCCCGCGATAGCGAATGAATACCAGAATTGCCGCCCAAGATCCTAGGGCCACCTTGATCGCCACCAAAATATTCAAAATGGGAATCCAGCCACCGCTGACCAGGGTGCCGACACTGCCGTGGGGTAGCTCAATACCTATCAGCGTCAGCACCGCGATCGCAATAAAGATCAGCACGGATACCTTCTCCCATGTGGCGGCATGCCATTTCTGGTAAATCGCTTCCATCCACTGCGGAGACGCTGTAATCGCCACGAGACCAATGGCAGTACCGCCAGCCACGCCTGCAGCAAACCCACCCCCAGGGCTAAGGTGTCCGCGAATCGCCAGCTCCACACTAACCAGTGCGGCAATGGTTGCCCCCAGACGCGCCAACACAATCGACGGCGGATCGGTGAACTGATACACGGTGCAGGACGGCTTTTCGTTCGCCAGCAGAAACCGGACTCCCATAATGGACAGCGTGAAAACGACCACTTCAAAAATGGTGTCGTAGAGACGATTTCTAAAGATGACGCCCGAGACCGCGTTGGGTACACCACTTTCCTGCACAATTTCCTCGACGATGATGACGTCGTCCAACGGCAGCGATGCATTTGGAAAGACCAGCATTTTAATCAGCAGGGATACCCCCGCAGCCAGGTAAATCCATCTCATGATGGGGTCTCCTTTAGGTCAAACGGCGGAGCCTCTAGGGCTGGGTCCGAAGCCGACGAAACGTAGCTCAGGGTCAGCGTCTCATCAGACACGGGCTGCAGAATCTCGTGCAGCCGTCGAATTCGGGTGTGCAGCGTATGGGACGGGAGATAAATACTGTGGACACTTTTACGCTCTAGGGCCGTTTTAAGCGCGATCGCACCGTCGTAGGGCACCAGCTCTAGCCGCATGTGGTGGGTGTGCAGTACCTTTCGCAGGGCTGCCACCGTCTCTTTGGGAATGTCCTCTTCAGTCACAACTCCCAACCGCATACTCATGGATGAGCGGACGGCAATGGCATAGAGGGTAATCGATAGCATCGTGCCCACTAGCGCTTCGGTCAGGGCCACGTCCGCTGCGCCAAAAAAGGCGTAAACCAGCGCCGCTACTGCCCCTAAAATACCGCGCACAATTAGCGCGTGGTAGGGGTTTACCTGGGCAACAACCATGCCTGCAGTCAACGGCAACAGCAGCGAAATTGTGATTCCAGTTATATCTGCGTCACTTAAACTCCCGCTACTCAGCATAGTCCCCTCCGCTTGAGCAGTAGGCCAACACATAGCCCAGTACAGTATTCCAAATAGCAAGAGCAACTAACGCCATTAGCAGCAGCGGCCATTCTCGGGGAATCTGGAGCAGCAGCCCGACAACAATCGCCATCGACCCCAGAGTATCTGCAACAGATAGGCTGTGCAGCTTAAACAGCACCGACCGTCGCCCCAGTAGTGGCCAGGTGCCCCAAAACCAGAACACCAGCCCCACCCCAATACAAAAAAAGCTAACCGCTTGCACCAAGCTGTTCATCTCTCCTGTCTCCTTTGCCCTTCGATCTATTTCCCTACGCTTCGTTCAGTCGCCGCAGCACATGGGCCAACAACATCAGCGACGCGTTTCCCACACTAAGAATCAGCACCCCCACCAAGCCAATCATCCAGTCATCCCGCAGTACTGACACAACCAAAATCATCAGTGAGGTTTTGGTTGCAATGCTGGCAAAAGCCAACATTTTCTCCCAAGTACCGCAGTTTCGGCAGGTTTTGTAAATGGGAATTAATAGGGCCATCAACATCACGAGCAGGACCCCACTCATGGGACCGTCTATAACGGTAATCATCGGTTGACCTCCTCAGTGGGTGGAGATAGGGACGGTGGTCGGGTTCGCCGCCAGACCTGATGGACTTCATACCAGCCATCGTCGCGATAGTTTACAACAACAGTTTTAGGCGTAAAAGTAATTAAGAAAATATCTAGAAAAATTAGCCCTGGCGTCCGCGACGGTCTCACCCGCTCTAGCGTTACTGCCTCGCGGCGATGGGGCCGCACCATAATTTCGATCGCTTCTTTGTAAGCGATGGGAATGGCAACCACAATTTCCCACAGGACCCGCAGCCATTCTCGAATGGCCGCGGGTCGGGTAAAGCGCTGGGGAATCAGCAGCGCAATGCAAACCCCGATAAAAATGTTGACCGAGCTAGCATCCGCGGTCAGCAAGAACCAAATCCCAAGCCGCAGAAATATGTTAAGGAATGCCGTCATGCCACCACCGTCCAAAACAGAAACGTCAGCACCAAACTCATGACCCCGACGAGATGGTCAAACTGCTCCGCAACCCGAGGAAGCTTGACCACAGCGTTCCGGAAGACAACCCAGTAGGCGAGCCAACCCAACGCAATGGTTGCCAAGGGTTTAATCACGTTACTCACGCTGTAGGCCTCAAAATAGACCACGTTGCCAAAAACCAGGCCCCCTAACAACGTCAGGACCGCGATCCAGAAGCCAGGGCTCAGGGGCTTCAGCTGTCGGCTAACGTCATCGGGCTCTCCGTGGGGCAAAAAGATGAATTTAGCAAACGATACCGCTGTCCCTAGTGCCGCAATGTTCATGCCAATCACCTGCCAGGGTAGGAGACTTTTCATGGTCAGTACCTTGGCTCCAAACCCAGACAGTAGTGGGAATCCAGAGATGGAGAAGCTGGCTGCAGCAAGGGCAATCCACAGGGGCGTGGGCAGCACCATTTTTCGCAGCTCCTTCAGGTTACGGCTGGGCAGATTCCCCACTGTAAGAAAGAGCGATGACTTAACCAGACCGTGACTCAACGCATAGAAACCACCCACCTCTGGCGCAGCCAGCACAAACCCCAGCTGAGAAATGGTGTGAAAGGCCAGCATGCGCTTAGCATCTTTCTCGAAGACGGCATAGCCCACCCCCAATAAAGCTGTCGCTACACCGAAAAAGCGAACAATCGGTTCTGTCTCTGGCACCATCAGGGCAAACCGAGCCAGGGGAAAGATGCCAGCTTTGATGACCGATCCTGACAACAGTGCCGAAACGGGCGTCTCGCTTTCAGAATGAGTGGCAGGCAACCATAAACCCGAGACAAAAATGCCCCCTTTGGTCAGCAGACCCACACAGATTAGCGAGATCGCTTCTGGGGGCGCACCCTGTAACCCCTCATAGGCAAACACGCCGCTAGACTGGTACACCAAAATGGCTCCAATCAGGTAAAACAGCATTGCCACATTGCTAATAAACAGGTACCGCAAGGCCATCCAAATCGAGCGACTGGTGCGGGTATAGGCAATCAGCAAGAAGACCGCAATGCTGATAACTTCTAGGGCAACGTATAGGCTAATGAGATCGGCGCAGATAAAGGCGGCATTGACGCTGCCGTGAACGATGGTGAGCTGGGTGTAAAAGAAGGCAGACTTACCTTTGTCCCAGCAGTAGAAAACGACAGCTGCGGTGACCAACGCATTGGTCAGAATGAAGAAACCGCTCAGCGCATCGGCTTTGAGCGTTACCCCAAAACTGTCAATCAGCTGCATCGACAGCGGCGGCCAGGCCAGTAGCAGGCCCAAGGAATAGACGACCGACACCAGCGCCGTCACCAACGCTAAAACCCGGTCAATTTTAGGTAAGAGATAGCTGCTAAACCCAGCCAGCAGCGGCAGCGCAATCCAGATAATCGTGATGACTTGCAGGCTGTTCACGGGCAGGCTGTTCACGGGCAGGTTGGTCATGGCATATGCTCCCGCTCAATCTCTGACGTTTCTAGCGTCGGCGTATCGCGAGAGAGCTTGATAACGCCGACCAGCATCAGGGCCTGAATGGAAAACCCAATCACAATCGCCGTCAGAATAACAGCCTGAGGGACCGGATCGGCATAGGCAACACTTTCACTCCGACCGGATAAGATCGGTGAAAACAGGCCACCCCTAGCTGCAACCAAGACATAGCAGGCGATGACGCCGGTACTCATGACATCCATCGACAGGATTTTCATCATCAAGTTCTTCTTGAAGATGATGCCAAAAAACCCCAGTAGAACCGTGGTAAAGATGCAGGCTTCTAGAATGAGAACCAAGGGTTTCTCCCTTCAGATAACAGTGGGGGAGGTAGCCTGTAAAGCTACCTTTTTTACGTTGGAGTGAGAACGTTGGATTGAGATGAGCTAGGGCTCTATCTGCCAAACCACAGCCAGCTTAAAATTTGTAGCTTTTCCGTAGGGAAAACTTTTGTCCTGGACATGGTAAAGGTTTATTCAGCCACAGCCGACAGTTCCAGAGATATTGCCTCGACAGTCTGTTTCCGGCGTGGTTGCTAGCAGAGTGGGGGAAACGCCGCAAAACAAAGCTTCAAAGGAATTCAAGAAATCAAGCATCGTTAGGTTCTCTAGTCGATACAAAACTGGAGCGCAACGCTGTCGTGATTGCAATGTGATTGCCTTGGTTGCAATTGCCCAAGCAAACGCTCAGGACTATCGGGATCTTGTCCAATGGCTGACGGGTCTGAATGCTGTTTCTAGGCCTTTGGGAGCCAGCTATAGCCCCCAAAGACCAGGTGGTAGAAGAGCTGTAGCCGGGCCTACTGAGGAACCGTGCCCAGCGGCGGCTGAATCGTTTCAGGCTGGTCTGTATAGAAAGGACCTGCTGCACGCTTCAGAGCCTCAACCCGGTCCATGTACAGATTCTCGGGAGAGATTAGCTTGAAGACACCCAGCTTTTCCAATCGACGCCTGGTTTGCCCAGCGGCACCGACGATATAGACGGTACGCCCTGCTTCTACTGCTTCCTTGATGGCGTTTTCGATGGTCAACGAAGCCGTCACGCCCATATGAGGAACTTCACTCAGATCAAAGACAATCGCGTCGCATTCGCCAATAGCGTTGTGCTCGCGGGAAATAGCCTTGGCAACACCAAAGATCATTGGACCACTGAGCTGGAATAACAGCACCCGACCGTTGCCCTCGTCAAGCCAGCGCTTTTCCTCAGGGCTCAGGCGGATACTATCGTCAGCCGTAGTAATCGTTTGGACTGACTCGGCCCGTAGGTTGCTCATCTTCTCGATAGTGAGAATATTGGCAACAAACACACCAACACCTACCGCCGCGATTAGGTCAACTAGTACGGTTAGCGCAATGACGCCATACATAATCAGCGCCGCTTTCCAGGATATATTGTGCGCCCGCTTGAGGAAATCCCAGTCGATGATGTCAATACCCACTTTCAAGGCAATCCCGGCCAGCACAGCTAAGGGAATAGTAGCCGCGAGGTTGGCGGCAGCCAGGATAACAAAGAGCAGAATAAACGCGCGAGTCAAACCAGAAAGCGCGGTACGACCGCCAGCCTGAATGTTGACCACCGTGCCCATCGTGGCACCGGCACCGGCAATACCGCCAAACAGTCCAGAGGCGATGTTGCCCAGTCCTTGGCCAATCAGTTCTTTGTTGGAATTGTGTTCGGTGCGCGTCAGACTATCGGCCACCACAGAAGTCAGCAGCGCATCAATACAGCCCAGCATGCCAAGTACAGCGGCGTCCACAAACATCAGCTGTAACTGGTCAGGGCTGAACATCGGTAGCTGCAGCGCGGGAAGACTTCTAGGAATTTCACCAATGCGGCGAATGTCGAGGTCAGGGAACAGAAGCAGAGACAGCACCGTACCCACAACGAGCGCAACCAGCTGGGGCGGAACAATCTTCTTAAACTTAGACGGGAAAAACAGAATAATGCCAACGGTGGCCAGCGCTAGAAAGGTTTCTGCAGGTTGAACGTTCCTCAGCAGGTCCGGAATCGCCCCCAGCATGCCGAGCACCCCACCGCCAGGGCTTTCTTGCCCAAGGAAGGGAGCAAGCTGCAAAATAATTAAAATAATA
>CAWUKV010000043.1:0-28884 GCA_963923025.1 uncultured bacterium
CGAACTACTCGTTTGAATGGGTACTGCCAGGGCATGGTCGCCGCTACCACGCCGAGAGAAAAACGATGTCTCAGCAGATGCAGCAATGCGTGCAGTGGATGCAGCAGGCTTAGTCCCTCTGGCACCGCTACGACGCTGTTCTAAGGATGGGTTTACTTGGCTTCCATCCAGTTCGCCCCAGCACTGGCCTCAACCTTGAGGGGAACTGACAGCGTCACGGCTTGCTCCATTGTGCTGATGACCTTGGGTGCTAGTGTTTCCCACTCCGCTGAAGGGACTTCGAAAACGAGTTCGTCGTGAACCTGCAACAACAGCCGCGCTTCATAGTCCTTCAGCAGCTCGTGCAGCTGAATCATGGCAATTTTGATGATGTCGGCGCTGGAGCCCTGGATCGGGGCGTTGGCCGCGGCCCTAAGCTGCCCCGCATCGTAGCCGCTACGCTTGAGCCTGCTCAGGTCAATGGTCTTGGGGTCGGTGCCTTTGAGTCGTCGCAGGCTTTCGCTATCAAAGTTAAAGTAGCGGCGGCGACCCTTAATCGTCTCCACGTAGCCTCGGGCAATGGCCTCTCGCTCCATCTGTTGGAGGTATTCAAAGACGTTCGAGTAGCGGTCGTTAAAGCGGTCAATGAAGGTCTTAGCCTCGGTGCGACTCACCCCGGCCTCCCGAGCAAATCGCTGAGCACCCATACCGTAGATGACACCAAAATTGATGATCTTGCCTAGGCGGCGTTCGTCACTGGAAATCTCTGCTTTGTCCAGCAACAGCTGAGCGGTAAGGCTATGAACGTCCTGCCCGGTTTGATAGGCCTCTAGCAACACCGGTTCCTGGCTCAGGTGAGTGAGAATTCGCAACTCGATCTGCGAATAGTCAGCAGCCACCAGCTGCCAGCCATCTTGAGGAATAAAGGCCTGTCGGATTTGGCGGCTAAAGGCCGTCCTGACCGGAATATTTTGCAAGTTGGGGTTGGAGGAGGACAGCCGTCCAGTGGCCGTTACGGCCTGGTTAAAGTCGGTGTGAACTCGCCCTGTCGCAGGCTGGATTAGGTTGGGCAGCGCGTCTACGTAAGTAGACTTCAGCTTCGATAGCGTCCGATATTCCACCACAGACTCCACGATGGGGTGGTCGTCCAGCAGTTTTTCCAGGGTGCTGGCATCGGTGGAGTAGCCAGTCTTGGTCTTACGCGATTTGCGCTTGTCTAGACCCAACTTTTCAAAGAAAATCTCGCTGAGCTGTTTGGGCGACCCCAGATTAAAGGTCTCTCCGGCGGCTTCGTAGGCTAGCTTCTCGATCAGGTCGAGGTCAGACTCTAACTGCTTTGAGAACTGCTTGAGGTAGTCCACATCAATGCGAATCCCCCGATACTCCATCTCTGCAAGAACCGGTTCAAGGGGGAGCTCAACCTGCTGGTAAAGGTCTTGAATAACCGGCAACTCAGCTAGGTCGGCTTTGAGCAACGGCACCAGACGATAGGTGGTGTGGACGTCGGTGCCGCAGTACTGGGCCACCGTGTCGATATCCAGATCGGCAATGGTTTTACCCCTGGGGACCAGATCGGTGTAGCTCTTAGCCGCCAGGTTCAGGTAGCGAAAGCTGAGGTCACTGAGGTTATGGCTACCCTCTGGGTTGAGGACATAGCTGGCTAGCATCGGGTCAAAGACAACGCCTGCAATGTCGACGCCCTGGCAGCGCAGTACCAGGCGGTCATACTTGGCGTTTTGCATCACCTTGGGGTAGTCGGCACTTGCGAGAACCGGGCGTAGCGCCTCTAGCACGGTTTTGACCGGAAGCTGTTTGCCCTCGGCATGACCGGTCGGAATGTAGGCCAGGTCTTTGGCTCCGTCACCCCAGCAGCAGCCGATACCAACCAGCTCAGCCTGATGCGGGTCTAATGAGGTTGTCTCCGTATCCCAGGAAACAGGGGAAGCCGAATCAGTCTGTTTTTTCAGGTGAGTGACCAGTGCCTTGAGCTGGTTTTCGGTCGTGATGATATCTGGCAGGAGCGTCACCGTTTCCGGCGCGTTCTGCATCGCCTGCTCGGTCTCTTCTGCGGTAAAGAAGGCCAGGTCTGGGTCTTCGATGGGCGTGTTGGCTATTTTTTCAGGCTTGCTGGACTCCCCGCCAAAGGCAACCTGCAGCTTGTCGAGGCGGTTAACAAACTGTTGAAACTCAAACTCTTTGAGCTTAGGAACAACAACCTCGGGGTCAAACCCTTCGAGCTTGCAGTCGTCAAAGTCTACCTCGATAGGTACATCGGTCACGATCTGAGCTAAAAACTGAGACTTCTTAGCGGCCTCTTCTCCGGTTTCCAGCTTCTTCTTGACAGCGCCTTTCATCTCATCCAGTGCGGCATAAATGCCTTTTAGGTCACCGTATTCGCTCAAGAGCTTAATCGCAGTCTTTTTACCAATGCCCTTAACCCCAGGAATGTTGTCAGAGGTATCACCGCACAGCGCTTTATAGTCAACCACCTGTTTGGGGGTGACGCCCAGCTTTTCTTCAACTTCTGCAATACCAAAGGCGTCTGCACCACTCCGGCGAGAGAAGGGGTTGCCCAGGTAGAGCACCTTAATTTGTTCTTCGTCATCTACCAGCTGAAACAGATCCTGATCGCCGCTGAGAATGCGCACACAGTAACCCGTGTCCTTAGCCTGATTAGCTAGTGTCCCAATGATGTCGTCAGCTTCGAATCCAGGGGCGGTGAGAACAGGAACTTTTAATGTTCTAAGTAGGCCCTGGAGGTTTTCTACGTCTTCTTTGAAGTCTTCGGGCTGTTCTTCTCGGCCTGCTTTGTAGGTATCGTCAGCCTCGTGACGAAACGTGGGCTGGGCCATGTCAAAGGCAACCGCAGCAAAGGCAGGCCGTTCGACATACATAATGTCGGTAATGGTCTTGAGAAAACCGTAACAAACGCTGGTGGGAATGCCCGTAGAGGTGCGCAGCCCGCCCTCGGCATCGCGGGCGTGGGCAAAGTACGACCGGAAGGCCAGGGAGTGACCGTCAATAACCAGTAGGGTAGGGCTCTCGGGGGCGCAGCTCAAGGTGTAAGGCCAGTAAGGAACCCTACAATTATGAGGCACATCCTCGGATTCGTAGCGGTGGTTTCTGATTGGGGCAGTGGAGTCAGAAACACGGGCTATAGTTGGGGTGTTGGGTTCGACTAGGGAGTCATACTTACCATGATTAAGCGAGCCTATTTGGGGCTGTTTTCACTACTGATTGTGGGGGCAGCCATGCCTGCCTGGGCACAGCAGACCTACCGCATTAGCACACCCGCTGGCTACAACGCTTGCAACGTCCGTAGTGGCCCCAGCGTTGGCAATATCGTCGTCGGCACCTATCGCGATGGGCAGGTGGTAACCCTGCTGGGCGAACGCAGCCAGGGCTGGTACCGAGTCCAGGTAGGCACGACGATTGGTTGGATGGCCCGCCAGTGTTTGGGGCTCTAGAGCTCGGGGTTGGGCGTGTTTGGGGTTAGGCGCGTTCGGGGTCAGGGAAGTATGGCAATTTGGCCGATTGGACCCGTCCGACCGGGTAATTACTCAGGACCTTAATCTATTTAAGCTACCGACCGATCTGGAAAGTCTGGTGTCCGCTGTGATGGGTGTAGTAGACGGGCAGCCTTGAGCTGTCACATACCGCTCGAGGGTTCCAATCATGTCACCCCACACCTCAGCTCACGTCTCTTGTGATAGTGCCGCCACACTGGACAAGATGCTGCGCTTCATCGACACGTATCAGCAGCGGCAAACCGGGCCGACGATGGGCGTGGTGAGATCGCTGCGGGCCTACACGCGTCCGGCCTACGTGACCCAGTTTTGGCAGCTGGTGGCGGGCGACAACCCCGACTTCGTCGCGGGTGAACTCGATGCAGACGTCGTACTTAGCGGCCAAACGCTAGACTTTGCCCATTTCATCGCGTCGCTCTCGGACCAAACCTGGGGCGGCAACCTGGCCTCTACCGTCAGCGATGGTCTGCTATGGCTGGCATCGAAGGCCGTGAGCGGTCGTGGGTTTGACAGCAGAGAATATACCGCTGCCATTGGCGACACGGCCCAGCCCATCGAAATTTACCTGGACAAGCACGGTAGCGACACCTACGATGCCGCAGCGCTGACGGAACTGCTGGGTCGGTTTGCCTCGGATGCTGACTATGCGGCGGACTTGCTGGCTTATAAAGTCGGACGGCTGCTCGTCACATCGCCGCAGCTCTCCCTGGTAGCGGCCATTCACGCGGCAGACCAGACGCCGTATCCCGAGATTGTGCAGGACTACCTGACGCAGTCGTTTGGGGCTCAGTTTGCTGATGGACAAATGACCAACCGCTCTACCGTTACCCAGCGGATTTACGAGCGGATTCGGGCCTATCTGCTGATTAAGCGAGATGCGCTACGGGCTAGCTTACTAAACCGAGATTACTGGAAACAGGTTCGCCCAGCCTTGATGCAGCAGGCCACAGCTCACTTCATGACCTATCTGGACGGGCACCTGTAGCGGTCACTTTAGCGTGGTACTAGCCGCGACCGCCGAGGAGCCAGTAGGGAATGACCGATTCGTTCGCCAACTTGGTCAGATCGTCTCTGCGATCGCACCGATAGTTGTGCTTGACTCGCTCGTAGGTGGTGGCGGCAATTTGAATCCTGCCGGGCTGACCAAACCGGGCCAATTCCCCAGCGCGGATGACGGTTTGACCCCAGACATCGTAGCTGAGCTTTTTCTTGCCAATTACCCCAGCAACGACCGGGCCAGTACTGATGCCCACTTTGAGGCTGACCCGCTGGGTCCCTACCAGCTGGTAATCGGCCATCACCTTTTGCATTTCTAGGGCAAAGTGGGCCATGTTCAGTGCCGGTGTGGCGTGAGCGGTGGGGGCACCACAAATCGCCATGTACCGACTGCCCATGGTTTTGATCGGTTCTATGTCCAGCCGTTCTGCCAGACGATTAAAGTCAAAGAAAATTTGGTTGTGCAAGGCCAGAAAGTCAACCGGCGTCAGATTTTCGGTCAGGGGACTGAGACCGATGACGTCGGCAAATAGGACCGTCACCGGATCAAACCGGCTGGTGAAGTCCGTCTCGGGACGCTTGCCAAACTGTTGGGCCACGGCCTTGGGAAACAGCGTCATCAGCAACCGTTTGGTCCGTCGCCGCCCCCGCCGCCAGCCTGCTTCGGCCTCCTTTTGGACGGAAATATCCACCACTGCACCTTCGTAGTACAGCAGGTTGCCCCGGTCGTTACGGACGGCTCGGGCCGTTTCTGAAATCCAGACAGTGCTGCCGTCCGGGCAGCGGATTTCTGATTCGAAGTCGGTAATCCAGTCTTCCACCTGGAGGCAGTTGACGAAGGTGTTGAACCGGCGGGCATCGGTGTAGAGCGACGGAGCCGTCACCATGCGGCACATGGCGGCGGTGCTGGCATAGCCGTAGAGCTGGGCCAGAGCGTCACTCACCTCTAAAAAGTGACCGTCGGGCGCAAGTCGGTAAGTGCCGTCTAGGGCCTGCTCCAGCAGCTGGCGAGATCGCGCATCGGCCTGCTGTCGCTGCCCGATCTCCTGCTGGTATCTCAGGCTTTGGTCTTCAAGCCGCTTTTGCAGGTTCCAAATCTTGAGCTGATGCTGAATGCGGACCAGGACCTCTTCGATTTGAAAGGGCTTGGTGATGTAGTCTACCCCACCAACTTCGAAGGCCTTGACCTTATCCAGGGCGGCATCCACGGCGCTGATGAAAATAATTGGAATATCGCTGGTTTTGGGATCCGCCTTAAGCCGTTCGCACACCTCGTAGCCGCTGAGCCCCGGCATCATGATGTCCAGCAAAATCAGGTCAGGCTTAATAATCTGAGCGCTGCTGAGGGCCAGTGCACCGTTGATAGCACTGCGAACGGCATAGCCGTGATCCCCAAGGGCCGTGGACAGGAGTCGCAAGTTATCAGGGGTATCGTCCACAATCAGAACAGTGGCCTGCTGCTGGGTATCCTTCAGCGAGAGCCCCAGCAGGGTGACAATCTGCTGCTCGGTTTCGCGTAGCTCTTCCCGTCGCTTTAGGCCCTGATTACTTAACGCCTGGTGCTGCTTAGCCAGGTCGTCTAACTCAGCCATCGTGCTGGCTACATCGGCCCCGGCAGCACTTTGGGCAAGGGCTTCAATGTCTTGGAGCAGCGCCGCACTGATGGGGCTGGCATCAGGGGTTACCAATCGGTCTAAGTTTTTACGCAGCAGTCGCCGCAGATAGTAGGCGATACCGGGGGAGAGCTGACTGTTGGCCACAGAAAACTCGCTGGCTGGTGGCACCAGCGTACCGGCACTGGAGTCCATATCAGTCATAGGCGATCGGAAGTGAGTCAGACGTTTGAGGGCAGAACGTTAACAGGCCGCTTTTAAGAGACGCTAGTTCAAGAGACAAAAGCCGGTTCAAGCAGCCCAATTAGGATATCAAAGCGAAAGTCGCCAATTTGCTCGCTCAGGGTTTGGCGTACCCCAGCATGCTCATCGGGAATCTGGCTGAGTAATTCCAAACACTTCTCCGAGTCTAAAGCAGAAACCGCCTGATAGAAATCCGCCAACCATGCGGACGGCAGCGCAGATTGCAAGATCGTCAACAGATCTGCGGCGTTTCCGGCATGGGCAGCGGGGCTATCGATGGCAGGGGCGGCAGCATAGCGGTAGCGTACGGGTAGATGCTGGGCAATAGCGTCGTATAGCGCTGCCTCGGTAAACGGTTTCAGGAGTAGGGCATCGCAGCCCGCTGACAGAATGGATTGGCGAGACTCGTCGAAGACGCCTGCTGAGACAGCAATAATTTTGGGACGGGTACTGCCCGGACTATGGGCCTCCGCCAGCTGTCGAATGCGGCGAGTCGCCGTCTCCCCGTCCATGATGGGCATTTGCCAGTCCATCAAAATCAGGTGGGGCTGCCAGGACTGCCAGGTCGCGATCGCGCCTTCGCCGTTCTCGGCCTCGCGGACCTCGAACCCAACCGAGCCCAGCATGCGGGTCAGCAGCAGCCGCAGATCAGCGACATCATCGACCACCAAAACGCGATAGGTCGGCTGCCCCGCATCCAGCGCCACGACCTGAGCCTCCGGCTCGGGTAACTGGCGCTGCCGTATCACTCGCAGGGGAATGTCAAACCAAAAGCGGCTGCCCTTACCGACGATGCTATCGACAGCTAGGGTGCCACCCATCAGCTGTACCAGCCGATGGCTAATCGCCAGTCCTAGGCCGGTTCCTTTATGCGATCGCCGTCCGGTTTCCGTTTGGGTGAACGCCTCAAACACTTGCGCCATTTCTGCTTCAGCAATACCCGGTCCAGTATCCTCCACGGCAAAGGTAAACTGCTGCTGCTCGCCTTCACCGGGCGCAGACGTTACCGTCAAGCGCACCCGACCGCGATGGGTAAACTTCACCGCGTTCCCCAGCAGATTAATCAGGACCTGCCGCAGCTTGTTGGGGTCCGCCTCGACATAGGCAGGCAGCATGTCCGCATAGTCCACCGCCAGATGAATGCCTTTAGCATCGGCCTTGAGCCGCAGCATCGCCTGCAGGTCCTCCAGCAAGTCGGGAAGCTGAACGGTATCCACGTTCAGTGTCATCTTGCCCGCTTCAATTTTGGACATTTCCAGCACATCGTTGATCAGATGCAGCAAATGCTCACCGCTACGGTTAATGATGGCCAGCTGCCCCTGCTGGTCTGAATTGAGCGCTGGGTCTTTGCAGAGAATCTGACTGAAGCCCAAAATCGCGTTGAGGGGCGTCCGCAGCTCGTGACTCATGCTGGCTAGAAAGGCGCTCTTGGACTGGTTGGCAACCTCTGCCGCTGTCTTGGCCTGCTGAAGCTGCTGATTGGTCTGCTCTAGGGCTAACGTACGGTCCTTGACCTTATCTTCGAGGGACGTATTCAAATCAGCCAGCTCACGGTTCATCCGCCGCAGAGCCTGGTTCTGCTCGGCTAGCCGCAGTTCCTGCTGGTAGCGTCGCAGTGCCTCAGTGACGGTCAGCGTCAGGTCTACCTCATCCCAAGGCTTAGCGATATAGCGATACAGGTTAGCCTTGTTGACCGCATGACCCACGGCCTCTGCGTTGGCCTGCCCCGTCAGTAAAATTTTCAAAATATCGGGGTAGCGCCCGTGGATTTCGACCAACAGCTCATCCCCATGCATGCCCGGCATAATCTGGTCGGAGATGACCAGGGCAACGTCGATGTTGTCCTCCCGCAGTTCCTCAATAATGTCTAGTGCCTCCTCGCCAGTATCCGCCACCTCAATCAGCCACTTTTGGTTGGGGGGGAGGCTGCGTTTTAGCTGTTCTTTGAGGCTTTCAAGGACAACGCCCTCGTCATCTACGCAGATGATGCCCAGCGTCGGTACTTCCGGCGTCGGTACTTCCGGTGTCGGTACTTCCGGTGTCGGTACTTCCGGTGTCGGCATGGGTTAATCTCCCCCCAAACCGGAGGTGATGGTCTCAACCAGTTCTGCCTCCGACCAGGGTTTGTACAGGCAGCGATGCAGATTAGCATCACGGTATGCCCGTTCAATGGCCTCCGCATCCGCCTGCCCCGTCAGCATCACCTTAACAATCTGGGGATATTTCTGATGAACGACGGCCAGCAGTTCATCCCCGTTCATCCCGGGCATCAGGCAGTCAGAGACAATAATCAAAATATCAATCGAGTCTTCTTCGATCTCTTCTAACACTTCCAGCGCCTCGTCTGCGCTGGTGGCTACTTCGTAGAAAAACTGATTGCCAAACTGTCGCTTGAGCTGTTCTTTGAGGCTGTCTAAAATAGCAACTTCGTCATCTACACAAAGAATTCCTTTACTAGGCAAGGGCTCGGTCCTCCATCGGTAGCCATACAGCAAAACAGGTCTGACCCGGCTGGCTGCTCAGGGTAATCCAACCGCCATGCTTTTCGACAATCTTACGGCTGATATTTAACCCTAGGCCAGTCCCTTCACCAATAGGCTTGGTGGTAAAAAACGGCTCAAACACGCGGGGCTGTAGCTCAGCCGGAATGCCAGGACCGTTATCAATCACGCTAACGACAACACAGTCTCCTTGGTACTGTTCAATCTCTGCAGGTTGCCGCTGTACGGACACGGTGATGCAACCATCCCCGCCTAAGGCTTGAATAGCGTTTTGAATCAGGTTAGTCCAGATCTGGCTGAGTTCGTCTGGGTAACAGGGAATCGGGGATAGCTCAGCATAGTCTCGGGTGAGATCGATGCCATGCTTCAGCTGGTTGTAGTAGAGCGTCAGTACGGTTTCGATGCTATCGGTGACCCGTGCTACGGTCTTCTGGCCCGTGTGGTCCTGATGGGCAAAGTTTTTCAGGGCCTTAACCACGTTTGACGCTTTTTCTACGGCAAGCTGAATCGTCTTGCTATTGCTCTTAATGCGGACTAAATCGTAAGCCAGGTCGACAATAAACAGATTGTTGGGACTGTTCAGCAGCGGCAGATAGGGCGTTATATCGGCAACGATGCCCATATCAACCAGGGTGTCGGCAATATTGCGGGCTTCCACAATCCCACTCTCTTCCAGCTGTTGGGCAATTGCTCGACGGCGTTTTCGCTTTTCCCGTGCGGTGAGGATTGGGGCCGCCTGAATGGCGTCTTCAATCAGCTGAAAAACCAGTTTGTACTGCTGCGGTTCAACCTGGTCTAACAGCTCCGGTAGCTTCGGCAGCGCTGACTCTAGACCGCTGATGGCGTTACCGCTGGCAGCTTGAATGGCTCCAAGTGGGGTGTTGACCTCGTGGGCAATACCGGAGATGAGCTGCCCCAATACCACCATTTTGTCCGCCTGGACCAGATTATCCTGAGCCTGCTGGAGTCGCTCTAGCGCACTGCTGAGCTCCTGGTTACGTTCTCTCAGGTTAGCTTCGGTCTTTTCTTGCTGGGTAACATCGCGAATAATGAACAACACTTCGTTGTCATCGATGGGGACGACACGCACTTCCTCATACTGAAACTGACCCTCCACTTCAACGCACTGGTTGTAGATCTGAATGGTATTGGTGGCGAGGGCCTGGGTCAGGTGCTGCTGATGGCGGGCTGCCACATCGGCGGGAATATGCTCTGACAGCGGTTTGCCAATCGGTTGATAGCCCTCAGGCAGGAGATCGACAAAGTAGTTGGTGTTAACAAAGCCCAGGTAAATACCGTCTCGGCTGACACGAAACATCAGGTCGGGAATGGCTGTGACGATCGCCTTGCTCTGCTGCTCGCTGTACTTGAGGGCCGCTTCGGTGGCTTTGCGATCGCTCACGTCCTGGACAAACCCCTCGTAGCAGGTAAACTGCCCCTCATGGTCGTAGAGCGCCCAGCAGGTCTCCGATAGCCACATGACTGAGCCATCCCGGCGGTAAGCCCGAAACTCCATATTGGCAATGTGCCCGGTTTCCTGGACGCGCTGGAGCAGCGTTTCTCGCTGGTCGGGATCGACGTAAAACTGGCCGTTGACGATGGGCTGAGCGGCCAGCAGTGCTGCGGGCGAATCGTACCCGCAGATCGTCGCCAACGCCGGATTGACTCTCAGGTAATATCCTTGGTGGTCCGTTTGAAAAATGCCGTCTAACGCTCGCTCAAACAGCGTACCGAAGTACCCCTCTGCCGAATCCTCAGATACCGCAGGTGATAGATTTTGCGCAGACGCATCAGACATTGCAGGCAATCAGTAAACGGTCTTGGGGGATGCAGGAGGGCAATATACAGAGATGGGCATTCTGTAGTCGTGTGTCTGTCTATGACTGTAGCTCACTAGGCAGGCTTGAGTTGTGAGAAAAGAACATCCCAATCTATCTTTTCGGGTCTAGATCCAGTATTGATCAGTTCAAAGGTGGTGTTGACCGTCTGTGGAGACCGCAGGCAAGCGACACAGGCCGCAGCCACATCAATTCGGCTGGTCTGCCCATTGAGCCGATCCCCCTGTTCCAGTTCGACGCCCTGGGTGCCACGCGTGGTGGCCTGCATGAGGGTATTCAAGTCATAGGACGTGTAGGGCCCGTCAATTAGGCGGGCCGGTCGCACGATGGTGTAAGGCAAGCCAGATCGGCGAATACTAGCTTCGCCCTTTTCCTTGGCGTCGAGGACGCCGAATGCGTTGAGCAAGCTGTACGGGAAACTCTGCTTTCGTTGGACCCCGCAGGAGGAGACAAACACAAACCGCTGCAGGGTCCGAGGTGCCGCAGCCAGCAGATGCGCCACCCCCACCGCATCGACATCCATCGGCGTATTCTGGGCCTGCTGCTGACGAAAGTCGGCATCTAGATACACCCGACCCCAGTAGCCAATTGCAGCGGCAGGAGCCTCAGGCGGGTCAACGGCCCACGTATCCGACGGAAAGGCTGTCGTACCCGTACAGCAGAGGATGGCATCGACGTCGGCCACTGCAGCGGTCAGCGTGTTGGGCTGGCGGGTGTCTCCGACCGCAACCTCGGTCCGACCGTCGAACAGCCGCTGGGCCTTGTCCGCTTGGCGGGTCAGGGCCCGCACGGTGTAGTCTCGCTTGAGCAGTTCAGCCACCGCCAGCTGGCCCACGCCCCCCGTTGCGCCTGCCACTAAAACCCGTTGAATTGTCATCTCTGCTGCCTCCATGTTCGCGGTACTGATTCGCGGTATTGACCTGTCCACCCATCCCCGTCGGATCACGGACGGAAAGGGTGCAGCCACCATAAAAATTCTAAGAAGGTTCCGCATTTTTTGCGGAATCATCTGTCAATCAGCGAGAATGGGTGGAAAGCTTGACACTTATTTATCCTTTTTGGCGTCAAATTCTTGAGCTAACGGGTGCTGGGGCTGGCTTCCGTTCATCGGCAGCGCTGCTAAACAACGGTTAGCAACCGATTGACTTGAGATTTTTTACTTAAAGCTTTGCTTAGGACAGCAGAACATGGTTCAGGGTTGGCATACGAGTTTGACGGGGCAAGGCATGGCAGGACTTACCGCTACGGTAGTGGGCTTAGGGCTACTAGCGCCTGCGGCAACGGCCCAGGTCAAAATGAGCGATCCGATTGAGCCATTTATTGAGGCGGATGCGATCGCACTCGGTAAATGGCTAGTCCTACAAAAGGCCAGAACCCTATCTAGCGTCGTTGCCGAAAACCTGACTGAGGCTACCGCCAGCCCAACCGAACCCAGCACGCACGCCGCTGCCGCTAGCACACCGCCGCCACCTGCCCCAGAGCGACAGCCTGTGGCAGTGCCCGCTGCCCCAGAACCACCGGCCCCTTCCGATGCCCTAACCGTTGATGCCGCCCTAGAAATGCGGGTAGCCCTAGTGCGCGATGCCAGCAGCGTTTCTATCGCTACCTCCAACGGCGGTGCCGTGGTCAGCCTAGACGGCGAAGGGCTAAAAAGCTTGGCAGCCGGTCAGGCTTATCTCGCTACCGATCAAGGCAATCTTGCCATCGGCGGCGAGGGCATGCCCAATGCTGTGTGGGTGCAAGCTGATGGCGGTTTAGTGGCCGTGGGCGATCGCTGGTACCGGGGCCGTGTCCTGCTGCTGATGCGTCAGAACGGCATCTTGGTTGTGAACTACGTCATGCTGCAAGAGTACCTCTACAGCGTTGTCGGGGCAGAAATGTCGCCCAGCTGGCCCATCGAGTCCCTCAAGGCTCAGGCCGTTGCCGCCCGCTCCTACGCCCTGGTTCACAACGTGCGTCATGCAGGCCGCGAGTACGATCTCGACGACACCACCCGCTACCAGGCCTACAAAGGCGTAATGACCGAGACCAACACCACCCAGGCCGCTGTCCACCAGACCTCGGGCGAGTTCATTAGCCACAACGGCGGCATCGTCGAGTCGCTGTACGCTGCGACGCAAGACATTGTTAACAATGCCCACAGCGGCTTTGGTATGAGCCAGATGGGTGCATTGGACCTGTCCCGCCAGGGCTACCGCTACAACGAGGTCTTGTCAGTGTACTACCCACAAACGGCCATCGGCCGCATTGACATAGGCGAATAGGTTCGCGCTGTACTCGCTTACTTACAGCTTGTAACAAGAAGCGTCTAACACAGATAGCATCAGTATCGTTGGAGTCATAACCATTACCGATGGCTAGCTCCATGGATTTTAGACGACCTGCTCTGATTGCATCACTCAGCAGTGTTGCGCTGCTATCGGGCCTACCTGCCCTGACGTCCCCCACAGTTGCTCAATCTTGTACGCCGCTGGAGGTCGTGGGCGGCGAGGGCACAGACGTCACTAAAATTGTCTCTCCTATCGGTACGTTTATCTTCGTCAATACCAACTGGGATACTGACTTTGCTGTGTCCAGCACCAGCAACTACACCTCGTTTGTGGTCACGATGCTGCCAGAAGAGGGAGAGATTTACGATATCGACGTGTACTACAAATACAGCGATGGTACTGCCGATCAAGTGTACTCAGCTGCCGGAGCTGTATTGACCGAAGGAGAACCGTTGCGTATCTCAGAGCCCGACCGGGTCGATGAAAATCCTTTTCAGGTGAATGTTCGGATCGGCGGCATCGTGGCTGAGGGCAATCGATACACAGTTTCTGTTCAAGGCTGCCGATAGCCCTGAAGCTAAACCGTGCTCCGATTGAGTCCTGATAACGCTCTATTAACTTTCTAGAGGAAGAAAACCTGCGGGCCTGGACGGGGGTTTTAGGAGACCCCCACAGCAACATAATCTACACTGCTGTCTTCAGAATAGACTTGTAGGCCAGTCTGTCACTCACGGGCAAACCACAGCGCCTAACGACGCTAGCTATTGCTCATCTCGTCAAACCTGTAACCAAGACAGGCAGTCGCACTATCCCATAGCCTTGTCCTAGCCGGAGATGAACTTTGGGCCGGACTAGGACAAGGTTAACCCTATCGCTGTGGGATCAACACCGCATCAATCACATGAATCACGCCGTTAGTTGCAGCGATGTCCGCTGTCAGAACCGTAGCATTGTTGACCGTGACTGAGGGATCTACGCCAACTTGCAACGGTAAGCCATTTTTACTGTCTACGGCTCCGGCAGCCAGCTGGTCAGACGTCACGCTACCACCAATCACGTGGTAAGCCAGCACGTCGTACAAATATTCTCTGTTTTCGGGTTCATACAGGCTGTCTACTGCGCCTTCGGGCAGACGGGCAAACGCCTCGTCGGTCGGGGCAAAGACGGTGAACTCTTTGCCGTTAGATCCATCAAATGCACCCAACCAGCCCGCATGCTCTAAAAGAGAGGTGAGCACATCGAAGGAGTCGTTTGCGCTGGCGATATCGGCAATGCTCTGATCGCTGGTGCCCTGGGCCGTTACGGGCAGTGCCAGAAGCACACTGGTCAACCCGATACTAGCTGCTTTTATACACTTCGAAGTCAGTCGAGAAAAGCGTGTCATAACCTCATTACTCTCCTAAAAATACTAAACAGGGGCATTGCGATCGCAAGCCCCAAAGCGTTTCAAATCAATCAGGTCTCAATCCGTCAAAGGAAGGTCTTCAGGCACGCCATCAGATATCCCACAGACGTCAGTGGGATATCTGAGACTAAGATTAATCTTTGGTGAGAAGCACTGTGGGTGAGATCGCGGCAGTCTCTGTTTACCTTGATGTGAAACGCTCTACAGCAACCAATCCGGCTATGAAGTCTCACCGTGGTGATTGTCTGAGCGAGAGCGCTTCAGCTAAACCGTTGACAGGTATTCTCTCCTGCGTACATACAAAATCAGTCTTACGGCGCTGTTGCCTCTTGAGTTTCAACTACACCTTCATAGCTGCCATGCCCATTTCCGTTATCGCTTGGCTTCGGTACCTCCGTTCCTAGAAACTGTTCACTGAGACTTTTCACCACAATGTAGAGAATCGGCACCACGAACAGACTCAAGAACGTCGCCACAAACATACCGCCAAATACCGCTGTACCCAGCGACTGACGGCTACCTGCACCGGCTCCGGTTGCAATCACCAGCGGGAAGATACTACTCAGCGTCGAGATGGCCGTCATCAAAATCGGACGCATCCTCGACATGGCCGCTTCCATCGCGGCTCTGACGATGGGCAGCCCTTCACAGCGAAGCTGGTTGGCAAACTCCACAATCAGAATGGAGTTCTTACTGGCGAGGCCAATCAGCATCACCAAACCAATCTGGCAGTACACGTCGTTGGGCAGGCCGCGCATCGACTGGGCCAGCAACGCCCCAAACACTGCCAACGGCACGGCAAAGAGAATAATCACCGGGTCCACATAGCTCTCGTACTGGGCTGCCAGCACCAGAAAGACAAAGATGATGCCCAGACCGAAGATAATTGGAGCCTGACCGCCGCCTTCAATTTCTTCCAGAGCGCTGCCGGTCCACTCGTAGCCTAGGCTAGCGGGCAGCACCTGGGCGGCCACTTGCTCCATTGTTTCAATCGCCTGACCCGAGCTGACGCCAGGGGCCGCCTGACCATTAATCTCAATCGAGCGGAACAGATTGTAGTGGTTAATGGTCTGGGCACCGGAGGTCTCGGTTAGGGTGACCAAATTGCTGATGGGAATCATCGCATCCTGCCCTGAGCGCACGTACAGGCTATTGATGTCGCTGGGGTCAGAGCGGTACTGTTCGTCGGCCTGCACGTAGACGCGGTAGTTGCGTCCCTGGAGGGTGAAGTCGTTGACATATTGGGAGCCCAGGTAAGCCTGCAAGGTACCAAACACATCGTCGATGTCCACGTCCAGCGCTTTGGCCTTGTCGCGGTCCACCTCCACAACAATCTGTGGCGTGCTAGCCCCGTAGGTGCTGAATACCGCCGCCAGGTTCTCGTTTTGGTTGGCGGCACCCAGCAAGCCGTACATATTCTGTACCAGCGTATCGATGCCCGCATTACCGCTGCGATCTTGCAGTTGGAAGGTAAAGCCGCCAAAGCTGCTGAGACCTTGAATAGCAGGCGGATTCACTGGAAACACACGGGCATCGGTAATTTGAGAGAACTGACCAAACAGCTGGCCAATCAGACTGAAGGAGGACACGCCGGGTGGGCGCTCTTCCCAGGGGACCAAGGAGGTAAATACCACGCCGTTGTTGGCGGTGTTGCCGCTAAAGCTAAAGCCGCCCACCGCGAAGGTGGCCCGCACGCCATCTTGAGCAAGAATAGTCTCTTCGACCTGGCGCATCACCTTATCCGTTTGGTTAAGGGAACTGCCATCTGGGCCTTGAATGATAGTAATGAAATAGCCCTGGTCCTCGTCGGGCAAAAAAGCGGAGGGAACGCTGCTGTAGAGCAGGCCGGTAAGAATCAGCGACGCAACAAAGGCGGCAATCACAAACACTTTGAAGCGGTTGAGAATCCGTAGGGTGTCGCCGTACTGAGCCCGCAGGTTATCGAGGAAGCGGTTGAAGGGGCGGAAAATTCGGTCAAGCCAGCCGTTACCGCCGGTATTTTTTCTCAGCAGCAGGCCAGAGAGGGTGGGGGTAAGGGTGAGGGCGTTGAAGGTGGAGAGCGCGATCGCAAAGGCAATGGTCAGCGCAAACTGTCGGTACAGCGCCCCGGTCGTCCCTGGGAAGAACGCCACGGGGATAAACACCGCCATCAGCACCAGCGACGTGGCAATCACCGCCCCCGTCAGCTCCTTCATCGACTGGATGGCCGCCTTTTTCGGCGGCAGGTCCTGGTCTTGAATTTTGGTAGCAATGTCTTCTACCACCACAATGGCGTCGTCCACCACCATGCCCGTTGCTAGGGTGAGGCCAAACAGCGTCAGGCTGTTAATCGAGAAGCCAAAGATTTTAATAATGGCAAAGGTACCAATCAGCGCGACAGGAATGGTGATGGCGGGAATGACTGTAGTGCGCCAGTCCTGCAAAAAGATATAGATGACCAGCACCACCAGCGCCACCGCCTGAATCAGCGTCCACACCACACGGGTCAGGGACTGTTCCACAAACTCGGTAGTGTCAAAGCCAATGCCGTACTCCATCCCTGGTGGAAACTCCTGGGACAGCTCTTCCATCACGTCTTTAACGCCTTGGGCCGTTTCTAGCGCGTTACTGCCCGGCAGCTGGAGTACCCCCAGACCGACCGACTCGTTGCCGCTGTAGCGAAGAAAGGTGTTGTAGTTCTCTGCGCCCAGCTCGGCTCGGCCTACATCCTTGAGCTTGACCAGTTCGCCGTTCTCTCCTCGCTGGATCACCAGCTCCTCAAACTCGCTTTCATCCTGCAACCGACTGACGGCTCGCAGGTCAATCTGAAAGGTCTGGTCTTCTGGCGAAGGGGACTGGCCGATCTGGCCTACGCCGACTTGAATATTTTGTTCGCGTAGGGCACTGCTGACATCGTCCGCGGTCAGTCCTCGACTGGCCAGCCGCTGCGGGTCAAGCCACAGGCGCATGGCATAGGTACGCTCACCAAAGATAAGCACATTACCCACCCCCGGCACCCGCCGCAGGGCATCAACCATATACAGGTCGGCATAGTTACTTAAAAAGACGTTATCAAACGTACCGTCTTCGGAATACAGGCTCATCGCCAGCAGAAAGTTGTTGTTCTGCTTCGACACGGTCACACCCGTTTGCCGTACCACATCCGGCAGTTGCGGCTCCGCCAGGGACACGCGATTTTGCACGTCTACCGCAGCAATGTCTTTATCGCGGCTAGAGTCAAAGGTAACGATGATGTTACTCACCCCGTCGTTACTGCTGTTCGACGAGATGTAGCGCATGCCTTCTACGCCGTTAATCTCCCGCTCTAGTACGGTGGTCACCGCCTTTTCCACAGTCTCCGCATCTGCGCCAATATAAGCGGCAGTGACGTTCACCTGGGTCGGGCTAATGTCGGGAAACTGCGCGATTGGCAGGGTGGGAATACTAACGGCACCAATCAGCAAGATGATGATGGCACAGACAGTGGCAAAGACAGGTCGCTTAATAAAATAGTTGACCATAGGGAGATGCCCGGTAGTGGACGTAAGTTCTCGTTTTAATGAGGTCTGTTCGGGTTAATAATGGCAGCCGGTGGAGATGATCAGGAGTTGTCCGGTAGGTTGAGTTGAGGCAACGAAACCCGACACTAGAGACATAACCAGCCAATGAAGATGTTTATGAGTCTTCAGGTCCTTGCTCCGTAAAGCCGTCCTCCTCTTCTTCACCCGCCGGAGCAGCGGCGGGTGCCCCGCCCTCCCCTGCTTCTTGAGGAATAATCGGCATACCGTCCTGCAAGTTCAACAGGCCGGAGGTAATGATGGTTTCGCCTTGGGATAGGCCGTCTAGCACTTGGAAGTTGTTGCCCTGCATATCTCCCAGGGTCACCGGACGGAGCTGCGCCATTTGGGTTGGGACAGGCATTGCGGGTGCGCCGGGTGGGCCGGCAGGTGGCGGAGCGCTGCCTTCTTCAGCGGGGGGCAGGTCTACCGCAACGTACACGAACGGCTGCCCGCCTAGACGAGTGACGGCCGTTGCGGGCACCAGCAGGCCAGAGCGCTGGTCGAGAATCACCGCCACGTTGACCCGCTGGTTGTCCTGCAACCGACTGGCACTGTTAACAAACTCCGCCTTGGCCTGAATCGTCTGCGTCGTCGGATCTGTTTGAGGTGAAATAAAGCTGATGGAGCCTGAAATAGTGGGAGTTTCGCTACCGAAGGGGGTCAGCTCTACGGGCATACCCAGCTCCACCTCGTCGGCCTGCTCAGCAGGAATCGCGATTTCCAGCTCTAACGTGTCGTTCAGCGTAATCGTAGTCAGTTCTGCACCGGGCTGCACGTAGTCTCCCAACTCGACCGGAATGTCACCAACAATGCCGTCAATCGGCGCAGTGACGGTCTTGTCCTGCAAGTCTTCGCGTGTCGCGCTGGCACTGGACCGGGCCTGGCTGAGGAGAGACTCGGACTGGGCCACACTGGCATTGGCGGCTTCGATTTGCTGAATGGCTGCGTTCAAGGAAGCAATAGCGGCGGCGCGATCGCGTTCAATTTCGTCCAACTGCTGCTCAGCCAGTACCCCCTCGGCCACTAGCCGTTCAGTCCGCTCATATTCTCGATTTTGCAGCGCCACCTCAGCTTCGAACTCGGCCCGCTGAGCCAGCAAAGATTGGAGCTGTGATTGGGCATTGTCCCTAGCCGACTGAGCCGCACTGACGTTAGCGAGAGCCGCACTTAGCTCGGCCTGGGAGCGATCTGCACTCAGCTGCATGATCGGATCACCCGCTGAGACAAAGTCGCCAGAGGACACGAAAATGCCCGTAATCCGCCCCGCCGCCTCGGGCTGAAGCATCACCCCAGACGCCGCATCCAGCGTGCCGACAAATTCTTCTCGCTCTTGCACCGTAGTGGACTGCAAACGCTGGAGCGTTACGGGCACAGCCCCTGGCATCTGAAAGCCCGGCGGACCACCGCCACCGCCCAGCAACCGCCACAACGCAAAACCGCCCCCTAGAACAACAATCAAGCCCGCCAGCCAAATAAGCCAGTTACGCTGACGAGGGGAAGGCGCTGCAACGGCAGTCCCCATCGCAGGGGATTCTAAGGGCGACGAACTGGAGTGTGAAGTCATGCGCAGGAATCTGGATCTATGTAGCGTAGGATACCAAGCCAAAATTAGGCGGCACTTAGGTTCTACAGTATCGAACTTTTAGAGCTTCGTGATCACAAAGTTGAACTAAACAGTTCAGTTAGAGCCTCTACACAACGGTACAGGGCATTGGGTTTGCATTCCATCGAAACGATGCATGGTTGTCTGCAATAGCCGGAAAGAACTCAGCTAAAGAAATTTACTAAGACGCTAGATATAGCGCTCAGGTTCATATAATCTAGACTGATCCTGTAGCAGTAGCGCTGAGCTACTCTGGCTGGAATGGCTTGAGTTTCCAGTAATTATAAAGTAAATTTGTACTAAGCAAGCGGTGGGCGCATGTCAGACAACAGCCAGCAATCGGCGGAACACGTTTCAGACCCCGTTTCAGACTTTGTCGGGCTGCACATCCACAGCGACTACAGCCTGCTAGACGGGGCCAGCCAGCTGCCGCCCTTGGTCGACAAAGCCGTTGAGATGGGCATGAAAGCCATCGCCCTGACGGACCACGGCGTCATGTACGGCGCGGTAGAGCTAATCAAGGTCTGCAAAAAGGCAGGCATCAAGCCGATCATTGGCAACGAGATGTACGTCATCAACGGCGACATTACCAAGCAGGAACGCCGCCCCCGCTATCACCAGGTCATCCTGGCAAAGAATGACCAAGGCTACAAAAACCTGGTGAAGCTGACGACCGTATCCCACATGGACGGCATGCAGGGTCGCGGTATTTTCTCTCGCCCTTGCATTAACAAAGACCTACTCGAGCAGTATCACGAAGGGCTGATCGTCACCAGTGCCTGCCTGGGCGGTGAGCTGCCCCAGGCGATCATGCAAAAGCGGCCCGACGTGGCCCGGCGCGTAGCGAAGTGGTACCAAGACCTGTTTGGCGACGACTACTACATCGAAATTCAGGACCACGGCTCACCTGAGGATCGCATTGTCAACGTGGAGCTGGTGAAGATCGCCCGTGAGCTGAACATCAAGATCATTGCCACCAACGACTCGCACTTTATTTCCTGCATCGACGTTGAGGCCCACGACGCGCTGCTGTGCATCCAAACCGGCAAGCTGGTCACCGAAGACAAGCGTCTGCGCTACAGCGGCACCGAATATCTAAAGTCTGCCGCAGAGATGCGGCGACTGTTCCGCGATCACCTGCCCCAGGACGTGATCGACAAGGCAGTGGTCACCACTGTCGAGATTGCCGACAAGGTCGAAGAATACAACATTCTAGGCAATCCCCAGATCCCTAACTTCCCGGTTCCAGAGGGGCATACCGGCGAAAGCTACATGGCAAAAGTGGCGCGGGACGGCCTCGTCGAGCGGATGAAGGTTGAGAACTACGACGCGATTAGCGAGGAATATCGCGATCGTATGGAATACGAAATCCAGATGATGCACCAGATGGGTTTTGCCACCTACTTTCTGGTGGTTTGGGACTACATCAAATTCGCCCGCGACAACAACATTCCCGTCGGCCCCGGTCGCGGCTCAGCGGCGGGCTCCCTCGTGGCCTATTCCATGGGCATCACCAACATTGACCCCGTCCACCACGGCCTGCTGTTCGAGCGCTTCTTGAACCCCGAACGAAAGTCTATGCCTGACGTGGACACGGACTTCTGCATCGAGAAGCGGGGGGCGGTGATCGAGTACGTTACCGAAAAGTATGGCAAAGACCACGTCGCCCAGATCATCACCTTCAACCGCATGACCTCCAAGGCGGTACTCAAGGACGTGGCCCGCGTGCTCGACATTCCCTACGCCGAGTCCGACAAGATGGCGAAAATGATTCCCATCTCTCGTGGCAAGCCCACCAAGCTCAAGGTGATGATCAACAAAGACGATACCCCTGAGCCCACCTTTCACGAGAAATATATTAGCGGCGACTACGTCCCCGGCACCAGCGTCACCTACCAACACTGGATCAACACCGCCATCACCATCGAAGGTACCAACAAAACCTTTGGTATGCACGCGGCAGGCGTGGTGATCTCTGCCAAGCCCTTGGACGAACTGGTTCCCCTTCAGCGCAACAACGACGGCGACGCCATTACCCAGTACTACATGGAAGACGTTGAGGCAATGGGCCTGCTGAAAATGGACTTCTTGGGTCTGCGCAACCTGACGATGATTCAAAAGGCGGTGGACTACATCGAACAAAACCACGGTGAGACCATCGATCTCGACAACCTGCCGATGGACGACCCCGAAACCTACAAGCTGCTGGCCCGAGGCGAACTCGGCGGCGTTTTCCAGCTAGAGTCCTCCGGCATGCGCCAGATCGTGCGCGACCTAAAGCCGTCCGGTCTAGAAGATATCTCTTCCGTCTTGGCCCTATATCGACCAGGACCGCTGGATGCGGGTCTGATTCCCAAGTTCATTGACCGTAAACACGGGCGAGAACAGATTGACTACCCCCATGAGCTGATCGCCCCCATTCTCAACGAAACTTACGGCATCATGGTCTACCAAGAACAGATCATGAAAATTGCCCAGGACATGGCGGGCTATTCTCTCGGGGAAGCCGACCTGCTCCGGCGGGCAATGGGTAAAAAGAAAGTCAGCGAAATGGAGAAGCATCGCAGCATCTTCATTGAAGGGGCAGAGAAAAATGGCGTACCGAAAAAGACCTCTGAGAATCTGTTTGAACAGATGATCAAGTTCGCGGAATATTGCTTCAACAAGAGCCATTCAACCGCTTACGGGTTTGTTACCTTCCAAACCGCCTACCTTAAAGCCAACTATCCTACCGAGTACATGGCGGCGCTGCTGTCGGCCATTAGCGGGGATCAGGACAAGGTACAAATCTACATTGCCAATTGTGTGGGCATGGGCATTGAGGTGCTGCCACCGGACATTAACCGCTCGGGGGTAGACTTTACGCCAGAAGATAAGCGGATTCTCTTTGGTTTGGGTGCGGTGCGTAACCTGGGGCTAGGTGCCATTGAGTGCATCTTGAGATCGCGGGATGAAGATGGACCGTTTACGTCGCTGCCAGAGCTGTGCGATCGCGTTGACCTCCGCTCCGTCAACCGCCGTGCCTTAGAAGCGCTGATCCACTCCGGTGCCCTAGACGCCATGGAAAGCAATCGCCAGCAGCTCGTCCACGACCTGGAACTGGTCATCGACTGGGCCCAATCCCGCGCTAAAGACCGAGAGATCGGTCAGGGTAACCTGTTCGACATGCTCAGCGGCGCAGCTCCTGCGGCTGACGCCTCCGCTGCTAGTGGTCCAAACAATGGCAGTCCCGCCAACAAGTACGAGACCGCGCCCAAGGCCAACCCAACTGAGGACTACGACCCCCAAGAACGGCTGCGGCTAGAAAAAGAGATCCTCGGCTTCTACATTTCCGACCACCCACTCAAGACCGTACAGCGGCCCGCCCGCATTCTGGCCCCCATTAGCATTGCCGAGCTAGGCGAACAGTCTGAAAAGGTGACCATCAGCGCCATTGTGATGCTGAGTTCGGTCAAGCCAGTGACGACGAAGAAGGGCGATCGCATGGCGATCATTCAAATCGAAGACCTCAGCGGCCATGCCGAAGCCGTAGTCTTCCCCAAGACCTATGCCCGTATTGGCATGCACATTAAGGCCGATGCCCGACTAATGATTTGGGGTAAGGTAGACCGCCGCGACGATCAAACCCAACTCATCGTCAACGACGCCGAGCCCATCGATACCATTCGCTTGGTCACCATCGAACTTTCACCCTCCATTGCCAGCGACATCACCCAGCAACACCGCCTGCGCAACGTGATTCAGGCCCAGCAAGGCGAAGACAAATTTGACGCTAAAGTCCCTGTGATTGCCATGATTCAGGTAGGACAGCAGCGGCAGGCGGTACGACTTGGGGCTCAATTCCGAGTCAAGGATCCTGATATGGCGGTGGCAGCCCTTACTGCAGCAGACTTCAAAGCTAAGGCTACAGCGCTAGTGAGCTAGGCAGTAGAGCGAGTCAAACATGGAGCTGTATCAGTTCCGGTTGAGAAACGCATCTCAACTGTGCGGCTACAATTAGAACTAGCGCGAGGTCCCGTCAATGGCATTCAGTGAGTTCAAGAGTCTGAGTCAGGCCATTCAAGAATTGCAGGTCGTCTATCACGAAGACGACTTTATTACTGAGCTTTCTTTTTCTGTGTCAGATTATTTTAAGGACGACCTGTCGTTGGTCATGCGTGAGGGCGTAGTTAACAACTCCGAGTACGCCATCTGCGAAAATCTGATTTACCCCGTTCTTAAAGAGGTATGGAAAACCTACCGAGAGAGCTTTCTCCTCTGGAGCCACGAATCCCTGACCTACACCGACAAACTATCAGGCTTTCCTGAATACGTCCTGGCCCGACGGTCGCCGTTGGGCAAAGTTGTTTTCGATCAACCCTACTTCTTCATTATCGAAGCAAAACAAGACAAATTCGACCAAGGCTGGGGCCAGTGTTTGGCAGAAATGTATGCCGCGCAGCAGCTCAACCAGGAAGAGATTACAATCTATGGGTTGGTCTCCAACGGGCTTCAGTGGCAGTTTGGTCGTCTAGAGGCTAACCAGTTCACGCAGAATATTACCTTCTACAGTATTCAGAAACTAGATAGCCTCTTTGCTGCCCTCAACGATGTGTTTTTACAGTGCCAGCAGCAGCTCGAACAGCTGGTTTTAGCGCCATAGTTCTGACGTAGGACAACAGAACAAGAGCATTACGGCAAATACATTAGCTCATTGCGCAGTACGTCTTCGGCTTCGTTGATGGTTTCGACGCCTTGGTCTGTGAGATAGTCGTTGGTTTCCTGATGGGTGACAAACGTACCGCCTTCGTTGAGGTATATCGTCGCGACAGGAAACGGCTGGGCAGCGGTGGGACCGGCACCCACCATGTACTCTGTCAGAAGAATGACGTCAGGTTCTGGACCATCAAAACTCAGTTCTGGAAAGCTAACGGCCTTCACGTCCCAGAGAATCCAGGCATCGGTACTCTCGTTGGTAGGTAGTGTTTGTATCCAGCTACCATCGGTTTCAAACAGGTCAATCCGCAGATTGTTGGTACCAATATCTGCCGCCTGCTCAGAGACTACTAAGGCCGCAGTTCTTTCGCCAGCAACGGGAATGACAAAGCTATGCTCTCTGATGATTTCACGCCCTTCGACCGGCATGTTCTCCGAGATCGTTGCTAGCTCCTGCGGCGTCAGCGGTCGGGGCTCAGCCAATTCGATGGCATTCTCAGCGGTTTCCGGTACTGCGTCTGCCAGTACTTGGTCGTTTTTAGTTGGAGTGGGTGCAGCCAGGGCCTCAGTATCGGGGGCACTGATGCTCGCTTCTACTGTCTCAACATCTCCGTTAACTTCGGCATCAACCCGGTCAGGCTGACTACATCCCAGCGTCAGGGTCGTGAGGGTTAGCAGTCCTAGAGCAGTGAGTTGCGATCGCAATGTCATTCTTCACGCCTTGAGCGACAGTAAAACCTACAGCAGTTTTCCCCACTTTTCCAATCAACCTATTGCACATGTCGCATTATTGAGATGTTCGACGATGACAAAACGCTAGGCTACGATGTCCTCCAGCCCAACGGAAGAGGTTAAGGCATGCCCCACCCCATCAAACGCTATGGCCTGCTAGCCGGACTCACCCTACTGCTTACCGCTGCCGCTCCGCAGCCCTCTCGCCATGCCGTGCAGTCTGCGCTACCCGAAACACTGACCCTGGCGCAGACCTACACCCATCTCATTGTTAGAACGCTCTATAACCACTACGACCTGGCCTACCCCGCCCCCGTCCTCACCAACGGTTTGAGCGCCCGTCAAATTGGTGCAGTGCGCTTGGGCTTTGTCCGGCGCGCTGTGGAGAACTATGGCCCCATTGTGGGATACAAAGCTGCTTTTACCTCTGCCCCTGCCCAGGAACGGTTTGGCCTGACAGAGCCCCTGTACGGCTTTTTACTCAAAGACATGCTGCTGGAAAGCGGCGCATCTTTGCCTGCTAACTTTGCCGCTCGTCCGTTGGCCGAAGGCGATTTGCTGGTACGGGTAGGCAGTGCCGACATCAATACGGCTCAAACCGATATGGAAATTCTGGCGAGCCTAGAGGCGGTGATTCCCTTCATTGAACTGCCTGATTTGGTGTACCAGGAGAATGCGTCCATAGACACGGGCGCGGTGATAGCAATTAACTTAGGGGCACGGTCGGGGGTCATGGGCGAAGCCATTCCGCTGGCCCCAACGGACGACTGGCAGATGCGCCTCGGTGAAATCTATGTGCAGATGGAAAATGCAGACGGTCAGACCATTGGCACAGGCGATAGCTCGGCGCTACTCGGGCATCCTTTAAATGTGGTTAGGTGGCTGCGCGATACGCTAGCCGCTCAAGATCTAGCGCTGCGCCCCGGCGATGTCTTGTCTTTGGGAACGATCACGCCCCCGATTCCCGTCGAAGCAGACACAACCCTCACCGTTGAATACTATGGCCTGGCCGATGAAGCGATAGACGTTAGCGTTTCGTTTACAGCGGCAAACTAGCCTGTATCAGATTAGTGCTATAGCAGCCAGACTCCCTTGGGACAAGGCTAAATACCCTTTCTTTGGGGCCATTGCGTTCGATACCAAGCAGAATACCTGTACTCGGTGTGCTGACGTTAATGGCATTAGCTGTACATACAACTGTGTGGGTGTACTGGTCCTGTCAGCACTCTGCCGCTTCCCTATGAAATTCTGCGCAAGCCGCCCCGAAATAGGTTCATCAAGGCTGTATCTAGGATTAAGCAATCGGCGTTCTTGTGCCCACCTATCCCTTTAAACCGTCATTTAAACATCCACCCATGAAGTTAGGTCAGCGTCTAGCCGTTATTCCCCTCTCCATTGTTGTTTCTAGCGTGGCGCTGCCTGCCTACAGCCTAGAGCTTCCCACTACTAGCGATCGCGGTTCAACCGGCAGCTCAGTGGGTGGGGCAACCCGCGCCATTCAGTTTCCTGAAACGAGTGATTTGGGTGCGCCGTCACGAACAGCAGGCGGTGCCACTCGGGGCGACACCTGTATTTCACCTAACCTGACGCCTAACCTGACAGCGCTGTTACCCAACAACAGTTTGGCGACCACCTACGCCGCTGATGCAACGCTGCCCACCTCTCTATTCTTCTATGTGCCAGAGTCGCCGACCCAGCAGGCTGAGTTATACATCGTGGATAGCTCGGGCGAGCCGGTTTACGACCAAACGGTGACGCTACCCAACGAGCCAGGCGTGATTCAGGTTGTGATTCCCGATGGGGAGGCACTGTTTGAAGCAGGCGAACTCTATTACTGGGATTTTTCCATTGTTTGCGATGCCGAAGACCCGGAAAGCAATGTGGTAGTAGGTGGCGGCATCCAGCGAGCTGAGGCCAGCGATGAGTTGCTAGATGCCCTAGAAGATGCGGGAGACGACCGCCTCGCCCAGGCTCAGATTTATGCCGAAGCAGGGGCATGGCAAGAAACGCTGGCCCTGGTTGCAGCCCTACGGGACGAGAACCCAGAGCTGTGGAACGATCTGCTGGAATCTGTAGAGCTGGAGTCGGTGGTGGACGCGCCGATTTTAGGCATGGATTCGGCCCACGGTGACGAGCACGCTGCGGCTGACTGCGACTAATGGCGTCGGGTTGGAAGTCCTGGTTTTGGCGCTGGCGGGGGGTTGCGATCGCAACCCCTTCAGTCACGCTGGTTATCTTTCTGATGCGCGCGGCGGGCCTGCTGCAAGCCTTTGAATGGGAGGCCTACGACCAGTTCATGCGGCTGCGACCGTCTGAGCCGGATGACCGCATTGTCATTGTCAGCATCGACGAAGCCGACATTAAAGATTTTGGGCAGTCAATTTTGCCTGACGAGGTCTACGCCCAGGTAATCGACAATATTGCCGCTGCCGAGCCCCGCGCCATCGGGCTAGATATCTATCGCAACGTGGCCGTTCCCCCAGGCGAGGCAGCCCTAGAGCAAACCTTGTTGAACACGCCGAACCTGATTGGGGTGCGCAAGGTTGCCGGTGAAACCGACTTGGAAACCATCGACGGCAACCCCATCCTGACGGACCTGGGACAGATTGGCGCTAACGACTTGGTGGCCGACGCAGACAACACCGTGCGGCGAGGCTTTTTACAAATCAACGCCCCCACCGGAGAACAGTTGCCGAGCTTTGCACTTTACCTGGCGCTGCTGTATCTCGACGCTGACGGTATCGGCGTTGAAATGATTGGCGACACCGACAGCTGGCGGCTGGGTGAGGCCGCGTTTCATCCGTTTGAGGCCAGTGATGGGGGCTATGTCCGCACCGATGCGGGCGGCTACCAAATGCTGATCAACTACCGGGGCGGTAGTCAGCTGTTCGAAACGGTACCGCTGCGACAGGTACTGGCGGGCGAGATTGAGGGGGAGGTGTTTCGCGATCGCGTTGTCCTGATCGGGGCCACAGGCCGCAGCTTCAAAGATTACTTCTATGTGCCCCACAGTAGCGACCTGCTCTCGCTGCCGGACCCCATGGCCGGGGTCGAAATTCACGCCAACATCATTAGCCAAATTATCAGCGCGGCCGTAGACGGTCGCCCCCTCATTCGGAGCTGGCCCGAAGCCGTAGAAGGGCTGTGGATCTTTGTCTGGGCTGCTGTTGGGGCCACGCTCACCTGGCAGTTTCGCAATCCGGGGAAGCGACTGCCTATCGGGCTGGTACTGTCGCTGTCTGCCGCGTCTATTTTGCTGGCTGCTTCGGCCTACGGTGCCTTGCTGGCGGGCTGGTGGATTCCGGTTGTGCCGCCGATGCTCGCACTGGTGGGGTCTGCCGGGGGCATCACTGCCTACCTGGCCCACGGAGCCAACCAAATTCGTCAGACCTTTGGTCGCTACCTCAGCGATCAGGTGGTGTCCAACCTGCTGGAAGACCCTGACAATCTCAAGCTGGGCGGCGAGAACCGAGTTATTACCATTCTCACCTCCGACCTGCGGGGCTTTACCGCCCTGTCCGAGCAGCTGCGCCCCGAGCAGGTGGTCGAGGTGCTCAACCTGTACCTGGGCTTTATGTCTGATGTGGTGAACCAATACCAGGGCACCATCGATGAGTTTATGGGCGACGGCATTCTCATCCTATTCGGCGCGCCTAACATGCAGCCTGACGCAGCGGACCGGGCGGTGGCCTGTGCCATTGCCATGCAGGCGATTATGCCAGAGGTGAATCAGGTGATGCGCGATCGCGGCTACCCCGAGCAGGAAATGGGCATCGGCATCAATACAGGTGAAGTGGTTGTCGGCAACATCGGCTCCGAGCGTCGCACCAAGTACAGCGTCATCGGCAGTGCCGTTAACCTGGCCTTCCGCATTGAGTCTTACACCACCGGCGGTCAAATCCTCATTTCCGACGACACCCGCCAACAGGTCAAAAATCCACTG
>CAWUKV010000044.1:0-28737 GCA_963923025.1 uncultured bacterium
TCAGCAGCGTCTTCTGCCCCTTCGGGAAGTACGGTAGCTGCGACTGAAACCCATCCCCCATCAGCGTCGCATTACTGGTAATCACCGTCACAAACGGCTGCAGCCCCTGCTTCAGGTTCAACAGCTGCTGTGTCAGCTCCCCCTGCCACCGCTGCACGCTCTCAAACGCCAGTAACGGCTGCAGGCCAAACTTGCCACACTCCCGCGCCCACTGCCGCACCAAATGCCGGTAGGGGCAAACAACAATCACCGTCTGTAACCCAATCTTCTCGTACAGCTTCGTTGCCACCGCCAGCGCCGTAATTGTCTTCCCGCTGCCCGTCGCCATCTTCAGCACGCCCCGCCCTTGGTTCCGAAACCAGTTATCCCGCGCCAGCGCCTGATAGTCCCGCAGCGTAATCCCAGACGGTAGTTTTGGCGTCCCATCCGACAGCGAAACCGCACCTGCTACCGGGCCACTCTCTCCTGGCCAGCTCCCCTGCTGCTCCCGCGCCCGACTCTCCCATGCCCGCTCATCTTCCGGCTTCGGCATCCGCTCCGGCTTCAGCCGCAGCAGCGACTTCCTCGCCGCCTCCGGAAAGGGCATTACCTCAACATTCTTCGTCTCGTCATTCCACAGCCGCTCAAAGTTCTCCACCTTGCGCTGCACCCGCCCCTGCGCCCCCGCATCCCACGAGGCAAACACATCAATGCACTCAAAGTTGTCGATCAGCGCCGTCGCACTCTCATTCGCCGAGCCCGTAAACACCACCGAGTTTCCATCACCGTCCGAAAAGATGCCTAACTTTTCGTGATAGATCCCTCGGTACTTCCGAATCTGTTTCGGCACCGCCACCCGAATTTCCAAAATCCCCTTCGCCAGCAGCCAAGCCAAGCACGCCAGCCGGTTCCGCACCACCTCGCTCAGCTCGTCCGCTAGCGCCCTAGACAGCACTTCACCCACCACCTCGTCCCGCTGCCGTAGCCCCTGCTCAATGGCATCTGCATCCTCCACCGACAAACACGGTGACGCAATCAGCCGCATTTTGCCTTTCGACCTGACAAACGTCGTCAGCCCCCGTGCCACCGCCGCCATTGATGTACTTGAAAAAAAGCCAACTGCCCGGTCATACCCCGTCGCCCGACTCAGACACGGCACATAAAAATCACGCACCAGATCGCAGTTATCGCTTCGGTATTCCTCTTTTAGCGATAAAACCTGCAATGTCAACTCAAATCTCCCAGATACGAGCTGTCACAACATAAAGTACCTACTTACACCCCAAATCAAGTCTAGTCTATGAATCCTTTTGCAGCGTAACGGTATTCAATTCAGGAAACATCGGGAGAATCTAGTATTCATTAACCTCCCAAGACGTCACAAATTACACTTCCTCCACCCACACCAACTCCACCCGTCCCTCAAGCCCACCCCTTTCGGCCCGCTTTGCATCCCTCGCCAGTCGCACCTGCCCCGGCTCAATCCCATAGGCCTCCATCAGCGCCGCCATCACCTCGGCCACATCTGCCAGCTCTGCTACCACCTCCGTTACCGACTCAGCTGCCTGCACCTCTTCAGCCTCTTCCACCAGCTTGGCCCGCAGCGCTCTGCGATACTCGGCCTCGCCCAACACTCGCGTCTCATACGCCTTGCCCGCCGCCTCAATTTGCGCTGGAATGCTGTCTCTCACTAGCTTTTGATACACTTGACGCATAGCATCACCCTCCTCACATCCATGTCTCGCGCTCCCATTCTGAACCCCAAAGAAACCTATACTTTTAGTCGTTACTTTGAGCTAACGGCTGATGCAGAAGACGTCTTTGAGGAATTGGGATATCAGCTCAAGACCAAAATGCTCGAACTGCCAACCACCAGCGACGATATTGGCTTTCTACCTGCGCTGCAACAGCGTTTGCTACAAACGCTGGAGTTGGTTGACTTATCCAGTGAAATGGCCCGCCGAGAAACTTTAATTGCCCCCATCCTGCTAGAAATTTGTACTCACACTAAACAAAAACTTAAGATTGAGTACACCATCAACGTCAGTCAGCAGCTACGCGGCAGCCTTGATTACTTTATCCCCGCAACCCAAAATCTCTTAGTGATAGAAGCTAAACAGGCTGACTTAGCGCGAGGGTTTGTGCAGCTTGGTGCTGAGCTGATCGCTTTAGATCAATGGACAACATCGGATACCCCAATGCTCTTTGGTGCTATCACCACAGGCGATACCTGGAAGTTCGGTCTGCTGGACCGAACTCAGAAAACACTTCTGCGGGACATTCGCGTATACACTGTCCCCTCAGACTTAGCCCCTCTGGTGGCCACGCTACTCGCCATTATTCAAGGCTCCAATTTATTAGCGGCCAGTTAGCACACAAAAAGTTCTGGACGTGGCCAAGGGTTATCTCAATTCCAGGCAAAAAAAAAGAAGGTACCGCTTTGGGTACCTTCTGTGAAGGAAAACAACTTTTAGCGGCTGTCAAGGAAATAGCGATGGATCAAGGAAGCAGCCTTCCGCCTTCCCCTTTCCCCTTCCCTAAGCCCTAGGTAATCGACCCACCATCTACCCGGCGCACCGCCACCACCGACGGCTTCGGTGCCGCGTTTTCTGCCATGTCCGGCCAGTTAGAGCCCAGTGGCACCTCACGGGACTGCATAAATGCTTGCCCGGTTGTCGTCTGCATGGCGTACTGACGCATTTCAGAGGCCATGTTTTGGCGAGTACCGTTACGTTCACCGGGGTGCTGCGCCGCTAAGAACAGGGTTGTGTTGTCTGGCGTAAAGAAGGGGCCGGTCATCTCGCATTCCATCGGGCCGTAGCCCAGCATCAGCGCCTCGCCCGCATGGTCGCCGCTGGTGGGAATAAACCAGACGGAGTTGTTACCGTACAGACCCAGCAGATCTTTTTGGGCGATGGGCGTGCCTTCCTCATCCACTCGGCTCGGCACGGCTTTGTTATGACGGCTGGTAGACATGTCGGTGACAATCACTAGGTTGCCGTTGTTGTCAAACTCCATATTGTCGGGGTTGGCAAAACCGGGGCCGCCGTCCGCTTCTTCGCCGCCTGCGATAAACGTCGACCAGGTGAAGGTCATCGCGGCGGGGTCATTGCCGTCTTCGTTCAGCTTCATGAGCCAGCCGTACTCGTAGGGCACCTCGCCGTTGGGGCCTTTGAAAACGGCCATGTCTGGGCCACCATCGCCACCTGGCGTGCCAGAGGTGTAGGCGGTGAACAAAGTACCGTCGGCAGTAACCATCGTGTCTTCGGGACGGGCGGTGCAGGTGGCCCCAGCAGCATTGGCAGCGTAGTGAGCATCGATGAGGATGGCCCCCTGCTTCTCTCTGTCGCTACCGTCGTACAGGTCACCCAGGGTGGCAAACTGTTGTTTAAACACCATTGCCTCAGCATCGTCTGTTACCTTGTCGAAGCCGCCCAGGGGACGCTTCGGTAGGGTCACCATGCCGCCGACAACAGTACTGGGCAGCACCGGGTCTACTGCGGTGCTGGGTGCGAGGGGAATCCAGCTGCCGGTACCGTCAGCGTTAAACTTGGCGGCGTACAGCATGCCGTTGGTGAGCAGGCGAGAGTTGGCTTTGTCGGTAGGGTCTTTGACGGTGTCGGCGCTGACAAACTTGTACAGGTGGCCGCCCCTGCGATCGCACCCCGAGTAAAAGGCCAGCTTCTCCCCCGCAGTGGCGCGAATGCCGACTGCTTCGTGGCGGTAGCGGCCCAGCCAGGTATGCTTGACGCCGTAGTCGTATTTGTTGGCCGGGTCTACTTCGACAATCCAGCCGTACTTGTTACCTGCCAGACCCAGCACGTTACCTTGCCCTTCAAACCCTGCATCAAACTGCTTCGCCAACGGGTAGAACGACGTACCGTCCGGATACACCTTCTCGGGCACCTGATTTTGAATATTCTCTTCTGCGCTTAGCGCTGTGCCCCAAGGGGTAGTACCGCCCGCACAGTTGCCAAAGGTACCAATGATGTTGGTGCTGAGGCCGTCGATGTAGCCGTAGCCTTGCCGCTTTTGGAATACAGCTGTGGCAGGACCCGTGGACTTGAGATAGCGGCTGCGGTTGTCTAGACCAGAAATGCCGGTGATGCGACGATCGGCATCGGAGTTACTGCGCACCCACTTGCCGCTGGCCTCACGGCGGATCGAAATCACGCCCATACCCTGGTCCGTCAGGGCCTGCTTTGAGACTTCCAGAATTTGTTCTTTCATGGGGCCTGCGGGCAGTCTGTAGGCGTTCACTTCGCCGCCCATCGATTCAACCTCGGCCTTAACCGCCGCAAAGTCAGGCGCATCGCCCACAACAGTGGCAAAGGTTTCGGCCCAGGTATCAGCGCTGATGTACTCGAAGTTGATGGTCAGGTAGCCTTCGTCCGGTCCGGTGGGTACAAACGAGAGATAGTCGTTGTTGTAACCAAAGCGAGAATCACCCACGGCATCGCCCCACGAGCCAATCACGTCGTAGGTGTACCCTTCTGGCAGCACCACATCATCCTGTACGGCGTACTGCGCGTAGGCAGCGGGCTGATCAGCGGGGGCAACGCCCGTGGCGCTATAGGGCATGGGGCCTTTGACAGGCATGAAGGGACGGTGTCCGGCGGCATGGGCGGGGCTGCTGCCCAAAAGGCCAGAGGACCGATTGAGGGATAAGGCCGTTGCTCCAGCGGTGGCCCCGATGAATAAGAGAAACTGTCGACGCTTAAGGCTCATGGTGGCGTGTTCTTTTCCTGACTAAACGCGAGCAAACCTATTCCACCAGCTCTATCTGATGGAATAGGGGTTTCTCAAGAAAATATTCAGCCTAGGTTAAGAACAGGTGATCGCTGGTCTAGAGGTTTCAGCGCTAAGTCAGGGAATGGCAACCGTGTCGAGCAGCCGTGCCAGTAGGGCGCTGGCCTGATGACCACCGGAAGGAATCAGACGATGGGCCAGTACGTTGGGAGCTAGCGCTTTGACATCGTCCGGGATGACGTAGTCCCGCCCTTCTAAAAATGCCAACGCCTGCACCGCGCGGTACAGCGCCACAGTTCCCCGTGGGCTCACGCCAAGGGCGATGTCTTCTGACGCTCGTGTTGCCCTGACCAAATTAAGCATGTACTGCTGCACCGAAGCCTCAACCTTCGCAGCCGTACACTGTCGCTGTAGGGCCTGCATTTCGTCGAGGGTAATGCAGGGCTGCAAGTCCGCAGGCTGTATCGGGTCGGAGAGGTTTTGCAGCATTTTCAGCTCTTCATCGGCGCTGGGGTAGCCCAAGCTAAAAGACAGGGCAAAGCGGTCCATCTGCGCTTCGGGCAGGGGGAAGGTGCCCTGGTACTCCACCGGGTTCTGAGTCGCAATCACGAAGAAGGGGTCTGGCACCTTGCGGGAGACGCCGTCTAGGGTTACCTGATGCTCCTCCATCACCTCCAGCAGGGCCGACTGGGTCCGAGGCGTGGCTCGGTTAATTTCGTCGGTCAGCAGCACATTGGCAAAAACCGGACCGGGCATGAACTGAAACTCGCCCGTGCTGGGGTTCCAAATGTTTGTGCCGGTGACGTCGCTGGGGAGCAGGTCTGGCGTACACTGCACCCGCTGAAATTTGCCGTCAATGCAGCGGGCTAGGGACTTAGCCAGCAGCGTTTTACCCACGCCTGGGACGTCTTCTAACAGCGCATGACCGCCTGACAGTAGTGCGACTAGAACCAATTTGATGGGTTCTTCTTTGCCGACAATAGTTTTGTTGAGATTTTGAACGATCTGGTCGATGCGATCGCGCATGGCTGCCCTGTTCTGCGTACTGACAGCTCTATGATGCCCCGATTTTTGTGTTTTGTTGGTGATCTGGGCTAACGCTACCCCGGCAATCTAGATGCTGTCGGGGTCAATGCCTTGCGATCGCAGATACTGGGCCAGTTCAGCCCGCTGGTCTGCCGCCTCGGTCCGCTGCCGCTCAGCTTCGGCCCGTTGACGTTCGGCGGCAAGCCGCTGCCGCTCGTTGACAAGCGGCTGACGCATATCTTTAACCAGCTGTTCCGATAGGGGATATGACTGCCCGGCCTGGTCATGCCATAGCAGCACTTCCCGCTCAATGCCACCTACCTCAGCTCGTCCGGCAGTAAATTTTGTCCGCAGGCGTTTCATCCGAGCAGGGTAGCTCGGCGGTACTGGGCAAACGGCCGGTGTCGAGCGGCTGGGAAACCATAGTCAGCGGAGCGGTTGGGGTTAGCCCTATTGTAGTCACCCACCTCGGTACCCTCCTGCCTAACGCTGCAACACCGTCATTGCCGTCTCGCAGTCTGCCTGAATTTGAGATTTGAGCGCATCCAGCGAGTCAAACTTCTGCTCTGGACGAATGAAGCTCTCTAAGCTCACCGTCAGCGTCTGTCCATAGAGATCACCGGACCAGTCCACAATAAACACTTCCACTGACTGGTCCTGACCCTCGACTGTGGGACGGGTGCCAATGTTCATCACGCCGCGCTGGGGCACTGAAGGACAGCTATCGTCTGTGCCGTAGACCCGCACGCTGTAAACCCCGTGGCAGGGCACAAATTTATCGCGCGGTAGTTTGAGATTGGCTGTCGGGAAGCCAATCGTGCGCCCGAGCTGCTGTCCTTTGACCACTCGGCCGGTGAGGCTGTAGGGCCGACCTAGCAGGGCGGTTACCGTGGCAGTATCGCCGTTGGCCAGGGCCGCCCGAATCCGGGAACTGCTGATTCGCCCTTGGTCATCGTTAATTAAAGAGACCAGATGAACGTCGATATTGTGTTGTGCTGCAATCTCCTTCAGTAGCTGAGCATTGCCCTGCCGCCCTTTGCCAAAGTGAAAGTCGCTACCGACGCTAATCTGTTGGGCTCGCAGCCCATTGATTAAAATCTGTTCGACAAAGTCTTCTGCACTGAGTTCCGATAAAAACTGGTTAAAGGGCAACAGCACCAGCTGATCGACGCCCATGTGGGCCAGCTGTAGAGATTTCTCTTCCAACGGCGTCAGCAGCGGGCGAGACCGGCCAGAGAAGTATTCTCTGGGATGAGGGAAAAAGGTGACGACCGTAGCGGCTACCGCTGCATCGGGTGAGGCAGCCGGAGAGTCGCTGGGTGGATACAGCTGAGCGGCGGTGCGATCGCTATAGCCAGACGCCACCGCAGACTGCTCCAAACACCGCCCCACACTTTCCGCTAGCTGTAGTGGTTCCTCTGGCAATCCGCCCTTGTGTAGCAAGACAGGCTCAATCACCCGCTGGTGACCCCGATGGACCCCATCAAAGTTGCCCAAAGCCACCCGCGTTGGGGTTTTTGCCGTCGTTAGCGAAGAAGTAATCCACACGCTTTACAGTTTTACACAATCAAGATCGCTTCGCATACCGCTTTCCTCTCTCGGCGCTCCGCTTCTTCCGCTTAAAGTAGGCCGGTTTTTGCGGCTTTTTGCAAGGGTTCAGCTGCATGGGGCGGTTGCAGACTTTGACGGTTTGCAGGTGATCGAGCACGTCCTTGGGCATACCGTCTGGCAGATCCACCGTACTGAAGTCGTCAAAGATTTGGATTTCGCCAATGTAGCGGCTTTCTAGGTCGGCTTCGTTTGCGATCGCGCCCACAATGTCCTTGGGTCCAACGCGATGCATACGCCCAACCTCCATGCGGTAGCACTGCATGGACCCGACGGAGCGCTTGCCGTTGCCGTTTTCTAGCGGCCAGTCGCCGTTCCGCGATGGTCTGCTGGCGTTTTTGATAGGTTTAGGTGCTCGCTTCGGCGGCTGTAGGGGGCGTTCCTTCTGTGCCAAAAAGGCCAGCGCCGCAGCAATTTCGACAAATTCCAGATCTTCTTCATCCCGATAGCGCTCAATTAGCGTTTCAAAGAAGGCAAGATCTTCGCTTTCGATGGTGTCTGTGACCAGCTGCTTAAACTGGGTCACCCGGCGATCGGCAATGTCGGCCTGACTGGGCAGCTGCATCGGCTGAATTGGCTGCCGCGTCGCCCGTTCAATCGCCCGTAGCATGCGCCGCTCTCGGGGGGAGATAAACAAAATCGCCTGCCCCGAGCGACCAGCCCGGCCCGTGCGACCGATGCGATGCACGTAGGTCTCCGTGTCGTAGGGCACGTCGTAGTTCACCACGTGGCTAATGCGTTCGACGTCTAGCCCCCGCGCGGCTACGTCTGTGGCAACAACAATATCCAGCGACCCCTTTTTCAGCCGCTCAATAGTTTTCTCTCGCAGGTTCTGGTTGATGTCGCCGTTGAGCATGGCGCTGGCATAGCCTCGGGCCTCCAGCTTTTCGGCCAGGTCTGCCGTTGCCAGCTTAGTGCGTACAAATACAATCATCGCATCGAAGTCTTCAACTTCAAGAATGCGGGTAAGGGCGTCCAGCTTCTCTTTGCCGGACCCCTGCCAGTAGCGTTGGGTAATGGTTGAAACGGTGGCGGTTTTGTTCTGAATGCGGACCTCGACCGGATCGTCTAGATAGCGGTCGGCCACCCGCTTTACCGCCTTGGGCATGGTGGCCGAAAATAGCGCCACCTGTCGGGTGTCGGGCGTTTTTTCTAAAATGGTCTCCACATCTTCAATGAAGCCCATCCGCAGCATCTCGTCGGCTTCGTCCAGTACCACGGTAGACAGCCCGTCTAGCTTCAGCGTCTTGCGACCCAAATGGTCGAGAATCCGACCCGGTGTGCCCACCACCACATGCACGCCGCGTCGCAGCTGCCGCAGCTGGGTGCTGATGTTTTGCCCGCCGTAGACGGGGGCAATATGGAAACCTTCTAAATAGTGAGCGTAGGACTGCATTGCCTCTGCCACCTGAATGGCCAGCTCCCGCGTCGGCGTCAGTACCAAAATTTGCGGTTCAGCTCGTGACAGGTCTAGGCGACTGAGCAGGGGTAGCGCGTAGGCCGCCGTTTTGCCGGTGCCGGTCTGGGCCTGCCCCAGAATGTCGTGCCCCTCCAGCAGAGCAGGAATGCTCTTAGCCTGAATAGGCGATGGTGTTTCGTAGCCGATGTGATCCACCGCCTGCAAAATAGGCGCAGCCAGATCTAGCTGCTCAAACTTAGTAATTTCGAATGCCATAGGACCTCTAGACGTAGCGTTGCCCAGTGGTCGAATAGCCATCAGGCGGAAAGCAAGTCCCTTATTATAGAGTATGGATCAGTTTTGGTATACGAGATTGCAGACCGTGATCGTGATCGCTGTGATGAGATACGTACAGGAATAAGACACTTGTCCACTCAGGCGGACGATGAACTATTGCTCAAGGCCGCACGGTTTGGGTGGGAGACCCTCGATGCCTCTGCCCGAGGATGGACACAGCTTCCGGCCGCTATCGGTCAGCTAACGTGTTTGAAATCCCTCAACCTTTCGGGCAATCATTTGACCACGCTTCCAACCGTACTGGGTCAGTTAAAACAGCTCAAAACGTTGGATGTTAGCACCAACGAACTCTCTCACCTATCCCCGGTTCTGTACGACCTGCCTCAGCTAAAGACCTTGGTACTATGGAACAATCGCATCGCTGACATTCCGCCGGGGCTGTCGCAGCTACAGAACCTGACACATTTAGATTTAGGAGAGAATGCACTAACAGCCCTACCCGATGAGATAGGGCAGCTCAGCCAACTGGTGACGTTAGAACTGGGTGTGAACGGGCTCTCGTCACTTCCTAGCTCGTTCAGTCAGCTGGTCAACTTACGAACCCTAGACCTCTCCGCCAATCGGTTCGGCCAAGATCTCCCTGACAGTCTGCGTCTTTTGGTCGCTCAGACGGGTTTAGAGATTGAGCTGTAGTGTGTGACTTTGCATGAGTTGCTGACAGTCGAGTTCACCGGAGCAAACGGGCTCTGGAAAAGAGAACTGAGCGAGTAGGGTCGGACTAATTTCGCCAAAATGTCCAATTTTTTTTTCGTCAACTACTAGGGCTGCCGCTCGACCCTGAATGTATCGTGGATCAGTGCAGGGTTCTAGCTTGAAGTCTATTTTCAGTGCCTTCAGCAGCGTTTGTACATAAGACTTAGCAGTGGCAAAAGATGCTTTGTCGTCCAGGCAGGCGAAACCCCACAGAAAAGTCTCGTAGAGGGAGCCGTCAGGGCCTAGCTGCACAACTTCACCCAGTTCATAGATGTTGATGGGCTTAGGGGCGCTAATGTGATGAGAGAGTATATCGAGAATACCGGGCTGTAGACTACTGCGAATAGCGCTATGGGTTCGGCTTTTGGCATTGGCTGCAGTCAGACGGGGCGGCTCGAATAGGCCCAAAATCTCAGGGTCGGTAAGAATAAAGCTTTTCACCTCCATGAGCTGCATGCGACGGGCCAGGTCGCTGATATGCAAGACGTCATCATGTAAAGGCAGACCTTTACCCAGGTGAAAGCGCACGGCGGTGGGTTCAGGCTGGAGGTTTTCTGTGGATATTGCCACCATCAAATCCCCGGCAATATCCACATCGCTGAAGATGTCCGTCCGGTAGGTGGGCACCTCTACCTCGCTTGTACCTTTGACGGTCAGGTCCATGCGTTTGAGGTATTGGGCTAGATCGGGTTTCGCGATCGCGGTTCCCAATACCTCGTTAATTTTTCGAGCGGAGAAGGTCACCGCCTTGGGAGATAAACTGGGGGTGACCAGCTGTCCCTGAGGGTGATCGACAACAACGGTCTTGATCACTGCCCCTGTGTCAATAAAGTTGTGCGCCAAAATGTTTAGCATCTCGCACACCGTTCGCTGGGAGATGCCCGACACGTCAACCAGCACATTCTGAGTTGTTGTTTGAATTTCGCCCACGCCTGCCGCGTTAACAATAGGAGGCAGTGAGAGAATTTTATCTGTACTGTCCTTTAATACCGGAATGCTCTCGCTGTGAACCAGGGCCGTGCCGTAGCGTTGGCCGTTGGGGTGGTCCGCCAGAATCTCGATAGCCGTCAGCGGCGTCTGAGCATGAATTGGAATAATAGAGACCGAGCTTTTCTCAGCTGCGGTGTAGGTAACGTCGCCAGTAATCTGGTCAAGATCGTAGAGGCCAATGGCAATCTTTTTTCGCTGCCGACCAAAGGTGTGGGTGACTTTCTCCTGAAACTGCACCAGCGAGGCTAGGGCCGCCTCATCTAGTGAAACCTGCTCGACCACCAGCGCCCCAACATAGGGCCGCAGCGGCAAGACCTGCGGAGCCACCCGCAGCGTCAGCCCTGACGGTTCCAGCTGTTCTGGCACGCTACGCGGCGCACCGCCAAAAATGTTCATGGCTCGGGTAAAGCCCTCTGCCGCCAGCAGATCGGGCCGTTCTGCCGTCACGTCTACAATCAGCTGATCGGCGGTTAGCGTTGCCTCAAGCCCATAGTTAAAGGCCCGTTCGACCAGCGTTTTTGGCCCAATGGGGGTCAAACGTTCCAGGTAAGGCAGCGGAAAAGAAACAGTCGGCATAGATGAAACAGGACAAAGGAGAGCTACGGAGGGGGCAACGGATCTATCGTCGGTAAGGGCACAACATGTTGTGCCCCAACGGAGAACACCTCAACGGTTAAACACCGGCAACACAATATCTGGCCCAATCAAATCGGCCAGCGTCTCAACCCCGTACAACAACATGGCAATCCGTTCTAGCCCCAGCCCCCAGGCAATCACGCTGCGGTCTTGATAACCCAACGGCTCCAACATCTCCGGCCTAAAAATACCAGAGTTACCCACCTCAATGTACTTACCGCTAGGCTCGTGAAACGCCAGCACTTCCAAGGACGGTTCGGTGTAGGGGTTGTAGGTGGGTTTAAACTTTAGGTCCGTAAAGCCCAGGCGTTCGTAGAAGTACTGCAAATAGCCCATCAGCGTACGAATGCTGAGCAGTTCGCCAATGACGACCCCTTCAATTTGATGAAACTCGGCCAGGTGGGTGCGATCGCTCGTCTCGTTACGAAATACCCGGTCAATGGAAAAATATTTGCCCGTCTCGCCCTGGAGCGTGTACAGCTTGCGGGCAGTGGACGCTGTCGTGTGAGCCCGCAACAGCGCCCGACTGGCTTCAGCCTCCGTCCAGGCTTCGCCATAGGCCTGCTCGTGCATGGCCCGAATAGCGTCAATTAGCCCTGAATCCTCCGGTAGCGGCTGTCGCTGCGGCTGCTGTAGGTAAAACGTATCTTGCGCGTCGCGGGCTGGGTGGTCCTGGGGGGTGAACAGCGCGTCAAAATTCCAAAAGGCTGACTCCACAATGGGGCCAGTCATCTCGTCAAAGCCCATGTTGAGGAAAATATCGCGCACCTGGCAAATACAGTCACTTAGGCAGGTGGCCTGCCCGTAGAGAATATCGGGGACTTCGTCGTGGATGTTGTAAGGCTTTAGCTGGACTTCTTGCCAGTCGCCTGAGAGCAGCAGTTCGCTGGTGAGGTTAGTCACCAGGGGCTGCCAGTCCAGATCCTTGAGGCTGGGCTGGATGGTCAAGGCGTAGTCGGTATCGTTCTTCTGGCTCAGATACCCCTGGGACTCTAACCAGGCAAGATTCGGATCGTTGGGCGGCAGCGTTTGCCCTGCCATGACGGCATCTAGCACCTCCTGTCGTTCCAAATAGTCCTTCATGACCCGGTCCGTTTGGGACTGGACAATCTTGGTGCCGTTACGCTCGACCATGTCCACCGCGTGGGCTGCCTTGAGTGCCCCGAACTGGAGGCTAAAGTCTCCGCCAATCAGCGTTTTCAGCGTGCCCACATCGACAATGCCCCGCAGTAGCCGCGCCGCCAGTGCAGCCCCAGGCAACCGCCCGTTCAGCGCTTCACCCTTACTGGTCGGTGCCCAAACCGCGTTGGCCTTCTCCTGCAACTGCACATACTCATTCAGCGCACCGCTGAGGAGAAATCCCTTGGCAAAGTTAACGTCGAGGCCGTGGGCTTGGCAGTGCGATCGCAGGCTCTCAACCCGAGAATACCCTTGCAAGCTCTGCACCAGCGCCCGCTGCTTGCCCGTAAACTGCTGCGCGTCTGCCATAAAGCCTCTGACGTTGCACTCGGCAGCCATTATATATTGCATTCGTCGAGGGGCTAGGGACAGTTCCTGATGCTGAAGTTCTTGATACTGGAGCCCCTCGACGCAGTCGAATGCTTTAACTAATCCTTCGACTGCTACAGTCCAGTCACTCCGCTTGAGCCACTGCGACACAGGCTGCAATGGGCGCGTCGGTTTTAATCGCCTGAAAGTCAAAATGTGTTCGGGTTGCTCGGTGACCGGCGGCTCGGAGTTTGGCAATCAACGCATCGCGCTGGGGAATGTCCATTTTGCCCCGTCGCCCAATTTCGCCCAGGGGGTAGTAATAGGGGGGCATGTCGGCCTCCTCATCCATCAGCTGAATCAGCGTTACACACGCAGTCCAGCCCCAATCCTCCGCTAGTCCACCCATTTTCTTTAAAGTGGCCCTATCGTGCAGCGGCCCCAGCCACATCGGTCCGCTCAGCACCGGCGGACGGGGCTGCACGTCGGTCGATAGCGCTTCGTGGCACGGACACTTGACCCGCCCCAGCTTTCGCCAGGTTACCGTTTGAAACTGTCCACAGCCGTGGCAGTAGGCCAAAAAACCGTACTGACCTGAATCCCACTCTTTTTTCGTAACCAGACGCACCATCACTCGATGCACCTGTCCGTTAAAGACAGAAAAGACTGGCTCCACCTGCATCCCCCGCGAGGCAGCCTGCTGAGCCACACCGCCCAGCAATAGCCGCAGACCCTGCTCATGGACAGCGGGGTGGCTGCGGGCATAGGCACTGTAGACCTGTAGGCTCTTGTCTGGGGCGTGACCGCTGGTGGTCCGTCCGTCGGTACTGGTCAGGTACAGCAGTCCACCAATCTTGGTCGCCCACAATCCGGTTTGCAAAAAGGGCGTCGGGTTACCAAAGCTATCAATGTCTACCAGATCGTAAAAGTCTCGCTGCTGGTAGCAGTTGAAGAAGATTTGATTAGCATCCTGGTGAGTGACGCGAAAGCTGCGCGGCGTCATCCCTTTAGCCAAGTTCTCGGCTAGCAGCTCCCGCAAGTCCGGGTTGCCCTCGTTAGCCCAGACCCAGTCGGCCCCGGCTTCCAGATGATAGCGAAGGGACCTGACCCCGCACCCGGTCATTACGTCCAGAACACGTAACTCACCCCGCTGTTGGCGGTAGGCTGCTGCTGCCAGCACCGCCAGGTCTCGCCCAATCTTGCTTTTAGGTCGGTAAAACGCATGTCCGACTCGAAAACTGGCTTGCCCTTCGCTAATCCAGTCTGTCGCCACCGTCATGGTCGATACCGTTGGATGAGCGCATCGATTGCCGCCTGCAGTTCTGCCTGTGTCAGTGTGGTGATGGCAAAGACTTCCTGAACCGACTTGCCTTTGCGGGCAATGAGCTTAAACCCGCCAGGTGTAGGCACCGAGACCCGCAACCGAAACTTGGGCGCATTTGATCGTGCCCGTCCTATCACCGCTGGCGTTAGCGTGCTGACCTGGGGGTGCGCGACCAACTTCTGGAGGATATTGATCAGTCCAGGGAGATGGGTAGAGTGGGTCAAAACGACCCGTCCCGAGGATTCGTCCGAAGCGGAGGTGCTCATGGATTGGACAGATTTGGGGGATTGGGCAGGTTTGAGGTTGGGCCGGTTCGACTCTTTTAAAGTACCCTAGGCCTGCTCTAAGGGAGCCATTGTCAGCCCTGCCCGCGTCAGTTGTGAGTGATACAGTTCAGCCTGTTCCAACGGGCCGACCCAGACAATGGCCTGCCCCTCGTGATGAATCTTATTGGCCAAGTCCCAGGCTGCGTCTGGTGTCATGTTGGGGATGTACTTAGTTAGCGTTTCCGCAACGTGCTGAAAGGTATTGAAGTCATCATTCAATACAATGATCTTGTAGTTGGGGTATGGCTTGCGCGTCACCTCCGAGGCCCGCTCCTTGACCGCTGCGGGTGAGGCAGTGGCTGCCCTAACGGCAGAAAAATTGGCAGATAAACCCGAAATCACCGAAGAGGAAACCGAAGACATAACCAAAGAAGGGTACTCAACCTAACTGTTTACACAGGTTAACAAATTGAGCTGGCTTGATTAAGCCTCCGTTTGTTTAAACTGCGCCCCTGCATTTACGCCCCCTCATCACTATGGACTACACTATCGCCTATCGCTGCGCGCTCCTGGCCAACGCGGTTTACCAAGATTTAGCCGATGGGGCCACCTATCCGGTCTTACCCGATGCGCCGACACAGTTCATCACCAACGACCAAACCGATACGCAACTGGCCATTGTCACAACCGAATCGGCTGGAGAACCGGTGGGCTACGTGGTGTTTCGAGGCAGCCAGGGTGAGGCCGACTGGCGCATTAACCTGCAGGTGCAGCAAGAAATGTTTGACCTGACCCAGCGACCGGCTGCCGTTGCAGAAATGGAGCCGGAAGAGATTGTTGAGCAGGTTGAAGAAACCGCCCAAGCCGAATATCAGCAGCAGGTCAAAGCTGTGGCCAAGCAGGTCGTTAAGAATAGCGAACTGGTTTATCCTGACGAGTACGCGCCCTCTTCAAGCCCGGTCAAGATGCACAGCGGTTTTATCCGGGCTTATCTATCGGTACGCGATCAGATCCACGACGCGGTCAAACAGAGCGACATTACTCAGTGGCGCATCACCGGCCACAGCTTGGGTGGGGCATTGGCAAACCTGTGTGGCCTCGACCTGCAATACAACTTTGGCTTAGCAATTCAGGTGTATACCTTTGGGGCACCCAAAGTTGGCAACGACGCGTTTGTCGAGTCCTACAATCGCCGCGTCCCTGAGTCTTGGCGAGTTGTTCATGGTTGGGACATCGTTGCAAAGCTGCCTCGGTGGTGGCAGGGCCGTTACAAACACGTCGATCAGCTGGTGACATTTAAACGTGGCTTTAGTCTGCGCGTCATTTCAGGCAGCATCAAAGACCACAGAATGGTGAACTATATCGAAGTACTGAATGAGGCTAGCAAGCGTTAATGCGCTGACAAAGAGGTGTTTTTTCGCCGTCCTCCCCCTTCGGCAACCAACACTGAGTGACGCGCAGTCGGCATAAAGATTGAACGAGATTATTCTACGATGTCCGCTGAGCAGCCTGTTTCATCAACTGACGCTGTCGCCGCTTCTCTAGCAACGTCTCTCGTTTTTCTGGGGTCAGTTCCGATATGCAGTGCGGGCAGCTAACCTCAACCTCGTAGTCAGGAGAAGTTTTATCTTCTGCTGAAACCGGATGACCACAGGCATAGCAGAGGTCGTAGCTGCCTGGTTCCAGATCGTGCTGCACCGTTACTCGGTCGTCAAAAACAAAGCATTCACCTTCCCACAAACTCTCTGCCTGGGGCACTGTTTCTAGATATTTGAGGATGCCGCCCTTGAGGTGGTAGACCTCCTCAAAGCCTTGCTTCAACAGATAGGCAGACGCCTTTTCGCAGCGAATACCGCCGGTGCAAAACATGGCAACTTTCTTGTTCTTGGCCGGGTCAAGCTGCTGCTCCACATACTCAGGAAAGTCTCGAAAAGACTCGGTATGAGGATTCTGAGCCCTTTGAAAGGAGCCGATACCGACTTCGTACTCGTTGCGGGTATCAACAACGGTAACCGCTGGGTCGGCAATGATCTCGTTCCAGTCTTGAGGCTCTATGTAGGTGCCGACCTGCTCTGCTGGGTTGGCCTCGGGATTGCCAAAGGTAACAATCTCTTTTTTGATCTTTACCTTCATCTTGTCGAAGGGGGTGCTGTCAGCCCAGGCTTCTTTGTGGGTGAGGTCTGCAAACCGCTCGTCCTGTTTTAGGAAGGCCAGAACCTGAGCAATACCCTCGGCAGAGCCTGAAATCGTAGCGTTAATGCCCTCGGTTGCTAGCAGAATGGTGCCTCTGACCTGCTGTTGTTGGCAGCAGTCTAGCAGTGCCAGCCGCAGACTTTCGCAATTAGTCAGGGTGACGAACTTGTAGAAGGTAGCAACCAACCAGCGATCCATAGCCCGACAACATCAGAAGGATAGACTTCGATGCTGGAGCAGCCCAGCACCATCGTTCAGAGCCCTATTTTAGGGTATTGCTGTGGCAAAGAGCTGGATGATGCCAGTGATGTTATCGTCGCCGTACCCTTGGTCAATGGCCTGTCGATAGCGCGATCGCACTGCCGCCGATACAGGACACACTCCCTCCACCGACGCCATCGCATAGTCAAAATCTTTCTCGACTAGCGCAATGGGAAACAGCGGGGCGTGTTGCTGCTTGACCATCAGCCCGCCTGCTCCCTGCATGGCGGGGGGGGTGATGGGCAGCTTGCTTAGCAGTGCCATAGCCTGCTCCGCCAACAGACCGCTCTGCGTCAGCATTGTGAGCATTTCTGCCAGGGCCGCAACCTGGGTGCCAAACAGGACGTTGACCGCCAGCTTTAGGGTCATGGCCTGGGCAGCGGAACCAACGGGATAGAGGGTTGTGATGCCAGCAGAGTTTAGGGTGGCTTGAACCTGATCCAGCACGTCCAAGTCACCACCCGCCAGTCCAGTCAGGCAATTGGCCTCGGCCTGGGGACGAGATCCTACCACTGGGACCGTGAGAAAGGGTTTGCCGTGATGTTTCACAGCTTGGGCGAGGTCTTGGATAAAGCTGACGGTCAGGGTACTGGCTTCAATCGCGATCGCGCCTTCCCCCAGTCCATGCGCTGCCCCCGCATCCTCCGTCAGCCAGACCTGGCGAGAGGCCCCATCATCCCGCACCATGCTGATCACAACTTTTGCCCCTTCAGCGGCAGCTCGGGGTGTGGTGGCATACGTAGCGCCTTTGGCAACGAGTGGCTCGGTGCGGGCCTGAGTGCGGTTGTAAACCGTGACGGGATAGCCTGCCTCTAGCAGGTTGTCTGCCAGTCGAGAACCCATTGCGCCAGCACCCAAAATTGCAATCTGCTGCATTGTTCTGTCTCCCTATTGCTGTTGAACCGAGCTTAGTTCGTGGAGATAGTGCAATAAACCTATTGAAGTGAACTACACTCATGCATGTACTGCATGAATTATGGCGGTGGAACTCTCGACGTTGCAACTCTTTATTGCGGTTGTGCGGCAGGGCAACTTTGCGGCGGTGGCCCGCGATCGCAACCTAGACCCGTCGTCGGTATCGCGGGCAATCGCTTCGCTAGAAACCGAGTTGGGCCTACGCCTATTCCAGCGCACCACCCGCAAGCTCTCGACCACCGAGGCAGGCACAACCTATTTTGAGCGGATCGAGTCGCTGGTTGAAGACTTGCAGCAGGCGGGCGATATTGCGGTGGATATTGCCGCGCAGCCGAGGGGCCAGCTGCGCGTTACGGCGTCCGTTTCCTTTGGCCTCCAGTGCATCGTGCCGCTGCTGCCTGCGTTTCAGGCCCAGTATCCAGACCTGACGGTGGATCTGCTGCTGACGGATGCGGTTGTAGACCTGCTGGCTGAGCGGGTTGATGTGGCGATTCGGCTGGGGATGATGGCTGATTCGACCCTGATTGCCCAGCGGCTGATGCCGACCCAATACTGCGTCTGTGCCAGTCCGGGCTACTTGCAGCGTAGGTCGCCCATCACCCATCCCGACGACCTGGCCCAGCACACCTGCCTGCTGTTTCCCCTGGCGGGTTTTCGGTCACGGTGGCTGTTTCGCGACTCTCAAGGCCAGCAAATGGCGGTTGATGTGCAAGGGCAAACGGTAGTGTCGAACGCTGTGGCGCTGCGGGACTGTGCCATTACAGACATGGGGCTGGCGCTGCTGCCGGACTGGCTCGTTGGTGATGACCTGGCAGCGGGCAGGCTGGTCAATGCACTTCCGAGCTATGCGGTGACGGCCACAACGTTTGATACCGCAGCCTGGGTGGTTTATCCGTCTCGTCGGTACATCGCCGCCAAGGTGAAGGTCTTTGTTGACTTTTTGAAAGGGGCTTTGACGTCTGGCTAGAGGGTTCTGCCTCTATCACCGGGCCCTACGCGGTCTTCCCCGCCTTCAAAATGCGAATGCGGTTTCTACCCCGCTGCTGCGCCTGAGCCAGTGCGGCCTGGGCCTGGGCCTGCATGTCTTGCGGGCTAGCAACCGGATGCTCTCGGTCTACCAGAACGCCGCCCACGCTTAGGTCTGCGGGAACCTGCTGCCCTCCGTCTACGGCCAGCGGTGCTTCAGTCACGGCACTCTGTAGCGTCTCGGCGTACTGGCTGACGGCCTTCATATCAAAGCCCGTCAGCGTACACATAAACTTGCCATCGCCCTGGCTATAAAGCCAGCTGTCTACCGTGATGTTGTTCTGGATGCGCTGTGCAATCGCGTCCCACAATCCTGCTGGGTTGGTCAGCCGCATGTCCTCCGGCAGCTCCGTTTGCAGCAGCAGCAGCGCCACCGCATTAAACTGCTCGTTCATCGGCTGGAGCTGCATCTGCTGGAGTAGCGCCCCCAGCGTTTGGGGCAGTACTCGGCTCGACAGCAGGCCGGTGGTGCCGTCGGTTAGATTAAGCGACTGCAACAGGTTTTGGTAGCTCTGCCGCAGGCCATCTGCCTTGCGAGACTGGGCGCTGACCTGCCGGTCTTTTTCCATTAGCTGGTCTTCTAGGCTAGCGGCCTGCTTCTTGACCCGAGAGGTCCGCCAGCCCCGCTTAAGAATGGACGGTAGCGCCACCAGCAGGCCGATCAGCACCCCAATGGCTAGCGTGGCCAGCAAGATTATCGCTAGAGACTCTTTGGCCTCCCAAATCAGCAGGTTGATGGTAACCAGGTTGTTGTTCTGGAGTGCAAAGAGGATGGCAAAGAAGGCAATGACCAGCGCAAAGATGATGTACAGCGGCATAGGGAACGGGGCTTAACGAACAGGAAGTTTGAGGCAGGATGCGGGCAGGTCAGCGAACGGTGGCATTGAGGGTGGTGGTGGGTGCGCGATCGCAGAAAAGGCGACACAATTAAGAGCAATCGACAGGGCTATCAATCGGGATCTCTCAACTCGCACGTCTAGATGCAAATCTATCGGATTCTAGATGCAAATCTATCGGATTCTAGGTGCAAATCTATCGGATTCTACTATCCCTGTCTAACCCTCTACCGAAGGAGGTTGCCCCGTGGCAGACCTGACTGGCGCTTGGCTCGGTACCTACTGGCAATCGAAAGAACCTACCCGCTTTGAAGCCAGCCTGGCTCAGGCTAAGGGCAGCCTCAGCGGCAGAATTCTCGACGACGGCCCACTGGGAGAAGCCAGCCTGCAAGGCGAGGTGATTGGCCGACAGGTCAGTTTTGTGAAGCGCTACCTCAGCAACGGCAGCTACAGCATCCGCTACACGGGCACCCTGTCCGAAGACGGTAACCACATCAGCGGCCAGTGGATACAAAACAGCCGTAACCGAGGCAGTTGGGAAGCCCAGCGCAATCAAAACGACCTGGCTAAAGAGCTCAAATCGTTTTTAGAGAAGAAAGCTCCAGCAGAATTAGCCGGGACCAAGGGGTAAGGCAATTGATAGGTTTTCCCGGTGATTTCTAGAATCGGGGATGTAGTCAGGAGGCAGAATTCAGGAGGGAGCGTGCTGCGGAAGCATCATTTGCAGGTTGTTGCAGGCCCTTTCCTGAAGTCCCTCTCCTTAAGTCCCTCTCCCTGGGGGATGAGGGCGCGCTAAGTTAGCAAGCTGCTCAGCACTGTGCGCTAAATCGCCTGCATCACCTCAGGCAGCAGGATTCCTGGCAAACGCCCCAGCGCGGTTTGCTGCCCTGCTAACCCCAACTGGTCATAGTGGCTACGCAGGTTGCGCACTAAGGACTTAAAGATGGGGTCGTAGACCGGGTTGGTCCGCTCCAGGTCTGCTAGGGCGGCTAGGTAGTGGCCCAGTGCCTTGGGCAGGTATTTGTTGGCGTCAGACTTTTGTGCCATCTGGTCGTAGACGTTGCCCAGGCAGTGGTGGATAGAGCGCAGATCCAGGGTGGACGGCCCCTGCTGAGCAGCCTTCAGCGCCGCTTCGTAGGCAATGATGGCGTTCTGGCGGTAGCGGTCCTGGGGGTCGGGCTCGTCATCCAAATGAGTGGCAATTTCCCAGTAGGCGGTGCCCAGGTTGTTGTAGGTACTGGCGCAGGCTCCTGGGTCGGTGTGAGGCGTGCGGTAGTTGAGCGCGTCGCGGTAGGCGGCAATGGCGTGCTTGAGCAAGAAGACGGGCCGCTCGTGCTTCGACAGGCTCCAGTAGGCGATGCCTAGGTTGTTTTGCACTGAGGCGTAGTCCAGCGGGGCCTGCTGGGGGCTATGGGCCTTGAGGGCTTCGTTGTAGGCCGCGATCGCACGGTGCAGGCAGCTGCTAGCCTGCTTCTCGGACTGGTAGTGAGACAGCTTCCAGTACACCGAACCCAAGCTGTTTTGCAGGGTGGCGTACTCTTCGGGCTGTTGCTCCATCGAACACAGCGGCAGTGCTCGCCGGTAGGCTTCGACCGACTGCTCTAGGTGCTGGACGGGCTGGTCGTAGCTGGCTAACGTGCTATGGACCGCGCCCACGTTGCTGTGCAAGCGGCTTGCCACTTCCGGCTGACGCTGCTGGTCAATCTTTACCAGACCGCTTTCGTAAGCCTCTAAGCTGCGGGCCATGCCTGCCATCTGCTGTTGCGGGTCGGGCTGCTGCTGGGCCTGAATCCAGTGCAGAGTGCCCAGGTCGTTTAACCCCGACCCGCAGGCCGGGTCGTGCTCGTCCAGCCATCGCAGTCCTTCCTCGTAGGCTTCGATGGCCCAGTTAATCAGGTCTGGCGTCACCGCGCCTGCCTCGATCTGGTTGCGGTAGTGGTGGCCCAGGGCCAGGTAGGCTTGGGCAATTTCTGCTGGGGGGCGCTGGCGGCGTTTGAGTTCAGCCAGGGCTTCGAAGGGTTGGCTGACACGGCTAAAGTCGATGGCTGGGGCTGCTTTGGCAGGAGCCTCTGGCGGTGGAGCAACGGCCTCTTCCAGGGCTTCGAGTGTCTGCGAATCAAGCGTCTGCTGGGCAAGGGGCGCGATCTCGGCCGCACTATCTGCATCAGCGCCTGAATCAATCGTGTCTGCCTCCGACTCGGTCCCCACCGCCTCCAGCTGCGCCAGGTCCTCGCTCAGCAGTGTCCACAGGTCAACTGGCCCTGAGGCCAGTTCAGCGCTTGCCGTATCGGCTGAGCCCGCCTCAGATGCTTCAGTTTCGGTCGTCGGGGAGACTTTGACCGATTCACCGTATAAGCTGCTGGTCGAAACCACCTCGTTGATGATGGGAGTTGGGGTCGGGCTGTCGCTGAGCCCGTCAGGGATAGCAACGACCGGCGTGGGCTCACCCACAAATTCGAACAGGCCGCTGCGCCACTGCCAAAACTGCGGGGCCGACTGCTGGATGGCCCTCAGCCAGGGCCAGGGGAGCCAAAGCAGCAGACTGGTGTTGAGGTGGGGCAGCAGCGACTCCACTGCTTCTAAAGACTGTAAGAAGTGATGCTGCGCCATCAGTGACTGACGGGTCATTTGCTCAATGCCAAGCAGCTGTAGGCAGGGCATTTGGCCCGCAGGCTGCTGCTGTAGCCACTGGGCAATTTGAGCTACAAAGTCGGTCTGGGTAGGGTCTAGGGTTAGCCGTGCCAGGTTAACGGTGCGGTCTGGCAGAATAACCTGGGAAATAGGGTCAGCGGTGTCGGGCTGACCTAGGTCGGCTTCGAGCTGCGTCGCCAACTGGTTTTGCAGAACAATATTGTCACAGACGGCAATCAGGAGCTGGCGACGCAGGTTAAGACTCAGCGCCAGCTTTAGACACTGATAGGCCCGCTGATTGAGGCCGAGGATTTTACGAGAAGCGAGCTGAGTAACCACAGTGATCGGGCCAAAGAGGCGGGGTGAAACGATTCCGGTAATTCTCTCTTCCGTTGTAAATGGCCCGAGTCAGGAAGACTGGCTGTAATCCGAACAGTTGATCACAAACCACGGTTCGTTTGTCAAGCCACCGTCAGGACTGAACCGATGGCAATCAAACTGTTATGCTGAGGATTTACAGCCCAATTCACTTTAGCCACGGATTAACTGCCGCAGGCAGGGTCACCCACCGCTAAGAATGGGCGTAAACCTCGCTCTCTAACTGCAACAGGCTCGTTCAGGTTGCGTCTTCAAATCCATGTCGACTGCGGTTAAGTCCTCTATTCGCCAGAAACAGCATCCGGTCATCCGGGCGCTAGCCGAAACTATTGAGTCAGCTTGGAGCCGTCTGGCGCTATCTCCCTATACGTTGCCTGCCGACCTGGGCTACGTCGAAAGCCGTTTGGAAGGGGAGCGGCTGATCATTGAAAACCGCTGTTATCAAACGCCGCAGTTTCGCAAGCTCCACCTGGAGCTAGCCCGCATTGGCACGCAGCTCGACATTTTGCACTGCGTCATGTTTCCCCACCCGGAGTACGGCCTGCCGATTTTTGGCTGTGACGTGGTCAGCGGGCGCGGTCAGGTCAGTGCAGCCATTGTCGACCTGTCGCCGACCTTGCCCGATGGGCTGCCCCCGGCTTACCACTTGGCCTTGCCCCGTTTGATGCAGACCTACACCCAGCCCCGCCAGCTGCCCGCCTGGGGTTATATTTTTTCGGACTACTGCTGCTTCATCAAACCCATTGGTGCGGCTGAAGAGAACCGGTTTTTGCGGCAGGTCGGTGACTATCTGGATCTGCACTGTAGTAATGCGATCGCAGCCCGTCCTAACCCCCAGCAACGGGCAAAAAATTTAGCAGGGCAGCAGCAATATTGCGCCCAGCAGCGTCAAAATGATAAAACTCGTCGCATCTTGGAAAAGGCGTTCGATGCCGACTGGGCCGAGCGCTACATGACCACGGTGCTGTTCGACTTACCTGACGCTTAGCTCCCGACGCCCCAACCCCGGCGCTTAGCCCCCGACGCCTAAACCCCGCTCCAATCCTGCCGTCTAAACTGTGTCTATGGCTTCTCTGACTGCATCTTCGATGGCCTTTTCTACCCCTTCTTCGGTAACGCCAGCGGCTGAGCGCGGCTCACAGCAGACGATGGGGCATCCTACGGGCCAGCTTATCGTCTTCACTGGACCCAGTGGTGTAGGCAAAGGCACACTGCTGCGACGGCTATTGGCTAAGCATCCAGACCTGTCCGTGTCGGTGTCGGCCACGACCCGCGCCCCTCGTTCAGGTGAGGTCGATGGGCAGCACTACTATTTTGTTGACCGAGGCCGGTTCGAGCAAATGATTCGTCAGGGGCAGCTGTTAGAGTGGGCCGAGTTTGCCGGTAACCTCTACGGCACGCCCATTCGTCCCCTGGCCGAACAGGTCCAAAATGGCCGTCGGGTCATTCTTGAAATTGAGCTAGAAGGGGCACGACAGGTACGGCAGACCTTCCCCAGTGCACTCCAGATTTTTGTTTTACCGCCGTCGTTGGCTGCGTTAGAGGATCGGCTGCGCCAGCGGGATCAGGATACGGAAGGTGCGATCGCAAAACGTCTCGCCCGCGCCCAGGTTGAAATCGCCGCCGCCACCGAGTTTGACGTGCAGATTGTCAACGACGATCTGGAAACGGCTCTAGCTCAGCTCGAAGCCACCCTATTTGAACCGTCCGAGCCTACACAGCTTTAGACCCGATTCAGTTTTTGCTCCTTCTCAGGATGGTTTGACTATGAAAATTCAGCTTGAGACATGGGGCGACAATTTGGGCTTGCGGCTTCCTCACGCGCTGGCAAATCGTCTAGGCTTGAGTGAAGGCTCAACTGTCGAACTAACCGAAGACGGCAACATGCTGGTGATCAAGAAGACGCGAACACCACCCCCGCTGAAGGAACTGAATAGACAGCACCAAGGGCTTTCGCTATCCAGAAGATGTGGCGGATTTTGTCAACGGTACACCTGTAGGGCGTGAGCTGATTTAGTCGCCCGTGTCCTTTGGTTTGGTGAGGCTCTCTTCCGTAAGCAAGAAGCTCACTTATGCGTCAGCCAGATGCGATCGCACATCTCCTCCTCCAAGCCCTCCAGACCCAACTCGGTGACCTACCACAAGAAATCACAGCTGAAAACTTGGTTACAGAAGCAATCAGCCGATCCACAGTAGCCCTGCCGTCTTCAACTGCCAAACAGTGCCGTTGTCAGCACGCTCGGTGCCGGAATCACAATCAGCACCAGCAGCGTCAGCGCCAGCAGCCCCAACAGGTCACGGCCTTGATCCAGCTCACTGACGTCATTCAGCGCAGGCTCATCTACCGTGGGAATGAAGAACAGCAGCACGGCCCACAGCAGAAACTCGGAGTGGACAAAGGCCAAGACCAGCACCAAAAACCGAGAAATTTGACCAATCAGGGCACCCATACGCTGGCCGTAGATGGCATGGACGATGTGGCCGCCGTCAAGCTGACCCACCGGCATCAGATTCAGAGCCGTAACCACCAAGCCTAAACAGCCCGCCACTGCCACAGGGTGCAGGTCAATCGCCTGGTTCGCGGCCAAGGTACCGCCCAGTGCCAGCTTACTCAGCAGCGCCAAAATTACGGAACCACCAGGGTCAAGCTCGTTAAAGTTCAAAAGGCTGGCTTCTTCGGTAATGGGAATCACCGTCGAGTGAGCCAGTCCCCACAGTAAAATCGGCAGCGTCATGACTAGACCCGCCAGCGGCCCAGCAATGCCAACGTCAAACAGGGCACGACGGTTGGGAACCGGGGCACGAAGCTGAATAAACGCGCCAAAGGTACCTAGGAAGAACGGCACCGGTATGAAGTAGGGCGGTGTGGCGTCAATTTTGTAGCGGCGGGCCATGAGATAGTGCCCCATCTCGTGGGTTCCCAAAATGGTAAGTAGCGCCAGACCGTAGGCAACGCCCTGCTGCCAGAACAGCTCAGGTCGTTCGCGCAGCAGACTGCTAGAGAAGCCGCCGATATAGAAAACGCCCGCCAGGGTCGTGGTAATTAGCGTGGTGATCAGCAGTGCGATCGCAATGCCAGGTCGCCCAGTCTTTTTCTGCTTATTGGCCTTCTTTAGCCGCTGGGGGTTAGGAATCAGGGCAAAAAAAGGCTTGCCGCTAAAGCCCTCTTGAAAGACGACTAAAAAGCGATCGCCAAACTGAGTTTTGATGTTTTGCGTCACCGTTTGGTACGCCTGCCCAGGATTAGTCTTGAGCTTGCCCCGGCAGATCATCGTCTGCGCCCGGTACTCAATGTCTTGTAAGTAGTAAACCGACCAGGGGAAGCAGCGCTGGAGCAGGGTTTCTTCGTCGCGGGTGATGGGCTTCTCTGGTGCGGCCTTCTCAACCACCGGGGCAGTTGCTGTGGCCTCTTGGGCGGCGGGTAGCCGACCGAGGGCAATCAAAAATGCATATACCACCGGACATAGAATGAATAGTCCGTAAACCAGCAGCATGGGCAGGGCCTCATCCCCCTGGAACAGCAGCCAGGTGACCAAGACGAACACGGGTAGCATCATTACAAACCACAGCAGCCAAACCGGCGTGCGGGTAATGTTGGCCACGCTACGACGAATCACCCAGTAGGTGAGGATTCCCAATAGGATAGCGAGCAAGAAAAACGGCATAGATTGCGTCTGGGTCGGAACGTATCAGTCTTTCTTTGTTTTAGTCTGCCTAATCGGTCTATTTTTATGATCGCACGTCAGCACAATCCATCAGCAACGTTACACAAGGCGAGTGATCAAATTTATGGGAGCGAGCAAGATGACTGGGGCCTTACCGACTGTTAAACCGCCCCGCCAGGTGCTGGACTCGGTCTATGCGTTTCCCCCCAACCGGGAAACGCTTGGTGGCACGGCCTATTTAGTGACGTCCTCCATTGTAGAAAAATCTGCCCAGAACGGGCGTCTCTCCGATGACGTGACAGAAGATTTACCGATTTCGACAACGATCTCGACAACAGAGGCGGCCAATATTCTGATCGACTGCCCCGCGTGGAACGATACGTATGCTGAGTTCCTGTCCCAGCAGGGCGGTGTGCGCTGGCTGGTGATCACTCATCGAGGCGGCAGCAGTCGCGTTAAAGACTGGCAGCAGCGGCTAGGCTGTGAGGTCATCGTGCAAGAACAGGAGGCTTACCTGTTACCGGGGATAGACGTGACTGAGTTTCGCGATCGCCACCCCCTCAACCCAGGACAGTACGCACTGTGGACATCAGGGCATTCCCCCGGCAGTGCCTGTGTCTACATCCCTCAGCAGGGCGGTGTGCTGTTCACGGGGCGTCACCTGCTGCCTAACCGTCAGGGCCAACCTGTTCCCCTAAGGTTATCCAAAACCTTTCACTGGCCCCGCCAGCTTCGTAACGTGCAAAAGCTCCGAGACACCTTTTCAGCAGAAACGCTAAGCCACATCTGCCCCGGTGCCAGCACCGGATTTTTGCGCGGACAGCCCACGATTGAACAAGCCTACGAGCAGCTGCAAGGTCTGAATCTAGACGATTTACAACAAGTACCCGCTGGTCCGTAGTCCAATGAGTTGTTTCAAGGACGCGATGTACTGGGATCTGTACGGCTTTTCACCCCACCCATCCCTATTACCCGCCAGGTAATTGCTGCACCCTACGAGAATTTCTAGGATGCAGGTCAGTAGCGTTCTGAGACATAACATGACTCAAACTTGGCAAAAATGGATGGCGGTCTGGTGCGGTGCGGTGGGACTGTTTGGCCTGGTGCTGGTGGGTAGCGGCTGGGAGGCCACCAGCGGGCCTGCTATTGCCGTAATGGATCTGATGAACGGTTCTGAAATGTTTGTTTTTGAGCCGCATCTGCGCTTTAGCTTGGCCGTTTTGGGGGCCGTCACCATGGGCTGGAGCCTGATGCTGCTAGCGGTGGTGCGGGTGACAAATCAGCTGGATTACGCAGTCAATCAGACGCTGTGGACAGGGATAACAGCGTCAATTGTAGTTTGGTATGTGATCGACAGCGTGTCATCGGTTGCTACCGGCTTCTGGCCTAACGCCGTCTCCAATACCGTTTTTTTGGTTGCTTTTCTGATCCCTGTTGTCAGCAGCGGTGTGCTGAGTGGCGAATCGGGTACGACTAGGCTACCGGTTCCGCCAACCCAACCGGTGGCAGAATGACCTCGGGTGGGTAGATCAGCCAGGTGCGCTGGTAGGGTTGGGTCAGCGTTTGCACTAGGGGCGATCGCTGACTAATCTCAACCGGACCATAGTCGGTCATCAGCTTGATGCCGTGGTGATAGAGGGTGTAACCCCGGCTGTGGATGCGGCGCAGGCCGCTGTAGCAGTGCCCCTCAAACCCTTGTCGGTCGGCCTGTGACTGGACCTCGGCCAGGAGTGCGGCCTGTTCCTGAGGGCTATGCTCTGTGACATCTACGGCCTTAAGCAGGCAGCGGTCGGTGAAGCGGCGGCACAGGTCTGCCAGGGTCGAGTCGGCATGCCTTTGCCAGCGCTGGATGTGGTACGTAAAGACAATGTCATCCCCGGCTAGGTACTGTGGTAGCGGCAGGTCATTAATGGGATGCGTCAACCAGGCGGTCACCACAGGGTCGGCGTCGAGTTGGCCCGCAGCTAGAAGTGCTCTGGCCCGGTCAAAAATCTGCTCCATCAACCAGGTCGCAGAGAGATTTTTGGGATGGTTGTAAATCTGGGCGTACATCAGGTAACGCACTACCAGATAGTGTTCTATTGCAGCCTGACCTTTGTGATTCACTACGAGCTGCTGACTGGTGGCATCGTAGTCCATCGCGAGTAGAATGCGCTCTAGATCGATCTGGCCGTAGGATGCGCCTGTGTAATAGCTGTCGCGCATCAGGTAGTCGAGTCGGTCGCAGTCGAGTTGACTGGACACCAGCTGCCAGACAATGGGGAGTTCGTGCTGGTGGGTGTAGATCTGCTTGAGCTCGCTTAGCAGATTGGGAGAG